>JAYTVD010000096.1:0-22075 GCA_043744175.1 Phyllobacteriaceae bacterium
CACCACGACCAGTTCCATTTGAACGATACCGGCACGCTGTCGTGGGAAGAAGTCGAATGCCTCGGCGTTTGCGTTAACGCGCCGATGGTTATGGTTTTCAAAGACACCTACGAAGATTTGACACCGCAGCGCCTCGAAGAAATCATTAATTTGTTTGAGCAGGGCAAGGGCGCTTCTGTGCCAACCGGTCCGCAAATCAAGCGCGATTTTGCCGCTCCCGCGTCGGGCTACACCACATTGCAGGACAAAAAGGCGATTTCTAAAGAAGAGCGTCAACGTCTGGCTAAAGAATTTGCCAAGGAACAAGCCGCCAAGGCCGCACTAGCCGCCGCAACAGCCGCTGCCGCGCCTGCGGCACCAGCCGCCGCAACACCTGCGCCCGCCGCTGCTGCACCCGCTGCCAAGCCCGCTAGTGCACCTGCCGCCGTAATGTCCGCGCCAGCCGCCGTGAAGCCCGCAAAAGCCAAAGCGCCCGCCGCAAAAGCTGAGGCCGCAAAGCCTGCCGCAAAAGCTGCATCCAAGAAAGCGCCAGTTGAACAAGAGCCAGAATTGCTCAAAGCGCCGCGCGGCGCCGCTGATGATCTGGAATTGATCTGGGGTGTTGGTCCGAAGCTCGCCCAAATGCTCAATGACATGGGCATCTGGCACTTCTCGCAAATTGCCGCATGGGGCAAAGCGGAACTCAACTGGGTTGATGACCGCCTCACAGGCTTCAAAGGCCGCGCTTCACGCGATGAGTGGGTAAAACAATCCAAAAAACTGGCCAAAGGCTGGCGTCCGAGCAACTCTGTTGGCGACAAGCCGGTTTGAGGGATAGATGATGTCAGAACAAAAATCATTTAGCCCAGCTGGTATTGGTATGTTTAAAGGCCTTGCTGTTGATACGACGGGCATTGTGATGTTGCTTGCGGGGCTAGCTGGGTATTTTCATACAATTGATGCGTTGGACGCCTACAAGTGGCCACTAATAATTTTTGGTGCCGCGGGAATGCTTTTGGGTGCAAATATGATGATAAAGTCAGTCGCCTTAATGAAGCAACAAGCAGAAGTGTCCGAGTCTAATCGAAAGGCCAAGTCCTAAAATGCTGCACGATAGAGACCGCATCTTTACCAATATCTACGGCCAGTATGACAAGTCACTGGCTGGAGCGATGTCGCGTGGCCATTGGGATGATACCAAGGGCCTGATTGCCAAGGGCAAAGACTGGATCATCAACGAAATGAAGGCTTCCGGCCTTCGTGGACGTGGCGGCGCTGGCTTCCCGACCGGCCTTAAATGGTCGTTCATGCCAAAAGTTTCCGATGGTCGTCCGCACTATTTGGTGGTCAATGCCGATGAGTCCGAGCCCGGCACCTGCAAAGACCGTGAAATCATGCGCCATGACCCGCACACGCTGGTCGAAGGCTGTCTGATTGCCGGTTTCGCCATGGGCGCAAACGCCTGCTACATCTATGTGCGCGGCGAATATATCCGCGAGCGCGAAGCACTACAGCGCGCCATTGACGAAGCCTATGATGCCAAATTGCTCGGCAAGAACAACATCAATGGCTGGGACTATGACATTTACGTCCATCATGGCGCAGGCGCATACATTTGCGGCGAAGAAACCGCGCTGCTCGAAAGCCTCGAAGGCAAGAAAGGCCAGCCGCGCCTCAAGCCTCCATTCCCTGCCAACATGGGCCTTTACGGCTGCCCGACTACGGTGAACAACGTCGAATCCATCGCCGTCGCACCAACCATTTTGCGCCGTGGTGCGGGTTGGTTCTCCTCGTTCGGCCGTCCAAACAATGTCGGCACAAAGCTGTTCTGCGTATCCGGCCACGTCAATACGCCAGCGACATTTGAAGAATCGATGTCGATTTCGTTCCGCGAACTCATTGAAACCCATTGCGGCGGCATTCGCGGTGGCTGGGATAATTTGTTGGCAGTCATTCCCGGCGGCGCGTCTGTGCCATTGGTTCCTGCAGAGCAAATCATGGATGCACCCATGGATTTCGATGGCCTCAAAGCACTAGGCTCCGGCCTCGGCACAGCTGCCGTCATCGTCATGGATAAGTCCACGGATATTGTGAAGGCGATTGCCCGCCTGTCCTACTTCTACAAGCACGAAAGCTGCGGCCAGTGCACGCCATGCCGTGAAGGCACCGGCTGGATGTGGCGCGTGATGGAGCGTCTGGTGCGCGGTGAAGCGCAAAAGCGCGAAATTGATATGCTTTTGGATGTTACAAAGCAGGTCGAAGGCCACACAATTTGCGCCCTCGGCGATGCCGCTGCTTGGCCAATTCAAGGCCTAATCCGCCATTTCCGTCCAGAAATTGAACGTCGCATCGACGAATTCACCCGCAATGCGCATCGCGCAGCGCCAATGCTTGTGGCAGCGGAGTGAAATGCTGATGGTCGCTGACAAGCCAAAAAAAGATATTGCTTCTTCGCTCTACGCTGAATGGATTTCAGCTGGCATGAAGCTGTCTTTGGTTGGCTTGGAAACGACCGCCAAGATGTTTGAAACCGCACGGCAGACAATTGTCGCGAAAAAGAGCGAAGCGCCCGCAAAGGCCGCTGATCCAACCGTTACACCAACCGTGGCGATTGAGCTTTCCGACTTGAAGATGATTTCGGGCATCGGTCCAAAACTTGAAACTTTGCTAAAAAGCAACGGTATTTCGAGTGTCAATCAGATTGCCTTACTAAGTGACGATGATGTTGCGAGGCTTGACGCTGCACTGAATTTGAATGGCCGTATCCAGCGCGATGATTGGATAGGGCAGGCTGCAAAATACGCACAGAATACTGGGAGCCAGACATGGCAAAAATAAAAGTTGACGGCAAAGAGGTCGAAGTTCCCGATCACTACACGCTGTTGCAGGCTGCGGAAGCGGCCGGCGCGGAAGTGCCACGCTTTTGTTTCCATGAGCGTTTGTCGGTGGCCGGCAACTGCCGTATGTGCCTTGTTGAGGTGAAGGGCGGCCCACCAAAGCCGCAAGCCTCTTGTGCTATTGGCGTGCGCGACTTGCGCCCCGGTCCAAACGGCGAAGCGCCGGAAATGTTCACCAATACACCCATGGTCAAAAAGGCCCGCGAAGGCGTGATGGAGTTTTTGCTCATCAACCACCCGCTCGATTGTCCGATTTGCGATCAAGGCGGTGAGTGCGATTTGCAAGACCAAGCGATGGCTTTCGGCGGCGATTCAACACGCTATAAGGAAAACAAGCGCTCTGTTGAAGACAAAAACATTGGGCCGCTCGTCAAAACAGTGATGACACGCTGCATTCATTGCACACGCTGCGTCCGCTTTTCGACTGAAGTTGCCGGTGTTACCGAGCTTGGCCTGCTGGGTCGCGGCGAGGATGCCGAGATCACAACTTATCTCGAAAAGGCTATGACTTCGGAACTGCAAGGCAATGTAATTGACCTGTGCCCGGTCGGCGCTTTGACGTCCAAGCCTTATGCGTTCCAGGCCCGTCCTTGGGAACTGAATAAAACCGAATCCATCGACGTGATGGATGCCGTCGGTTCCGCCATCCGCGTGGACACCCGCGGTCGCGAAGTCATGCGCGTTCTGCCTCGTGTCAACGAAGCCGTGAACGAAGAGTGGATTTCCGACAAAACCCGCTTCATCTGGGATGGCCTGCGCACCCAGCGCTTGGATCAGCCCTATGTCCGCAAGGGCAAGTCGCTTGCGCCTGCGACTTGGGCCGAAGCCTTTGATGCAATCGCCAAAGCTGTTGCCAAAACCACGCCAGAAAAAATCGGCGCTATCGCCGGTGATTTGTCTGCCGTTGAAGAGCTCTACGCTTTGAAGCAATTGATGGCAGCGCTGGGCGCCGGCAACATTGATTGCCGCCAAGATGGCGCAGCGCTGGACCCATCGCTTGGCCGTGGTTCGTATATTTTCAACCCGGGTATCGAGCGTATCGAAGACGCTGACGCGGTTCTCATCATTGGTTCCAACCCACGCAAAGAAGCAGCTATTCTCAACGCTCGCATCCGCAAAGCATGGCGTGCCAACAACATGCCAATCGGCCTCATGGGCGAAGGCGGCGAGCTGTATTATGACTATGATTTACTTGGCTCGGGCACAGAAACACTGGCCGAATTGGCCGATGGCAGAGGCAAATTCTTCAGCATTTTGAAGAAAGCTAAGAAGCCATTGATTATCGTCGGGCAGGGCGCTTTAGCGCGGTCTGATGGCGCAGCTGTGCTTGGTTTAGCCGCAAAGCTGGCAACCAATCTCAAGGCAGTAAGCGCCGAATGGAACGGCTTTGCTGTGCTCCATACCGCTGCCGCCCGCGTCGGCGCGCTGGATATCGGCTTTGTGCCTGCCAAGGGTAGCAAAGACCTGTCCGGCATGATGGGCGCGATGGACGTGCTGTTCCTTGCTGGAGCGGATGAGTTTGATACCGCGAAAATTGGCGATGCTTTTGTTGTCTATATGGGCACGCATGGCGACGCTGGCGCTCACTGCGCGGACGTTATTTTGCCGGGCTCAACATACACCGAAAAGTCCGGCACCTATGTAAACACCGAAGGCCGTGTGCAGATGACAACCCGCGCAGGCTTTGCGCCGGGCGATGCCAAAGAAGATTGGGCGATCATTCGTGCTTTGTCTGATGTCTTGGGCAAGAAATTGCCGTTTGACTCGCTGGCACAGCTTCGTGCCGCGCTCTACGCCGAGTATCCGCATCTCGCGCATATCGATGGCGTGAAGGTTGGCTCTCCTGATGATGTCGCCAAGGCTGCAAAGCTGGGCGGTCGTCTTACCAAGACGGCGTTCAAAAGCGCCGTCGCTGATTTTTATCTGACCAACCCGATTGCTCGCGCATCGGCAGTTATGGCCGAATGTTCGGCGCTTGCGAAGAACACCCCTGCGGGTGGATTTAGGCAGGCTGCAGAATGAGCGGCTTTATGAAATTTGAGGGACGTGACTGATGGACAGTATTTTTTCGACCTATGTCCTTCCCGGACTTATCATGCTGGGGCAGTCGGTTTTGCTACTCGTGGCATTGCTGGTGTTCGTCGCCTTTATTCTACTTGCCGATCGTAAGATCTGGGCGGCCGTTCAGCTTCGCCGTGGTCCAAACGTGGTTGGTCCTTTCGGGCTGCTTCAGTCCTTCGCAGATTTATTGAAGTTCGTTTTCAAAGAGCCAATCATCCCAGCGGGCGCAAACAAAGGTGTTTTCTTGCTGGCTCCGCTGGTTGCAGCCGTGCTTTCAATGGCCGCGTGGGCAGTAATTCCGGTTAATCAAGGCTGGGCGATTGCCAACGTAAACGTCGGTATTCTCTATGTTTTCGCCATTTCCTCATTGGAAGTTTACGGCGTTATCATGGGTGGCTGGGCGTCAAACTCAAAATATCCATTCCTTGGCGCTCTGCGCTCCGCTGCGCAAATGGTATCTTATGAAGTCTCCATTGGCTTTGTGATTGTCACCGTCTTGTTATGCGTTGGTTCACTCAATTTGACCGACATTGTACTTGCGCAAAAAGATGGCATTGGCACACGCTTGGGCCTCGGCTCATCGCTATTGGACTGGCATTGGCTGTCATTGTTCCCGATGTTTGTAATCTTTTTCATCTCCGCACTCGCTGAAACCAACCGTCCGCCATTCGATCTTGTCGAAGCAGAATCGGAATTGGTTGCCGGTCATATGATTGAATACTCTTCTACCCCGTTCCTGCTGTTCTTCTTGGGCGAATATGTTGCCATTGTGCTGATGTGCGCTTTGACTACCATCCTGTTCCTCGGCGGCTGGCTGCCACCATTTGATTTCGCGCCATTCACATGGGTTCCGGGCGTCATTTGGTTCGTGCTCAAAGTGTCGTTTGTGTTTTTCATGATCGCCATGGTGAAGGCATTTGTACCACGCTATCGCTACGACCAATTGATGCGCCTAGGCTGGAAAGTGTTCCTGCCAATTTCGCTGTTCATGGTTGTCGCAACCGCCGCATTCTTAAAATTCACTGGCATGGCATAGGGAGACTTGATTATGGAAACCTTTAGCCAAGCTGCTAAATCGCTTTTGTTGACGGAATTCGTCAGCGCGTTCTTCTTGTCAATGCGCCAGTTCTTTGCACCAAAAGCAACTCTTAATTATCCAAACGAAAAGGGGCCAATATCCCCTCGTTTTCGCGGCGAACACGCGCTGCGTCGGTATCCAAATGGCGAAGAACGCTGCATTGCCTGCAAACTTTGCGAGGCGATTTGCCCGGCGCAAGCCATAACGATTGAAGCTGGTCCGCGCGGCAATGACGGAACGCGACGCACGGTTCGCTACGACATTGATATGGTGAAGTGCATTTACTGTGGCTTCTGTCAGGAAGCCTGCCCAGTGGATGCCATTGTCGAAGGCCCGAATTTCGAGTTTGCCACCGAGACACGCGAAGAACTTTACTACGACAAGAGCAAACTGCTCGCCAATGGCGATCGGTGGGAACGCGAAATCGCACAGAATATTGCGATGGATGCGCCTTATCGGTGATCGCAATTTCTGCCCGCAAATGGGTGGATGAGATAACTAAACTATGGACGGGCAAAATTGCCTGTCTTAAAGGACAGCGGCGTAAACCGGCGGGAGTCGGGCCTACGCAAAAATGGCAGAGCGGGGACGTTCATTGCCAAGGAAGGAACCGGGGGAACCCATGTTAATTGGCTTGCAAGCGGCGTTTTTCTATCTATTCGCCTTCATTGCGATCGCGAGCGCCTTTATGGTTATCGCGGCGCGCAATCCCGTGCATTCGGTTTTGTTCCTAATCCTCACATTCTTTAATGCCGCCGCACTATTTCTCCTCACAGGTGCTGAATTTTTGGCGATGATTTTGCTGGTGGTATATGTCGGCGCGGTCGCGGTTCTGTTCCTCTTCGTTGTCATGATGCTGGATGTGGACTTTGCGGAATTGAAAAAGGGCGCTCTGCAATATGCGCCCGTTGGCGCCCTTGTCGGTCTCATTCTGGCGGCGGAGCTAATTGCGGTACTCGGCGGTTCAATCTTCAAACCAAGCCTGCCGTCAGTCGTTGCGCAAGCCATTCCAGATCCTGCTGTTCGCAATAACACTGCCGCTCTCGGTGATGTGCTTTACACCGACTATGCATTCTACTTCCAGATTGCTGGCCTTGTTCTTCTGGTGGCCATGATCGGCGCAATTGTGCTGACACTTCGCCACAAAGAGGGGGTGAAGCGTCAGAGCGTTGCTGCGCAAGTGGCGCGCACTCCGGCGACCGCTATGGAAATCAAAAAAGTTAAATCGGGCGAGGGGCTCTAATATGTTGACCATCGGCATCGCACATTACCTCGCCGTTTCTGCAATTCTGTTCACACTGGGGGTGTTCGGCGTGTTTTTGAACCGCAAAAACGTCATCGTTATTCTGATGTCAGTTGAACTGATTTTGCTCGCAGTAAACCTCAACTTCGTGGCGTTTTCTGCCGCGCTGCATGATCTCACAGGGCAAATATTTGCGCTGTTCGTTTTGACTGTTGCTGCTGCGGAAGCAGCGATTGGTCTTGCCATATTAGTCGTCTTCTTCCGCAACCGCGGTTCCATCGCGGTCGATGACGTCAACATGATGAAGGGCTAAGCGGTCCCATGATAAACGCCATCGTCTTTTTGCCGCTGCTCGGCTTTTTGATTGCCGGACTTTTTGGCAATGCAATCGGTGCTAAAGCATCCGAATATGTCACGTGCGGCTTTATGCTCATCGCCGCTGTGCTATCGTGGGTCTTGTTCTCGTCCTATGCGTGGGGCGATCACGAGGCCACCGTCACGCCAGTATTGAAGTTCATCCAGTCCGGCTCATTATCGGTCGATTGGGCGCTGCGCGTTGATGCATTGACCGCTGTTATGCTGGTGGTGGTCAACACAGTTTCGTGCCTCGTGCATATCTATTCTATCGGCTACATGCACCATGATCCAAGCCGTCCGCGCTTCTTTGCCTATCTGTCGCTCTTCACTTTTGCCATGTTGATGCTGGTGACCTCGAACAATCTCGTGCAAATGTTCTTCGGCTGGGAAGGCGTTGGCCTTGCGTCCTATTTGCTCATTGGTTTCTGGTTCAAAAAACCATCTGCCAACGCTGCCGCAATGAAGGCGTTCGTCGTTAACCGCGTGGGTGACTTTGGCTTTGCGCTCGGCATTTTTGGTGTGTTCGTCTTGTTCGGCTCCGTGAGCTTTGAGACGATTTTTGCCAACGCCGCGACATTCCTGCCAGCCGAGGGCGCACCGAGCACTGATGTTGTGCTGAACTTCCTTGGCTACGCGCTTGATAAGCAATCAGCAGTAACCATAGTTGCGCTCCTTCTGTTCATGGGCGCGATGGGCAAGTCTGCTCAGTTTATGCTGCACACATGGCTGCCTGATGCGATGGAGGGCCCAACGCCTGTGTCCGCGCTCATTCATGCAGCCACCATGGTGACAGCTGGCGTTTTCATGGTTGCGCGCTTGTCGCCTATTTTTGAACTGTCGCAAACTGCTCTGACATTCGTGGTAATAATCGGCGCGACAACAGCCTTCTTTGCTGCCACCGTTGGCCTCGTGCAAAACGATATTAAGCGCGTGATCGCATACTCCACCTGTTCGCAGCTCGGCTATATGTTCGTGGCGCTTGGCGTAGGCGCCTATGGTGCGGGTATCTTCCATCTGTTCACTCACGCCTTCTTCAAGGCGCTGCTATTCTTGGGCGCCGGTTCTGTCATTCATGCCGTGTCAAACGAGCAAGACATGCGCAACATGGGCGGTCTTAAGAAATATATCCCGACCACTTATTGGATGATGATTATTGGTACAGTCGCGCTGACTGGTCTTGGTATTCCTGGAACAATGATCGGAACCGCCGGGTTCTTCTCGAAGGATATTATTATCGAGAGCGCCTACGCCAGCCATAATGCCGCGCATGGCTATGCGTTCGCGCTTTTGGCAATCGCTGCCTTCTTCACGTCATTCTACTCATGGCGTCTAATTTTCATGACATTCCACGGCAAGGAACGCGCCAGCCATGATGTCATGCACCATGTGCATGAATCACCGCTGGTGATGTTGGTTCCTTTGTTTGTTCTTGGGGCAGGGGCATTGTTTGCGGGCGTTATATTTGAGGGCCATTTCTTTGGTCCGGAATATGCCGAGTTCTGGAAAGGCTCGCTGTTTACGGGCAAGGAAAATGAAATCCTGCACCAGTTCCATGAAGTGCCGACGCTGGTTTCTTGGACACCATTCATTGCCATGGTTTCCGGCTTCCTGCTTTCCTACCAGTTTTATATTCGCGCGCCGCAAACACCAAAGGATTTGGCAGCGCAGCATCGCGGGCTGTATCAGTTCCTCTTGAACAAATGGTACTTTGATGAAATCTACGACTTCCTCTTCGTCCGTCCGGCGATGCGCCTCGGCACATTCTTGTGGAAAAAGGGCGATGGTATGGTCATCGACGGCTTTGGCCCGGATGGAATTTCCTCGCGCGTTGTCGATGTGACAAACCGCGTTACCAAACTGCAAACAGGCTATTTATACCACTATGCATTTGCCATGCTGATCGGCGTTGCGGCGCTTGTAACGTGGATGATGATCGGGAGCTCCGTGTAAAAAATGACCGACTGGCCCATCATTTCCACCATCACGTTTCTGCCACTTGTGGGCATACTTTTGATCGCCTTTATCGGCGGTGAAAGTGCCGCTGCAAATCGTAACATCAAGATGATTGCGCTTTTGACGACAATTGTGACGTTCCTCGTTTCAATCCCGTTGTGGACACATTTTGATAGCTCGTCCGCTGCCTTCCAATTTGAGGAAAAGCACAATTGGCTGCCTAGTGGCATCTCTTACCATGTCGGCGTTGATGGCATTTCGATGCTGTTCGTTATCTTGACGACATTCTTGATGCCCTTCACCATTTTGGCATCATGGGAATCCGTGGAGAAACGCATCAAGGCTTACATGATTGCATTTCTGATTTTGGAAATGCTGATGATTGGCGTGTTTACCGCGCTCGATATCGTCGTGTTCTATCTCTATTTTGAAGCAGGCCTCATCCCGATGTTCATCATCATCGGTGTTTGGGGTGGCAAGCGCCGCGTATATGCCTCGTTCAAGTTCTTCCTTTATACCTTGCTAGGTTCAGTGTTGATGCTGCTGGCCATCATGGCGATGTATTGGCAGGCTGGAACAAGCGATATTCCAACACTGATGACCTATAAGTTCCCCGCCACGATGCAATTCTGGCTGTGGTTAGCGTTCTTCGCTTCATTTGCTGTAAAAATGCCAATGTGGCCAGTTCATACTTGGTTGCCCGATGCGCACGTTGAGGCGCCAACGGCCGGTTCTGTCATTCTGGCTGCGATATTGTTGAAGATGGGCGGTTACGGCTTCCTCCGCTTCTCATTGCCAATGTTTCCTCTCGCGTCCGCTGACCTTGCGCCGCTGGTTTTTGCCATGTCGTGCATCGCCATCGTCTATACGTCGCTGGTCGCGCTGATGCAGGAAGACATTAAGAAGCTGATTGCCTATTCATCTGTGGCCCACATGGGCTTTGTGACGATGGGCATATTTGCTGCCAATACCCAAGGCGTGCAGGGCGCACTATTCCAGATGCTGTCACACGGCCTCGTCTCTGGCGCACTGTTCCTGTGCGTTGGTGTTGTCTATGACCGGATGCACACTCGCGATATCGCTGCCTATGGCGGTCTTGTGAACAATATGCCGAAATACGCAGTGGTGTTCCTCGTGTTCACAATGGCGAATGTTGGTCTGCCGGGTACATCTGGCTTTGTCGGCGAATTCCTAACGCTCATGGGCGCTTTCCGCGCCAACACATGGGTTGCGTTCTTTGCGACTACCGGCGTCATCCTCTCTGCCTGCTACGCGCTGTATCTCTATCGTCGCGTAATATTTGGTGTGCTGGATAAGGATTCATTGAAAGGTCTGCTTGATCTCTCGACCCGCGAAAAAGCCATTCTCTATCCCTTGCTTGTGTTGGTCATTTTCTTCGGCGTTTATCCAGCGCCCGTGTTGAATGTCACCGCCGCATCCGTGGATAATCTTGTGAACAATTATACTGCCGCGCAATCTGCGCAGGCTAAGTAAGACAAAGGAAGGCACGAAATGCCAGCCGAACTGACCGTCGCACTATCCCTCGCCACGCCCGAAATTCTCGTCGGGCTGGGTGCGCTTGTTTTGCTCATGCTGGGCGTTTTCGCGGGCGGGAAGTCCGGCTCGCTTGTCTCATGGCTTGCTGTGGCTCTGCTCGCCGTTGTGGCGTTCCTTGTCTATAATTCGGCTACCGGCACAGTGTTCCGCGGCGGCTATATCAATGATCCATTTGCCGTGTTTATGAAGCTGCTTACCGTTGGTGGTGCCTTAGTAACGCTCGCGATGTCGGTGGACTTCGCCAAGCGCGAAGGCTTCGATATGTTCGAATTCCCCGTGCTCATTTTGCTGGCAACGCTCGGCATGATGCTCATGGTCTCGGCGAACAATTTGCTTGCGCTCTACATGGGCCTCGAATTGCAGTCGCTGGCGCTCTACGTCATCGCCGCCATCAAGCGCGATGATGCACGCTCGTCTGAAGCGGGCTTGAAATATTTTGTACTCGGCGCGCTATCATCCGGCATGTTGCTTTACGGCATTTCTCTGGTCTATGGCTTCACCGGTCAAATCGGATTTGCCCAAATCGCGACTGCACTTGCAGGATCCGAGCGTCAAATCGGCTTGCTCTTCGGCTTGGTGTTCATCCTAGCGGGCCTGTCGTTCAAAATTTCTGCCGTGCCGTTCCACATGTGGACACCGGACGTATATGAAGGCGCACCAACACCCGTAACCGCCTTCTTCGCCGCCGCACCAAAGATGGCCGCCATGGCAATGCTCGTTCGCGTTGTCATGTCCGGCTTTAAGCCTGTGACAGTGGATTGGCAGCAGGTCATCGTGTTCATCTCCATAGCCTCGATGGTCCTTGGCGCATTCGCTGCCATTGGCCAAACCAACATCAAGCGCCTGATGGCTTACTCATCTATCGGCCACGTTGGTTTCGCTCTCGTCGGCCTTGCTGCAGGTTCGGAAGCAGGCGTGCGCGGCGTCGCCATTTATATGGCGATCTACCTTGCCATGACCCTTGGCACATTTGCTGTCATCTTGGCGATGCGCACCAAAGATGCTCAGGTCGAAACGATTGCCGACTTGACTGGCATTTCCAAAACCAATCCGTTCATGGCCATTGTGCTGACAATCTTGATGTTCTCGCTGGCCGGCATTCCGCCGCTCGCGGGCTTCTGGGGCAAGTGGTACGTGTTCCTCGCCGCCATTCAGGGTAATTTGCTGACGCTTTCTATCATCGGCGTTTTGGCGTCTGTCGTCGGTGCGTTCTATTATTTGCGCGTCATCAAAATCATGTGGTTCGATGAGCCGAAAGTGGGCTTTGTTCCTGCGTCCGGCATCCTAACGGGCATCATGGGCATATCCGGTGCGTTCGTGTTGTTCTATGTGCTGATGGCGGGCCCCGTTGAAGCGCTGGCTGCCGCTGCCGCAAAGACGTTTTTCTAAACAGGCGTGACAATATCCGAACCACTTCATAATCCCGTCGGTTGGCGTCATTGCCACTTGGCCGAAACGGGTTCGACCAACTCCGATGTTCTGAGTGCCGCCCGCGAGGGCGAGGATGGCAAGCTGTGGATTAGTGCCTCGCGCCAAACTTCCGGTCGGGGCAGACAAGGGCGGGTCTGGGTATCGGAACCCGGCAATCTATATGCGTCCGCTCTATTGATTGATCCAGCGCCAATGGCGCGGCTTGGTACGCTTCCCTTTGTCGCCGCGTGTGCGCTTTATGCGTCGCTTGCCGACTTAAAGTCGCTGAAAGCGCACGACATTCAAATAAAATGGCCTAACGATATTTTGGTGGATGGTGCGAAGATCAGTGGCATTTTGCTTGAAAGCTCAGCGCTGCCAAATGGCAAGATTGCGGTCGCCTGTGGCTTCGGCATAAATGCCGCGCATCATCCCGATCCTGTGCTATACAGGGCGACGGACTTAAAAACATTGGGACTGGAAATTTTGCCGGAAGCGCTTTTTGCGCAACTGGCTGTCAATTTTGATGCGGTGCTGGCCATCTGGAATCGCGGGCGCGGGTTTGATGCCATCCGCACCGAATGGCTGCGCCACGCCAAAGGCATTGGCGAAATGATTAGTGTGAACCTTGCCGGAACTCGTATAGACGGCATATTTGAAGACATAGACCGTGATGGCTGCCTCATGTTGGCGCTGGCAAACGGTCAACGACAATTAATTTCAGCCGGAGATGTATTCTTCCCGGCTCACTCAGGAGCGACTTCGTGATTAAAGACAATAATGAGTTCATCTTTTTGCCACTCGGCGGAGTCGGCGAAATCGGCATGAATTTGGCGCTGTATGGCTACGGCACACCCACCAACCGCGAGTGGATCATCGTCGATTGCGGCGTGACATTCCCAGGACCGGATTTGCCGGGCGTCGATTTAGTGCTGCCGGACATCCGCTTCATCCAAGAAAATCGCGCCTCCATCAAGGCAATGATTATTACCCATGCCCATGAAGATCATTATGGTGCAGTGATGGATTTGTGGCCGCTGATCAAGGTGCCGCTCTATTGCACCCCATTCACCGCAGGACTTCTGTCAGCTAAATACAAATCCGAAACTGACGCCAAGCAAATTCCGGTAACGATTTATAAAGCAGGCGAGACTTTTGAAGTCGGCAAGTTCAAGATAGAGGCCATCGGCGTTACTCATTCGATTCCAGAGCCCGTGTCACTCGCAATCACTACGCCGCTGGGCACCGCCATTCACACCGGCGATTGGAAGATTGATACCGCGCCAACAATTGGCGAGTTGATCGACGAGGCCAAGTTCCGTAGCTACGGCGATGCCGGTGTAGTGGCCTTGATGTGCGACAGCACCAATGCTCTGCGAGAAGGTGATTCACCGTCAGAAGAAGAAGTTAGCAAGAACCTCGCAAAGTTGATTGCCGAGGCCCCCGGCCGCGTCGCCATCACTTCGTTCTCGTCCAACGTCGGTCGCATTCGCTCCATCGCAATGGCAGCGCAAGAGGCGGGCCGTAGTGTGCTGGTACTTGGCCGCTCTATGAAGCGGGTCATTGAGGTGGCGTCCGAGCTTGGCTATTTGGATGGCCTGCCGGAGTTTCTCGGCGAGGAAGATTTTGTTTCCATCCCCCGCAAAAATCTGGTGATTTTGCTCACCGGCTCGCAGGGCGAATCCCGTGCTGCGCTGGCAAAAATCGCCAATCAGGAAATGCGTTCAATCGCGCTGACGCCGGGCGATACCGTCATTTTCTCATCCCGCACCATTCCGGGCAATGAAAAGCCGATTCTAGAGATCAAGAATAGACTGATTGAAAACGGCATCAAAATCATCTCGGATGATCAAGCGCTGGTCCACGTTTCCGGCCACCCGCGCCGTAATGAATTGAAGAAAATGTACGCATGGGTGCGCCCGCGCATTTTGGTTCCGGTGCATGGTGAGGCCGCGCATTTAGTGGCTCAAGGTTCGCTCGGCGCCATGGAAGGCATTCCGGAAGTAGCCCAAGTGCGAGATGGCGATATGCTGCGCATCGCGCCCGGTAAGGCTGAAATTATCGACGAAGCCCCGTTTGGACGGATTTATAAAGACGGCAAATTGATCGGCACCTATGATGAAGTCGGCATTGGCGAGCGCAAAAAGCTGTCATTTGCCGGCCATGTTTCGGTCTGCATCCTTGTTGACTCAAAGTTTGAAATCACTGGCGAGCCGGAACTTGAATCCATCGGCCTACCGGAATTTGATGCAGACGGCGACGAGATCGACGACCAAATGTTTGACGCAGCGCTTGCAGCCATCGACAGCATTCCCAAAGCCCGCCGCAAAGATTTAGATGTGATGCGCGAAGCGGTGCGACGCGCTGTCCGCTCGGCAGCGGAACAATTGTGGGGTAAGAAACCGGTTGTTACCGTATTCTTGAACCAGATTTAACAGGTCCAAACCTTCATGCTTGGTCGTCTCAATCATGTAGCGCTCGCGGTGCCCGATATGGCTGCCGCAGTCGCTTTATATCAAGCAAGCCTCGGCGCCAAAATCAGCGCGCCTCTGGCATTGCCGGAGCATGGCGTGACAGTGGTATTTATTGATGTCGGCAACACCAAAATCGAGCTGCTGGAGCCCCTAGGCGAGGGATCGCCCATTGCCGCTTTCCTTGCCAAAAATCCCTCCGGCGGCATGCACCATTTGTGCTACGAAGTGAATGATCTTGCCGCCGCCAGAGCAACGCTCGAAGCCACTGGCGCAAGGGTGCTCGGCGACGGCACACCCAAAATCGGCGCACACGGCAAGCCGGTATTATTCCTGCATCCGAAAGATTTTTTCGGCACGCTGATTGAATTGGAACAGGTGTAGCCCATGAACCCCATATCCGCTTTCGCCGCATATTTCATCATTTGGTGGATAACACTTTTCGCGGTCCTGCCATTTGGTTTGCGCACGCAAGATGAAGCGGGCGATATTGTGCCGGGTACCCACGCCAGCGCGCCCACCAAACCGCGCTTTTTGCTTGTGATTAGCATTACTACAGTGATTGCTGGCTTAATATTTGGCGGATTCTATTGGTTTGCAATCGTCAATGGTCTGCAATTTGATGATCTTTTGCAGTATTTCCCCGATTTCATGAAGCCGCCCCACGCTTAAATTTAGGCAAAAAAAAGCAAGGCCGAAGCCTTGCTCTATGCTTACGCGCTGACCTATTTTCCTCGTTAAAGGCGGCTGCGAATTACCGCGCCAAGGTCTCATCCTCCCAAGATTTCAATCGCGTGATACGACCGGGTGCGCCCCTGTACTAATTGATGAGACAAATAGCTTAACTGCGTCAGCTTGTCACGCGTATTTTTAGGCCAAGATTAGCGACCAAATTCAACCTTACATCAGGCGCACCGCGCGGGTTTTCTTATTGCTCACAAACGGTTATGTAGCGAACTTGAAACCGCAGTTCCGCCCGATTCCCATGTGATGGCTGGCTGATAACATGAGTGTCTTTGAATGCGTCTGTCCCGCTATTTTCTGCCAATCCTAAAAGAAAATCCAAAAGAAGCGGAGATTGTTTCGCATCGGTTGATGTTGCGCGCCGGCATGATCCGCCAGCAGGCTGCCGGTTCTTATGCTTGGCTGCCGCTTGGCCTCAAGGTGCTCAACAAGGTTTGCAAAATCATCCGCGAAGAGCAAGACCGCTCTGGTGCGATTGAAATTTTGATGCCGACCATTCAATCTGCAGATCTGTGGAAAGAAAGTGGTCGCTACGATGCTTATGGCAAAGAAATGCTGCGCATTAAGGACCGGCAGGAGCGCGAGTTTCTCTATGGCCCGACCAATGAGGAAATGGTCACAGAGATTTTCCGTGGCTATGTGAAATCCTATAAGGATTTGCCGCTCAACCTCTATCACATTCAATGGAAATTCCGCGATGAAGTTCGCCCGCGTTTCGGCGTCATGCGCTCGCGCGAATTTTTGATGAAGGATGCCTATTCGTTCGACCTGAACTACGAAGCATCGAAAGCTGCCTATAACCGCATGTTCGTCTCTTATCTGCGCACTTTTGAGCGCGTCGGCATGAAGGCGATCCCCATGCGTGCCGACACCGGCCCGATTGGCGGCGAACTCAGCCATGAATTCATCATTCTGGCCGACACCGGCGAAAGCGAAGTGTTCTGCCACAAGGAGTTTATGGAGCTTGCTGTGCCCGGCGCGGACGTCGATTTCCGCGATGATAAATCCATTGCCGACATCGTAACCGCATGGACAACGCCTTATGCCGCGACATCCGAAATGCACGATACCGCCGCGTGGGATGCACTACCCGCAGACAATCAAGTCAGCGCACGCGGCATCGAAGTCGGTCACATTTTCCACTTCGGCACCAAATATTCCGAACCAATGGGCGCGAAAGTAGCCGGGCCGGACGGCAAAGATCATCTGGTTTCCATGGGCTCCTACGGCATTGGCCCCTCGCGCGTTGTCGCCGCAATTATCGAGGCCAGCCACGACGCCAACGGCATCATCTGGCCGGAAGCCGTTGCGCCATTTGACTTCGGCATCATTAACATGAAGCCGGGCGATGCGGGTTGCGATGGCGTGGCAGAGGCGCTTTATGCAAAACTCACCGAGGCTGGAAAAGACGTGCTGCTCGATGACACCAACAATGGTGCGGGCAATAAGTTTGCGACCGCTGATCTTATCGGCCTGCCGTGGCAATTCATCATCGGCCCGCGCGGCGTTGCCAGCGGCGAAGTCGAAGTGAAAAACCGCAAAACCGGCGCGCGCGAAAACATGAGCGTGGACGCCATTCTCAACCGCTTTGCCAAATAACAGTTAAGAGGCTCAATGAGCGCGATTCCGGACGATACGAAAACATACAGCACAGCCAAGCCGTTCTCTGCGTTTGAACGCATGATCGCTTGGCGTTACTTAAAAGCGCGGCGCAAGGAAGCTTTTATTTCTGTGATTGCAGGCTTTTCGTTCCTCGGCATTTTGCTCGGCGTCGCCACGCTCATCGTTGTCATGGCTGTGATGAATGGTTTTCGCACTGAACTGCTTACGCGCATTCTCGGCATCAATGGCCATCTCATCGTGCAGTCGATGGACCGTCCGCTTGATGATTATGAGGAACTTTCCAAGAAGCTTTCCGGCATTTCCGGCGTCACCTACGCGATGCCCATCGTGGAAGGGCAAACCCTCGCCTCAGGCAAAATCGGTGCTGGCACAGGCGCACTGGTGCGCGGCGTGTCTGCTGAAGATATCAAGAAAATCAAGCTAATAGCGCAAACCATTAAGCAAGGCAGTTTGGATGGTTTCGGCACAGATGGCGGCGTGGCCATTGGCACCCGCATGGCCGAAAATCTTGGCCTTGGCCTTGGCGATAATCTCACGCTCATCTCGCCCGATGGCGACGTGACGCCGCTTGGCGTAACCCCCCGCGTCAAAGCCTACCCTGTAACCGCGATTTTCGAAATCGGCATGGCCGAATATGATGCCTCCATCGTGTTCATGCCGCTTACCGAGGCGCAGGCCTATTTCAATTCTGAAGGCAAAGTTCAGTCCATCGAGATTGTCGCCAATGATCCCGACAAAACCGACGAGCTGCGCCCGCAAGTTGAGGCAATCGCCGACCGTCAGCTGATGCTGACCGACTGGAAACAGCGCAACACGACGTTCTTTTCCGCCCTGCAAGTCGAGCGCAACGTCATGTTCATGATCTTGACTTTGATCGTTCTCGTCGCCGCGCTCAACATAATTTCAGGCCTTATCATGCTGGTTAAAGATAAGGGCAGGGATATCGCCATCCTGCGCACCATGGGCGCGACGCGCGGCATGATCCTGCGGATATTCTTAATGACTGGCGCCGCCATCGGCGTATCAGGCACCATCGGCGGCGTTTTACTCGGCTTCCTCATTGTGCTCAACGTCGAGCGCATCCGCCAGTTTTTCTCTTGGCTTTCAGGCACGGTTATCTTCAATCCGGAGCTCTATTTCCTCTCCACTTTGCCAGCCAAAATGAACCCCGGCGAGACCGTAACCGTCATACTGATGGCACTGGCGTTGTCGTTTCTGGCTACGCTTTTCCCCGCATGGCGCGCTGCCAAGCTCGATCCCGTCGAAGCCTTGAGGTATGAATAATGGCCGCTGAAACCGTATTGCGCCTGAGCGGCGTCGGCCGCCGTTATCATCAGGGCGACCGCGAGCTTATCATTCTCAATGACGCTAATTTCGAGCTCCGCAAGGGCGAGATGGTCGCGCTCGTCGCGCCGTCCGGCGCAGGCAAATCCACGCTGCTACATACCGCTGGCCTGCTTGAGCATCCCGACAGCGGCGAAGTCACCGTCAATGGCCGCGCCTCCGCCGGCCTGCCGGATGATGACCGCACCGCCATGCGCCGCTCGGATATCGGCTTTGTTTATCAGTTCCACCATTTGCTGCCTGAGTTCACGGCGCTTGAAAATATCATGGTGCCGCAGCTCATCAAGGGCTTAAGCAACGCGGACGCCGAAGCGCGCGGACGGCAATTGCTCGACTATATGAAAATTGGTCACCGCGCCGATCATCGTCCCGCCGAGCTATCAGGCGGCGAGCAGCAGCGCGTCGCCATCGCCCGCGCGGTTGCCAACGCACCGCTGGTCTTGCTGGCCGATGAGCCAACCGGCAATCTCGATCCAGTCACTGCGTCTTACGTTTTCGAGGCACTCGAAGCCCTGGTACGCCAGTCCGGCCTCGCGGCGATGATCGCCACGCATAATCATGATCTGGCCCAGCGCATGGATCGCCGCGTGACGCTCAAAGACGGCAAGGTCGTCGATCTCTAATCATTAACGCAAAATTAGCCATGCCAACGCGCTTCTGTGCATAGGATAAATTTGTCTAAAATTACCGTTGACAATAGAACAATAATAGAACAAATAGTGATTATAAACAAAACATTGGAGTAAATAGCATGTCTGATTTCGCTCAAGACCTTTTGTCCTTTATGTCGGTTTCTCTGTTTGTCGCCACTGTCGGCCTCATGGTGGGTGCGTTCTAATTTGACTGATGTTCCGTTTTTAACGGGGCAATCTGGATTGTTTGCTGGACGTTTTACCTGCCTTGCCTGATAACTGCTTTTCAGCAGACTCAAGCGGGTTAAAGGTAAAGTCCAGTGTCAACAGAGCGGTTAAGACCAGCGCCGAAGCAGTTCATTCATTTGCGCGTGCATTCTGCTTACTCGCTGCTTGAAGGCGCGCTACCGATTTCGAAGATCGTTGATTTTGCCACCCACAATGGCGCGCCAGCCATTGCCATTACGGATGCGTCCAATTTGTTCGGTGCCTTGGAGTTTGCGCAAAAGGCATCAAAAGCCGGAGTGCAGCCTTTGATCGGTTGCCAGCTTGCCGTCGATTTTGGGGATAAGGCGTCGCTGCCGCAAGTCGGCGGCGTGAAGAAAGAGCTGCAGTCGTTTCCAACGATGGTGTTTCTAGCGGCCAATGCGCAAGGCTATGCTAATCTGGTGGAGATTGTCAGCCGCTCATTTATGGAAACGCCGACGGGCGATCCCATCAATGTGAAGAGCGACTGGCTAAAAACCAACGGGGCAGGGATCATCGCACTCACCGGCGGTGTTTCTGGTCCGATTGACAGCCTCATTGCCACCAGTCCGGAGGTGGCACTGGCGCGGCTGGAGGCGCTGGAAGCCTGTTTCGGAGACAGGCTTTATGTCGAAGTGCAGCGCTGCCAAGGCTATGACAAGGCGCATGAAGCGCGGATGCTTACACTTGCCTATGAGCGGGAATTGCCCATCGTTGCCACCAACGAAGCCTTCTTTCTCTACCGCGAGGACTACGAATCGCACGATGCGCTGTTGGCCATCGCCGCCGGATCGCTCTTGTCGATTGATGACCGCCGCCGCGTGACGCCAGATAATTATCTGCGCCCCGGTGTTGATATGGTGAAGCTGTTCGCCGATTTGCCGGAGGCGGTCGATAACACAGCGATTATCGCGAGACGTTGCAGTTTCTACCCCGAAGGCCGCAGCCCGATTTTGCCGCGCTTCACCGGCAATTCGAAAAACGGCGATGATGATGCCTTGAAGGCCGAAGCCGATGAGTTGAAGCGCCAAGCGATTGAAGGTCTGGCACTGCGCATCGCCAAGATCGGCATGGTCGAGGGTTTCACGGAAAGCGACTACCGCGAGCGTTTGGATTTTGAGCTAAGCGTCATCGAAAAGATGAAGTTCCCGGGCTACTTTCTGATCGTTGCCGACTTTATCAAATGGGCGAAAGCCCACGGCATTCCTGTAGGTCCCGGCCGTGGTTCGGGCGCCGGTTCGCTGGTCGCCTATGTGCTGACAATTACGGACGTTGACCCGCTGCGCTTCTCGTTGCTGTTTGAGCGTTTTCTCAATCCGGACCGCGTGTCCATGCCCGACTTTGATATCGATTTTTGTCAGGAGCGGCGCGAAGAAGTTATTCGCTATGTGCAACAACGCTACGGCCGCGATCAGGTCGCGCAGATCATCACCTTCGGAACCCTCCAAGCCCGCGCCGTGCTGCGCGATGTCGGGCGCGTTCTCGAAATGCCATACGGACAGGTGGACCGCCTGTGCAAACTTGTGCCCGCCAATCCGGCCAATCCGGTAACGCTGGCGCAAGCCATCGAGGGTGAGCCGAAGCTGCGCGAAGAGCGCGATAAGGAACCCGTTGTTGAGCGACTTTTGTCTATGGCGCTGAAACTTGAGGGTCTCTATCGCCACGCCTCAACCCATGCCGCCGGTATCGTGATTGGCGATAGGCCGCTGTCGCAGCTCGTGCCGCTCTATCGTGATCCGCGCTCGGATATGCCGGTGACGCAATTCAACATGAAATTTGTCGAGCAAGCTGGCCTGGTCAAGTTCGACTTTTTGGGCCTGAAAACGCTCACTGTTTTGGAAATGGCCGTCCGTCTCGTGGCGCGTCGCGGCGTCACGATTGATCTGGCGCTGCTGCCTCTGGATGATGCCAAGAGCTATGAAATGCTGTCGCGGGGCGAAACTGTTGGCGTGTTTCAGGTGGAATCGGCGGGCATGCGCAAAGCGCTCATCGGCATGAAGCCGGACCGGATCGAGGATATTATTGCGCTGGTGGCACTCTATCGCCCAGGTCCAATGGAGAATATCCCGACCTATAACGCCCGCAAAAACGGTGAGGAGGAAATCGCCTCCATCCATCCGCGCATCGATCATTTGGTGAAAGAAACGCAAGGCGTTATCGTTTACCAAGAGCAGGTTATGCAGATTGCGCAGGTCTTATCCGGCTATACGCTGGGCGAGGCGGATCTGCTGCGCCGCGCTATGGGTAAGAAAATCCGCGCCGAAATGGACCAGCAGCGCGAGCGCTTCGTCACCGGCGCGGTCGAGCGCAACGTGCCGTCGCCGCAGGCAAATTTCATCTTCGATCTCTTGGCCAAGTTCGCTGACTACGGCTTCAACAAGTCACATGCCGCCGCCTATGCCATCGTCTCGTTCCAGACGGCCTACATGAAGGCGCATTATCCGGTCGAGTTTCTGGCGGCGTCGATGACGCTCGAACTC
>JAYTVD010000097.1:0-5739 GCA_043744175.1 Phyllobacteriaceae bacterium
GAAGGCTCATGGCCGTAGCCCCCATAAGGGCACCAGTCAACAAAAGCGTGATCTTACGTGTCATTTTGTGTCCTTCCTGTCGGTTGTTTCGTCCACCAGGGGGCGGAATCAACCGGTTTTCCATCTTTCCTGAACTCGATGTAGAGTTCCGGCTTTGCAGTCAAGAGCGCCGTATCCGGAGACTGTGCTGCTTTTGCGGCCATTACGCCAATGGGTTCTCCAGAGAGCACGAATTGCCCCGTCGAAACCATAATACGTTCCATTCCGCCTAAGACAACATGATAACCTGATCCCGCGTCAAGGATCAAAAGTTGTTTGTATGAACGAAACGGTCCCGCATATAATATAGTTGCATCTACGGGCGATGCAACGATGGCTAACGGCGTCGCGGCATATGTTGTGCCGGCGTTTGTTCCGCCAAAATCATTGTCTTTGCCAAAGAATTTTACTGGTTTGCCTGCGACAGGCAAAACCAGCGAGCCCTTGAGCGCGGCGAGATCAATTCCGGGTGTGAGGCGCATGTCACTTGGATTATTATTCTTGGCACGCTCCCGCTCAAGAGCCAGACGGCGCTCATCTTCGCGGCGTTGGCGCTCGGCGGCGTTTTTCTCAGAAGCTAAATCTGCATCCAATGATGAAATCAAATCCTTCAGGGATTTTGCCTGCTCTGCCATGCGCTGGACTTTGTTTGCTTCGGTCGTGCGCTGCGCCTCGGACTGCGCCCGCAGTCTGCTCTTTTCGATGACGAGTGCATCCAATCTGTGGCGTTCTTCTGATTGGTTCTTGAGAACAGCCAGCAGGGAGGACCGTTCATTGGCGATTGAGGTGGTGATACGCTTCAAGGCATCTAGGTCCACCACAAGCGCATCAGTTTGGGACCGTAACTCCGGCACCACAGCGCCGAGTAAAATTGCGCTACGCACAGATGACAGCGCATCTTCCGGTTTGACAAGGATGGCAGGCGGCGGATTGAGACCGATGCGCTCCAAGGCGCCAAGCACTTCGGCAAGGACACCGCGACGGGCACGTAGCGAGGTATGGATAGTCTCCTCGTCCTCGCGCTGGCCTTGGAGGCGCTCTTCGATGCTAGCAATGTCTTCACTGAGTTTACGAGCCGTTTTGGTGGACTGGATGAGCGCTGCCGTGATGGCGGTCTCGTCCTTCTTAATGCCTTCTATGCTGGCGTCCAGCTCCTTAATTTTTTCTTCGGAAAGCGTGGCATCTTTGGTTAGACTATCAAGATCGCTGATTGTCTTGTCGCGCTGTAGCGCTTTAGGTGATGGGGTAGGGATAGGCGCTTGCTCCGCGTTAGAAAGCGGCGTGTGAAGGCAGGCAAGAGCAAGCACAGAGGCAAACAACACCGCCGCGCTTTTGGTGCGCACGGGCATGGTTCGAATCAGTTGTGAGCCTAAGTTAACAATCATGCGCCAAGCCTAACGCCACTCTGTTAATCTTGCATTAACCATGATGTAGCGCACCCGAGATAACTCAGTTGGCCACAACAATGGCGGCCATAAGGCGATGTCTCACTCGCGGTGATAGGGATGACCTGAAAGAATTGTTGCTGCCCGATAAAGCTGCTCACCGGCAAGCACGCGCACCAATTGGTGCGGCATGGTCATGGCTCCAAACGAGATGATCCTGTCGGCACGCTCGCGCAAGGATTCGTGCAGGCCGTCCGCGCCGCCTATCATAAACGCGAGCGATTTCGTGCCGTCATCGCGCAGTTTACCGATGGCGTTTGCAAAATCTTGTGAGGTGAGGGGCTTGCCGCGTTCATCAAAGAGGAAGAGCTTGGTGTTGTCATCCAAGCCGGAGAGAAGCACTTTGGCCTCCTCACGCTTGCGGGTCTCAGAATCCCGCGCTTTGCTTTCGTTTGTTTGGGTGAGCCCACGAAACTCAAGACCAAGGCTTGGGGCAATCTTGCCGAACCGGTCAAAATAACGGTCGGCAAGTTCGCGTTCGGGTCCGCTTTTCATCTGCCCGATGGCCGAGAGAGAAATGCGCATGTTGGTTTAGGTCAGTGCTTAGTCGCGTCGATTTCCGGGATCTGCCACATTTTTTCAATGTTGTAGAACGAGCGGACTTCGGGGCGGAAAATATGAACGATCACATCATCAGCATCCACTAACACCCAGTCAGCCATTGGCAGGCCTTCGACCTTGGTGTTCTTGAAACCTGCTTCTTTCAGCGCGGTCAAAATCTGGTCTGCGATAGCGGCAACGTGACGGGTCGAGCGTCCGCTGGCTATAACTAAATAGTCAGCCAATGCTGATTTTCCCTGAATGTCGATCGAGATTATTTCTTCAGCTTTTGCATCATCAAGACTTGCCAGAACAACGTCGATAACAGTCTTTTTGTCGAGAACGGGCTTGGCGGATACGATACCGCTAATTCCGTCTTGGCTCGGCGTGGACGCCTTGCGGGTGGTTGAGGTAGCCAGTGTAGTGCCTTTCCAGCGATTACCGGTGCGCTTTTTGGCGGGCCGGTTTGAACCTATCTCTGATCCACAATGATCGGAGTGTTATTTGCATGCGGGGCCATAGTGGTTGGCCGATTTGGCTCCTTAGCACCAGTTACATAAATACGCCAGACTACAAACGCTGCGAAGGCTAACGACAGTCCGATAGCCAGCGGGAAGTAAATAATCGTGCCAAAGTGCGAGGTCAGCGCTGTGGTAATTGCCGGCACTAGGGCGCCGGATATTGACCAGGCAAACAGCATGGTGCTGGAAAGCTCGACCATATCTTCCTTGGCTGCCTTATCTCCGGCATGAGCATTGCCAAGCGAATAGATGGATTCCGTTGCGCCGTCCCAAAGAATGAAAAAGGCGGCGAGACCAAGCAGTGAAGCGCCATTGAACAGGCCGCAAACGGTTCCTGCAAAGGCGGATAGTAATGCGCAGCCTGCAAGCACGAAACGCCGGTCCATGCGGTCGGAAATCCAGCCAGCGGGAAGTTGGATGAGTAGTGTGCCGATTGGCATTGCAAACATCAAAAGTGAGACTTCCTTTTGGCTGTAGCCTGCTGCACTCAAATGGATTGGCGTGAAGCCACCCGCTAGCATCGACATGCCGCCGACAGCCAGCATTGAAACCAATCCGACCGGCGAGATTGCCCACGCCTTGCGAAAGGATATTGAACCGCTGACAGGCGGTTTGGGGATGGGAAGACTGGTAATGCCGATGGGTAAAATAGAAATAGCGGCAAGCATAACCGCCATGAGCGGCGGCGTGTTTTTGGACATGTCTAGATAGGCCAAAATCAGCGAGCCGGTGCCAAGGCCCATGATATAAACAATGTAGAAAATTGCCATGACGCGGCCACGGATTTTGTTCTCCACGGCATCATTCAGCCAGCTTTGGGCAATGATAAACAGAGCGGCAATTGCGAACCCATAGCCAACACGTGCGGCCAGCCAGTTGACCGGATTGACTTCGAACGCGGTCACAACATTGGACAAAATAATGAGTGCAGTGAACACCATATAGGCCCGCGCATGACCGACACGGCGAACGATCCGGTTGGTGAAAAGGCAGCCAACCATCGACCCCATCGACATACCCGACAATATCGAGCCTGCCCATGTGGGGTCAAACCCTGACGCAGAGAGCCTGATGGGGATGTAAGAAAACATCAGGCCGTTGCCGATGGACAGTAAGCCCATTGAGACAATAATCGAGGCGATGGCCCAGATATTGGGCGTTGTGGTTTCAGTCATCAGGTCGGTGCGCATGATCTATATTGCATGAGGCGCGTGACATTGGCTCCAGTAAAAGCGACGGCAGGATGTCGCCGCTTCTCGCCGGAGCAGATGCCACGCCTTATGATTTGGCAATAGTGCGGAAGGCCGCTGTGCCAGGACCGCTGTGGGCAAGATCTGGTCTTGAAATTTCACCCGCGACATTGAAAGGCACGTCGCGAGGGTCAATGCCAATGTCCAGTAAGAGATGATCGGACAGCGCTTTCAATTCGGCATAATCGCGCACCTGCGAGGCTTTTGTCACCCAAAGCTGTCGCAATAGCTCTGGTAGCCGAGAAATTATAGAGGGGGACGATATATCAAATGTGAGAACGGACATGGGAGGCTCCTAAATTTTGATCAAGTTTTGCTTGATGATCTTTGATTGTCCCACTTATGCTTCATTGACCCAATTAAGGGAAACGAGTAGTTCTTTCTGCATCAGTAATTTTTTCTTGAAGATAAAATGCGCCAAATACCCGGAACCCGTGCCTTGCGGACGTTTATGGCCGCAGCAAAGCACCTCAACTTCACCCGTGCCGCTGATGATCTTGGCCTCACGCCGGCAGCGGTGAGTTTTCAGATCAAAGAGATCGAGGATCAGCTTGGCCTAAAATTATTCACCCGCACCAGCCGCACCATTCGTCTCACTGAGGCGGGCGTCATCTTGGGCGAGGCGACTGCCGATGCGCTGGAGCTTATGAACCATGCGGTTTCGCGGGCACACAAGGCGGCGCGTGGAACGGCACAATTGAAGGTAACTGTTGATCCACAATTTGCGACGAAATGGCTGATGCGGCGCGTTGAGCGATTTCGCAAACTTCATCCCGATATCGAGTTGCGGTTCGATATTGCCTACGAAGTGCGCGATTTCGAAGTGGATGATATCGACCTTGCGATCCGCTTTGGAGCGGGCAAATATCAAGGTCTGACGGCCAACCGCCTATTCGATAACATTATCGTCCCGGTGTGCAGCCCGCGCCTATTGGCTTCGGGCAAGCCGCTGAAAGTTCCGCGCGATCTCTTACAGCATACGCTGGCCCATATTGAATGGTCGCACCAAGGTGTGACGTGGCCAAACTGGAGCATGTGGATGGCGGCGGCCGGCGTCAGCGATTTTGATGACAGCAACACGATCGTTTTCGGTACCTCATCCGATGCCGTAGGGGCCGCGATGGCGGGTGATGCTGTGGCTCTAGCGGACTTCTCCATGGTTGCGGACGATCTTTCCGAGGGGCGGCTGGTGCAGCCATTCGAATTGAGCATCAAAGTGCCGCCCGAATATGCCTATTTCTTGGTTTACCCAGAAAAGACGTCAGTCGATAAGCGTATCATCGCCTTTCGCGATTGGATTACGCTGGAAGCCACACGGACGGAAGTTTGAGGTTTGGGCTGTTTATTTTGGCGGCGGCTTCAATCTGGCCGGTAGAGCACGTCTATCCATGAAGTTGGGCGCAGTTCCAGCCAACCCCTCGCGCAGTCGTCATACTCGGTCACCGGACCGAGTATCCAGTAGGCTCGATGATTGTGGGCTTGGCGGGGTGAAACGGTTGGTGGTAATTACCGTGATTTGGCGCTGGCTGGGTCCTCGGCCCGGTGGCCGAGGATGACGGCCTCGCACGGAGTGCTATGATTTTGTCCACGGTATTTTGCAGAACCTGTGGTGTTGATATCTCGCTAGCGCATTGAAATGATTACATATTCAAAGATAGCTCAATTTATTTTCGCCGTTTTTATCCCCACCTCTGACTCCGGGCGCATAATCCTCTGGCTCGTTGCAACGGGGACACGGAATTCATGATCCAAGTGTCTGTGGCAGCGGCCGGTGCTTTGCTGGTGGATTGGAAATCCGCTGGGTGTTGAACCCCCAAGCAGAGGCGCATCCGGCCCGGCTCGCGAAATGCATGACCATCGCAAATGATGGGAGGTTTCTCACGAGTGACTGGGCCAGCGCAAGAACACCGAGCTTGGGTGTGTGGCGATGTCACACATTAAATC
>JAYTVD010000098.1:0-5720 GCA_043744175.1 Phyllobacteriaceae bacterium
CCTTGCGGCACACGGACCTGAACCGTGCGCGTCTACCAATTCCGCCATCTGGGCAACGGGGGTTGCTTAAGGTGACTAGGCTCAACTGTCAACGAGCAATAAGATTGGCGCGATGAAATTTCTTCGCTGCGCCAAATGTCGAGAATTAGACGGCGACAATCTCTTTGGATTTCACTGTAGAATCCGCATTCAGCTTGTAGATTACCGGAACGCCGGTCGCTAATTCTTGTTTGAGAATTTGCTCTGGCGTCAGCCCATCAAGCGCCATGATGAGGGCGCGGAGCGAATTGCCGTGGGCGGCTACCAGTACCGTTTCGCCGCGCAGGACGTGTTGTTGAATGTCATGCAAATAATAGGGCCAGACGCGTGCGCCGGTGTCCTTCAGGCTCTCGCCGCCGGGAGGGGGCACATCGTATGAACGACGCCAGATGAGCACTTGCTCTTCGCCCCATTTGGCGCGGGCGTCGTCCTTGTTGAGACCCGAAAGATCGCCGTAGTCGCGCTCGTTAAGTGCAAGATTGCGAATAGTCTTGAGTGAGGATTGGCCGACGCCATCCAAAATATGCTGGCAGGTTTTCTGCGCCCGCTGCAAATCGGAGGTAAACGCAATATCGAATTTCAGGCCGCGTGCATTGAGTTCCGCGCCTGCCTTTTTTGCCTCGCCAACGCCTTGTTCTGTCAAATCAGGGTCGCGCCAGCCGGTGAACAGGTTTTTCAAATTCCAGTCGCTTTGGCCGTGGCGCACGAGGACGAGGGTTCCAGACATTTTGCTTTCCTTGAGGTTTAATTAGTTGAGATCAAGCACATCGCGCATTGAATAGAGGCCATGCTTTTTGCCATGCGCCCATAGGGCGGCGCGGATGGCGCCTTGGGCAAACATATCACGGTTGACCGCATGATGGGTGAGCGTGATGTGTTCATCTAGGCCCGCAAACAGCACCGAATGATCGCCCACCACGGAGCCACCGCGCATGGTGGCAAAGCCGATGGAGCCATCCACCCGCGCGCCTGTATGACCATCGCGCACCCGCACGGAATTATCGCTTAGCGGGATGCCGCGGCCCTTGGCGGCGGCCTCGCCGAGCAGAAGCGCTGTGCCTGATGGCGCATCAACCTTGTGCTTATGGTGCATTTCCAGAATCTCGATATCGAAATCTGAAGCGCCAAGCGCGCGAGCGACTTTCTCCGTCAGCGCGGCTAGAATATTGACGCCCAAACTATAGTTGCCGGATTTGACGATTGTGGCGTGGCGGGCGGCAGCGATAATTTTGGCATCGTCTTCTGCCGTGCAGCCTGTTGTGCCAATGATGTGAACAATGCGGGCTTGCGCGGCATAGGCGGCAAATTCTGTGGTGGCAGCGGGAATGGTGAAATCTAAAACGCCATCAGCATGGGCAAAGGCGCGCAGCGGGTCATCGGTGATGGGAACGCCAATGGGACCGATGCCAGCGACTTCGCCCGCGTCCATGCCGATTTGCGGCGCGCCGTTGCGCTCGACTGCGGCATGAAGCACCGCGCCGTGCAGAACCACGCCGTCTTTTTTGGCGATGGCGCGGATGAGCGCCTGGCCCATGCGCCCTGCCGCGCCGACAACTACCAGCTTCAAATCACTCATTTTGCACTTACCTTCGCAGCCCGTTTCGCTACCCGCTTTTCTTGGGGTCTCTCCACCAGCTTGTCTTCGATTTGTTTGCCATTTTGCATGGCAAAGAAGCGGGCGTAAATACCATTTTTGGCGTGAACAAGCTGATCGTGCGTGCCTTCCTCAGCAATCTGGCCGTCCATCAGCGTGATGATCTTATTGGCATGGATGATCGTGGAAAGCCTGTGCGCAATCACAATCGTCGTGCGGCCCTTCATGGCCGTTTCCAGAGCCTGCTGCACCAGTCGTTCAGATTCATTGTCGAGTGACGATGTGGCCTCATCTAGCAATAATATCGGCGCGTTGCGTAGCATGGCGCGGGCAATGGAGATGCGCTGGCGCTGACCGCCGGAGAGCAGTGTGCCATTTTCGCCAGCCTCAGTGTCGTAGCCATTTGGCTGTTCGATGATGAAGTTGTGGGCGTTGGCCAGCTTTGCAGCATCTTCGACCTCGGCATCGGTAGCATCAGCGCGGCCAAAGCGGATGTTATCGCGGATGCTGCCTTCAAACATATAAGGCGCTTGGCTGACATAGGCGATGGCGTTGCGTAGTGATTGCTTGGTCACGGTCTTAATGTCTGTGCCGTCAATCGAGATGGCGCCGTTTGCCGGATCATAAAAGCGCAAGATGAGATTTGCGATGGTGGATTTGCCAGAGCCGGACGGGCCGACGATGGCCGTTGTCTGGCCCGCTTTGGCAATAAAGCTTGTGGTCCTCAAAACAGGATTATCGGCATCGTAGGCAAAGTCCACTTTATCAAAACGCACTTCGCCCTTGGTGACGCTAAGCTGCGTGGCGTTTGCGCTGTCCGGTTCGCGGGCTTTCAAGTCCAATATATCATAGACCATTTGTGCGTTGACCAGCGCGCGGGTCATCGTCACTTGCAGGTTGGCTAGGCGGCGGGCTGGGTCATAGGCAAGCAGCAGCGCGGTGATGAAGGCAAATGTTGCGCCGGGCGGAATAGCTTGGTGCACGGCTCTAAAGCCGGAATAGGCGATAACGCTGGCCACCGTAAGCCCTGCCAATGTCTCGGCAATAGGCGCGGTGCGCTCAGAAATATTGGCGATTTTATTGGCGCGATTTTCAGCCGATTTAATCAAGCCATCGACGCGGGAAACGATAGCGTCCTCCATCGTGTAGGCTTTAACGACCGCGACGCCCTGCGTGCTTTCTTGAATGGCACCAAGCAATTTTGAATTCAGCACCACGGATTCACGCACCACGCTGCGCACGCGCCGAGCCAGATAATTCACGCCAAAAATCAGAGGCGGCGCTGCCGTGATGGTGAACAGCGAGAGCAACGGGTCTTGATAGACCATCACACCGATAAGGCTGATCAGCGTCATGAAATCGCGGGCAAAACTCGTCAGCGTCACATTGAGAATATCGCGAATACCGGCAACGTTTTGATTGAGCTGCGCACTTAGCGTGCCAGAGTGCGTGCCGGAGAAAAACCGCATATCGAGCGACATCAGTTTTTCCACCAAGCGGCGCTGATAGCGAGCGGCGAGATTATTGCCGACGCGGGCGAAGATCACTGCCTGCGTATAAGAGGCCAGCCCGCGAATGAGAAACGCCGCAAAAACAGACGCACTGATAATCAAAATCACATTTTGATTGCGCTCGTAGAAAATCTTGTCGATCACATCGCGCATAATCCACGCCACGAAGGCAGTGGAGCCGGAAATCAGCAGCAGGCAAAAAGTGGCGATGGCGTAACTACCCAAATAATCATGGGCGTTTTCGCTAAACACCCGCATTATCAGGCCTTTAGGGTCCAAGGCAGGCGCTTTTACCTGCGGAGTGATTTGTGTGACTACGCTCAACCGGAGTTTTCCGCCTGTGTTTGATGATGTCGTCACTGCTGATAGTGCGCCTCAACAGCAAAGGTCAAGCGTGAGCCTGTCAGTGTGTCCAACGACGGCCGTGAAGGTTCATGCCGAAATGCGCCGGACGCCTTGCATAGGCGCCAAGGCCGGCCACGGCGGCAAGCGGATGCGTCACGACGAATATCGGCGTTTCAGCCATAAATTCATTGTGCGGCGCTTTGTTTTCAAACTCTGCCCGCAACCCGCCTTGCGCCAACACGCTTACAATTTTCTGCGCGATACCGCCTGATAAATACACTCCGCCTCGCGCCATAAATACCAGCGCTAAATCGCCCGCATAGCGACCCAAGATATTGGCAAAGAAATTCACAGCCTCAGTGGCTTGGCGATCATTTCCGGCAAATGCCGCTGCCGTAACTTGCGCCGGTTCAGTCACGCTCGTTGCTAGATTTTCAACCGCACAGACAGCGCGATAGACATTGACCAGCCCGCGACCGCACAGAATTTGCTCACCGGAAACGCGGCCACCAAGAGTTTCAATATGCGGGAATAGTTGATAGTCGCGCTCTGAGCGCGGACCAACATCCATATGGCCGCCTTCGCCCGGTATAGGATACCAGCGATCACCAATTTTGATGAGACCAGCAACGCCAAGCCCGGTGCCCGGACCGAGCACCACGCGGGGCGCGCCATCAATCGCCGTGCCGCCGCCAATTTGCGTGAGATGCTCTTTACTGAGCGACGCTACGGCCAGCGCCTGCGCTTCAAAATCATTCAGCACGATGATATCTTTGAGGCCGAGCATTTCCATCATCACATGCGGGCGAACCACCCATGGACAATTCGTCAGTTCAATTTCATCGCCGCTGATTGGGCCCGCGATGGCCAAAATCGCCGTGCGAGGCTTCACCGTGGCCACCGGTAAGATCGCATCACGAATGGCAATATCAATATTGGCAAAGCTGGCAGTCTGCACAGTCTCAAAGGAAACCGGCTCGCTGTCCTTGGTCAGCAGCAGCGCGAAGCGCGCATTGGTGCCACCAATATCACCCACCAAAACCGGATATTCAAACTCGTTCAAACCGTCACTCATGCTATTTATCAATCACTATTTTTGTTGGCAGCGTTACCTTGGCTGTCTTCAATAAGCGCCGGACGCCAATTTGCAAGTAGTGTGCCTAAAAGCAAGGTGGCTGTAGCGCGGTTCAGCGCCATCGGAATGTCATAGACCAGCGCGAGACGCATCAGCGCCTTCACGTCCACATCATGGGGCATGGGGGTGAGTGGATCGACAAAGAAAATCAGCGCATCTACTTGGCCCTCCGCAATCAGCGCACCGATTTGCTGGTCGCCGCCAAGCGGGCCGCTTTTCAAGCGCACAATATTGAGTTCAGGACAGGCTTCCTGCACGAGGCCCCCTGTGGTGCCGGTTGCCACAAAACTGTTGGGAGCCAGTAAAGTGCGGTGCGCCACGGCAAACTGCACCATGTCGGCTTTTTTCTGGTCGTGAGCGATAAGGGCAAGACGCAAGGTTCGGGGTCCATGGTTGAAAGATTGAAAACGCTTTCAAAACGTATATCCAACCTTGGGTGAGAAGAAAAGCGGCTGTTAAGACCTATCCCACATCCTTGCCAGAACTATTGCCAATTGCAATGCGTGCGCCGCAATAGGCTGATATGCCTGAGATAAATGTGCCCCACGTAACATCGACGAGAACTAGACTGATATGCCAATCGCGCATGATGGTCCAACTGGTCATTTCATAGCAGGAATAGGCCACCAGACCCAGAACTGCGCCATTGATCAGCGCAATCTTAGGCGTTCCGGCCCGCAAGGCAGGAAGCCCGCCAAGAAAAACCAGCCCGAAAATATGGATTGCGTAAAACAGCACGGCCGGAACAAGGCGCAGACTATCCAGCATCAGGGAACCGAGATGGGCCAAGAAGAGCGGCCGCATCACGACAGGGATGACGATAGCATCCGCCACTAGAAGGACAGCGGCTGTGGTAAGGCTAAGAGTCCAAATTCTCATTATTTCGCCCTCATTCAGCCTACCCACGACATTTTAAGCACTATTGCGCGCCATAAGTGACTTCCGCGGCAGATTTCGGCCCCGGTGCGTTCAGAATTTGCGCACAAACCGGCGGCAAATCAGCCAGCGTGATCGGCTTCTTTTTCACGGGTGGCTTATCGCTAGGCTTTGGTTTGCGCCAAGGCTCATCGGTAAACCACCACGCAAGCGCATCGCC
>JAYTVD010000099.1:0-21598 GCA_043744175.1 Phyllobacteriaceae bacterium
CAAAGCAGCGGATTGGAGAGGGCAAGTGATGAGTCCTCTACAACAAAGTCGAAATACTTTTGTTGCCCAACTGTCCCCGCATCGGTGCGCAACGGAACAACAGTTGAAGGCGCAAGCGCATCCGAGCGCGCCTCCTCAAACGAGGCATTGGCGTTGACCGCAGCAATCATTGCAGCCTCTTGGATGACGTTCGCAGTAGCCTTAGCGGCCTCCTCCAGCGCAGCCTTTGCTTCGGCCTCGCGCCGTGCCGCAATCTCTGCAAGACGCTGGCGTTCGGCTATATCCCTACGGCGCTGTAGATCATCAACGCGGGCACGAAGCGGCTTTGTCAGCAAGTCAACATCGTTGATCGGCTTGTGAAAAACGCCATCAACCAACTTGCCAGCCTCTAAATAAGGCCGTTTTGACGAGGTGCGCGCATCTTCCAGTTCCTTCGTCAGCGCGCGGGCGTCTTTCACAATTTTGGTTACAAGTGCGATATCATCATCGGTGCTCAAGACTGACGGGACGCTTGATGCGTCAAACGAAAGGTCAACGACGCGGCCAAAGAGAGCCGAAAACTCGTCCTTCAGAGCAAGATCAAGTGGTGGATTGTTATGGCCAATTCCGGCCCCGGCTACGGCAACTTCAAGCATAATTCAAATCCTATCGTGTTCGGATGTTAAGTGTTCGTGACTGCGATTCTTCGACAATGCTGCGCTTGCGCACTCGTGTCGGAGCTGACGCGGAATATCGCTTGCCAACTGCCGCCTCGTTGCTGCCAAGCATGTGCATCAACTGCGCCTTGAGGTTTTGTTCTTGGGAAACAATTGCGCGTTTTTGATCGCGGGCCTCAATCAGGCGCCCCGCCAGAATGTCAAAAACATCGTCGTCTGAAAGGTCGATGCGCGCCGGCTTGCTATCCCGGTAAACGTCAAGGATCGTTTCACCATCGCGATCCCAATCAATCGGTGGATATTGCCCTGAGTTCACGACCGCCCAAAACTCTTTGGTCAGGCGGACAAACTCCTCGAACAGGCGATCGTGGAGCGGGATATTGATAGTTTGCTGATCTACACCAAAACCAACGATCAAAACCGACACACAAGCCCATGAAGCGCCCGACAAGCGGGCTTCGATGTTCGCCTGAACGACAATCCAAAGCGGGACGACTATCTCCCCGGTGTCGGCGTCAAGCCACTTCTTTTTGAAAACTGACTCTTCGACTGACTTGGCTTGCACCACACCAAACCCGGCAATATCCGGACGGACAGCGAAGGCATCCGGCGTAGCACCGATGCGCAAATCAGGGTCGCGGTAGTAGGCGTTATCGAGTGGGTATTGAACCTGCCAGTCGGGGTTCCTTTCAGCCAACAGTTTGATGTTCGGCTCTTCTAAGATTCTGCCGCGCAATAGGACCGGGCTATCACCAAGATCGTCGGAAATGGAACCTGTCTTTAAAGCCCAAAGGCGGTAGGCAGTCATAAAAGGGTTGGCTGAAACACCGTTAGCATCACGGAACAAACAGGCCGCGACGGACGCTGTAACATCCTGCGAGCGGGCCTGTAGCCACGCCTCGCGGTCCACTGGTTTGATGACGATGACGGCCATTGAGCAACTCCTATGGCCAAAAGATTGCACATTATGGGTAACGTTGTCAACCCCATTATGTGTAACTTTTTTCTAAGCCAGGTGTCTCGCGCGTCGCGCATTCACTAATTTTGTAAAATGGAACAAAGGGCGGCACGCAGCCGACCGGCCCTATTTGTTATTTATTGAATATGTTTATCCAATTTTTATATAGGTAACTGAATCTAATAATTAAATATATTTATTTTATATAATATTAAATATTATCCAATGCGCACGCTTGAGCGCGCGCGATATCGCCGATGATTTTGAAAAGCAATATGTCAAATATTTATTTTTTATGAATGATATTTGGTAAAAATTCAAAGTCCACTTTGGCTGAAGTCAGCTATCGGGGTATAGAATATTCTATAATTTTCCCACGATCCACACACATCGGATATCAATCTAATGCTGTTACCAGCGCTAATATCAACCCAATTTTTTTCAGTTTTTTTACAGGCGCCACTAGATGATTCTTCGTCTAATATCGGTTTTTGATATTTTTGTGTCAGCATCCTAGTTGCGGTCATTGCGTCTTGCTTGTCATTTAGCATTAACCTGACGCCCGATAATTTGCCGTTTGAAAAGTGAAAAAATATCAATCTTTTTATTCCCGACGCATCATATTCCCCTAATGCAAGTGGAATACCTAAGTCTTCTACAGTCAAATCATCGGCTTCTTTAGGTGTTGTTTTCCGTATGCTTGATGGGGCAGATGCAAGAAGTTCATCAAGCGACTCGCTCCATTTAGTAAACTGCCAATCGGCATAGGCGCATGATGTTGAATACCCAAAAAAAGCCGATACGAAGACTGCAATATGGCATTTTTTCATTGTTTTGTTCCATTTTTGCTTGCTAATCTGAATTGCCGCCCTGGGATGATAGCGTAGATTTCACCAATCCAAGCGAGTGTGATGTTCTCAATGGGGAGGGCATTCCACGACATGAGCATCACGTTTTCGTTCGAACGAACGATCTGCTTTAGAAAACGTCGCCCGTCAGACGTTTCAACAATCGCTTCCTCGCCGTAAAACGATTCGTTGTTTCTGCGCTGATCCCGCAACGCGACAATCACGTCACCATCATTGTATTTTGGGAGCATGGATTCGCCCTTCACAACAAAAGCAATTATTTCTTCAGGCACGGTGAAAGTTAACGTGATTTGATAGCGTCCAGCAGCCGGTGGTAGCTTGAAAATTGGATTAATTACCGCTCCTACACCGACATATCCCATAATGGGAACTTCTGTGTACCCCTCATCAATGTTTAGCCCGCGCTCCAACCAAATCGACGTTGTATTTACTGCGCGCGCCAACTTTCCGAGTGTGTCACCACGCGGCTTGTCAACTTTCCCGGATAAATATTTTATTACGTTGTCGTAGCTAACGTTCGCGCGGCGTGATAACTCGCGCTTTGACCAGCCCGTTTCATCAAATTTTTGCTGTAATCTATCATTCCAAGTCATAATTTAATCAAAACCAACGATTTTTCTTATTGCCTTAAATCTTTTTTACGGCTCGTCTAAGTTGGCTTGCACGGATAGTCGCGTAAATTTCACCAATCCATTCAAGGTTTACATTCTCAATCGGCTTGGCATTCCAGGACATAAGCATCACACCGCCGTTGGAGCACACAATCTGCTTGAGGTATCGTCTTCCGTCACTTGTCCTAATCGCGGCCTCTTCCCCATAAAATGATTCAAAATTTCGGCGTTGCTCACGCCAAACTACGATTACGTCTCCGTCGTCATAACGGGGAAGCATGGAGTCACCCTTAATCACAAAAGCCAGCATCTCATCCGGCACCGCAAATGGCAGCGTAATTTGGTAAAGGCCATCTTCTGGTATTTGCTCAAAATCAGGCTCAATCATTGCACCAGCTCCAACATAGCCCATCACAGGCACATCGACGGGGTCTTCGAGTATTTCATTTGTAGTTACCTGGAATGCGGTAGCGGCGCGGTTGATATAATCTTCCGTCAAACGACGCTCTCCACGTTCAAGTTTGATGTATTGGCTGCGAGAGATAGACATTTTTTCTGCCGCCTCTTCCAGTGTCCATCCCTTTGAATTTCTGATGTTTTTTAGCCTGTTTCCCATGCCGGGTATTTTGGCACAGGAAAATAATTTCTGTCGTTCCCCAAAATGGGGTTGACAATGTTGCACAAAATGGGGAACCATAGAGCACCATGAGATTATCAGAGTTCAAAACCTTAAAAAAACTAACCGATTCGGAGCTTGCCGATCTGATTGGCGATTGCACAACGAGTGCTGTCGTCAAGTGGGGGCGATCTGAACGTGTTCCTTCAAAGGAAGTGATGGAGCGGATTGCTCTCAAAACTGAAGGTTTAGTTATGCCGAACGACTTTTATGACGTTCAGAGTTTTGCAGAGGGGGAAGCGATACTATGAGCGCCTTCAACTTAATGGCGGGTCTGTCTGGTGATTCACTTGATCTATTTCCTGCTTTCGCAGGGAATATGCCTCATCCACAATCCAATATCTTGGCTGGTTTTTCCAAGGCCAGCGAGAGCGGCGTCGGTATAAGGTCTAGCGTTGCCGACGCCAAAAAAATCATCGATGAATTGGGTTGCCTGTTGCAGCCGGAAATGCCAGCGAAAGTAAAGCAACCGGCTATCCATCGCGCGCTGCTTCGCTTCATCCCCTCCATCACAGAACGTCGTGTTCGTGCGCTTGCCAATGGTGAGGCGCGGGTTATCGATCACTACGAAATGTTGCGCCTCAAGGAAGCCCTGTTTTTTGAAAGAGCCATTCATGCAAAACGTGAACTACGCCGCACCGCAACGAGGATCGCTACATTCTTGGCTATTCAAGGCGCGCCTCTTGATTGCCACCAAGCTGATGCTTTGGGCAAGTTGGTTGGCGAGGAAGATCGCGCCGGAGATTTTCTCTGATGGCGACGACATGGAACCCCTCTGAAAGCCAAGTAAGTCTCGTTAAATCGCTGCGCGAGCGCGGCGAAACAATCAGGCAGATAGCCGTCCTCGCGCGCATATCCGTCCATCATGTCAATCATGTTTTGGACCCCGAATACCGTGCCAAACAAAGTGAGTGGTGTCGCAAGTCCCGGTCAAGAAATCTTGCCGGGCTTGTTCCGTTTCAAAACCGCGTCGAGTGCAACCGCGCCTCAATGCCAAAGGCGGAAGAAATTGCAAGCCGTTTAAGTGAGCGGATGCATGCAATCCGGAATGACTATAGAAATCTCACCGGTGTCCTGCTTGGCGATCCGCTGCCAACACGCTCTGCCCTTTACCAAAGAATGGAGTTGTCAAATGGCTAAAAAGCCGAGAATCCTCGAAACAAGAAACATCCCGTCAGATGAAGAAATCCGTGCAATTATCGTCGACATTGAAAAACTCGACGAGGAGAAGGTCGTTGAGCATTCGTCCTACATGTCGAAGTGCGCCAAGATTAATGCGCGAAAGTCTGAATATTTTGACAGCGCCAAGTCGCGTGGAATTCCAACCTCATCATTGAAGGCGATGCTCAAAGTTCGCGACTTCGAGCGCAAAATCAAGAAAACAGAGGAAGCACTCGAAGATGACCAGCATGAAATATTTGTCACCATTGGCAAGGCTTTGGGTGACTACGCCGATCTGCCCCTTGGTGCGGCCGCAGTCGCCCGCGAAGCAGGTCAAGATCCTGTGACTGCGGCTGTAGTTGACGCTGTGCGTGGTGACATGTCGCAAGCAGAGTGGGATGCGGCGCAGCCGCTGGGCTCGGCGCGCTGACAGTTTAGCGAGGTAGGGAAGTGGTCATCCCGTCTGGTTCATAACCAGAAGGTCGGAGGTTCAAATCCTCCCTTCGCAACCAGATCGACGAAAGTCGAAAGAGGATGGTCGGTTCAATTCCGACTCGTTTGTGGAAAACAGGTGAAAGCCCGAAGGTAACGCCGCACGGTAGGTAGCACATGACAGGCCGGAAAGACGGTCACATTTAGGGGTAATCACAAATGAAAAATCCAATTATTGCCATGGTGGCGCTGCTTGCGGCTACCACGGCACACGCCGAAGGTTTGTAATTTTTATGAGCAGCGTTGCACCCAAAATACTCGCAATAGATGGCGCTACCCGATTTGGGTGGGCTGTCGGCGTAGCTGGTCAAATACCGCGCTCCGGCAGCCGTCTATTTGCCAAGGGAGCAGGCGCGTCGCACGGTGCTGTGTTCGCTGGCGCGCTGACTTTTATTGCAGAAATGGTGAAGTCAGAAAGCCCGGATATCATCGTCATTGAGAAGCCTTTGAACCCTGAATTCACCAAGGGTTTCAGCAGCATCAGCAATGTTGAGGTCTCTTTTGGTATCGCCGCCTGCATTGAAGGCATGGCCTATGTGAGCCGTATTTTCAAGTTTGAGCAGCCGACCGTCGGGCAAATCCGCAGTCATTTTATCGGCAAGAATATTCGTGGAGATGAAGGCAAACAGGCCGTTTGGCGCAAGTGTGTCGCCATGGGGTGGATGTCCGCTGCCGACGATGACATTTCGCTTGATCGCTCCGATGCGCTGGCCGTCTGGTCGTATGCTGAACATGCCTATGCGCCGAAACTCGCACAGCCTGTCGATGATCTTTTCCTCAAAGCAAAAAATAGGGCGCTATGAAACGTATTCGTGTGCCGTTGGTCGTCCAGAATTTATTGCGCCGTATGTCTGGCCGCGCGCCGCGCGACCTACGGGTTGATGACCGCCATGTTGCCTATCCGATAATCGTCAATGGTGTTTGCGTCGGCGGAGTTGCCTTCCGTGCGCCTGCGAAAGGGAAGGTGTGATGTGAAGGTTCTGTTGATAGAGGACGATATTCAAACCGCCAAGGCAATCAAATTTTGCTTGATGGACTTCAAGATTGATGTTGCCGTCGCCAGCCTTGGTGAGGATGGAATTTTCCATGCCAAAAACTATAACCACGACATTATTTTGCTCGACCTGAACCTACCAGATATGTCTGGTTTCGATGTTATCCGTGAAATGCGGGCGTCAAGAATTGATACTCCCGTCATTATGTTGTCTGGCGACTTCACCCGTGAAGCCAAAGTCAAGGCGCTGAATTTAGGTGCAGACGACTGCATGACAAAGCCATTCTTTACCGATGATTTGATCGCCCGTATCCGTTCACTTGCCCGCCGCGCGCGCGGGCATACCTCGAATGATTTGGATTATGGCCGACTGGTGGTGTCGCTCAACCGTCAGGCGGCGCTAGTTGACGGCAATCAGGTTCACTTGACCGGGAAAGAATTCAAAATTCTTGAATTGCTCGCACTCCGTAAGGGTGGAGTTGTCGCCAAGGAAGTCATTATGGATCACCTGTATGGCGGCATCGATGAGCCACAAGTCAAAGTTATCGACATTTTCATATGCAAGCTGCGCCGTAAGCTGCTTGGCGCTGGGATTACACCCATAGAGACGGTCTGGGGTGGTGGGTACAAAATCAATACTATGGCGGAGTTGATATGACTGAAGCAAAACAATCCAATGCGAAGATATATGATCGCGAGAAAAATGATTGGTATTGTGAAGAGGACGGAATTTGGAGCGCGTTCTTTGCGGTAGAAAAATTCCACGGTCTGATTTACGACCCGGCATGTGGGCGTGGGAATGTGTGTGAAGAGGCGAGCGCGGCAGGGTTTGCAGTGATTGGTGCCGATATTGCGACATTTGAGGAGCGCCCGTCTCTATGGGGAAGCGCCGTTTCCGGACAAGACTTTACCAACAATCACGTTTGTTTTGACAACATCTGTTCTAACCCGCCGTTCAAACTCGTTGACCCGCGTCGCCGCGCCGACAAGCCCAATTGTTTCTTGCGATTGGCCTTGAAAAGAACAACGCGCAAAGTCGCGCTGTTGATGCCATCGGCTTGGCTAAACGCACGCTCATGGCTGTCGGAAACTCCGCATTACCGGACTTATCATCTGGCACCTCGACCAGCTATGCCTCCAGGTGATGTATTTATGGAGAAGCGCGCGCAAGGCGCTCGGCTTGGGAATGGCAAACAGGACATGTCTATCTATGTTTGGATGCATGGCTACGAGGGACACCCAACTTCGCACCACTTGCTGCGCCCAGGTAAAAAATGGAGTGCAACATGACAATCACGACGGAAGACGGTTTTGCTGCCGGGATTGTGATTTCTGTCCCTATGTTGGTCGGCGCCAAAGGCTCAAATCGCGTTGTCGTCAATGTTGGGCCCCGCGCATGGCAGTTCGGTGTTCGTGAAAAACCAAAGGAAGTCGCATTTGTCATGGAGGGAGAGTTCTCGCTCGATGAGTTGGTGGTGATGGTTGAGATGGTGCTGGCTGACGATGCTAAGGCAAAAACCGTCGATAAGATTGTAAAAAAACTTGCCTGCGGGATGGCGATATTGCTGGCCCGTCATGGCTATCTACAAAGGGAGCCTGGTGACGATGTCCCACAAAAATAAGAAGCGTCACCAACGCAGCCGGATAGATCAAGCGTTCCTGCGCGCGCACAGGATTGATGCCGCCAGTGAGCAGCACAACAGGTGCGAATATTGCAGAATCCCGTTTATTTATCGCCCCGCGACGGCGGACCACATTGTGGCACAAAAGCATAGCGGGACTGACGAGCGGAACAATATCATTGCTTCATGCGAACCTTGCAACCAGACAAAAGGCGATATGCCAATTATGCTTTTTCGTCGAAAGATTGAACAGCCAAAATATGGGGAACCTATACGTTTTCTGATAATTTGGTCTGCACGCCGGATGAATCTGCGAATTGAGCGGATGCAATCTATTCTCGCTAGGGCTACCGGCGGGAGCATCGACGGATGACTGGAATACGCATTGGATATATGGCTGGGCGCGGTGTCAGCATCCCGCATATCGCTGAAAAAATGGGATGCTCTGCTGTTACAATCCGTAATGCGCTGCGCGAGGCGGGGATTGAGATTGATGATGTTCGCGGCGCTACCTGCCATGTGATCGTACCCATTGAGAGTTTCATCGAAGCCATTGATGCCGTCGGGCGTAAACGCCGTATGAGCCGAGACCAAATCGGCTGTGAGATTCTTCGTATTGTTTTTTCTGCCGGCTTCGATGGAATCGAAGATGTGCTGGATCGGGCTGGTGCGCGGTGAGCGACGATGGCGAGCTTATTAAGTGCGCTGAGGCTGTAGCCATTGAATTGATGGGGCAGCCGAACATTGCTCTTTCGACAAAGGGCAAGGAGCTTCGCTTTGGGAAAAAGGGATCTATATCCGTTGATCTTGCAAAGGGCACGTATTTTGACCACTCCGACGATACCGGCGGCGGCGTCATATATATGGTTGGCATTTATAAAGGATTCACTGCTTCAGAATCTACAAAATGGCTGATCGAGCGGGGCTACATCAAGGGCCGTGAGCGCGAACCGCAGCAGGTTATTGATGTCCCGGGCGGCTTCCCTGATTGGATGGAGCCAAAGCCAATCGCGGTGTTTGAATACTTCGATGCTAAAGGAAATCTTGCCTATCAGGTTTTGAAGTTCCCAAAGGATTATAAGGCCAAGGACGGGCAACACAAAGAGACGCAGCGCCGCTACATGCAGCGCCGCCCTCATGCCAAGGGCGGATGGGTGTGGGGGCTGTCTGATGGCCTGTATGGGCACTCTAAGGATGGAAAGGAGTGGTTCAAAGCCAAAGCTGGTAAGGATTACGCCGAGACGGAAGTTATCGGCGACGCGCCACGATTCCTGTATCGCCGCAAGGAGACCTTGGCGGCTGTGAAGGCCGGAAATACTATCGTTCTTGTCGAGGGTGAAAAGGATGTTGAAACGCTTCTCGCTTGGGGCATACCCGCGACGACCAATGTCGGAGGAGCGGGGTATTGGAGGCCGGAATTCAATGTTGAATTGGCTGGCGCAGATGTCATAATCTGCTCTGATAACGATGACAATGGACGTAACCGGACAATCCGGATAGGCGCGGAATTACGGGCAACAGCGAAGCGCGTGCGCCATCTGGATTTGGCGCTGCACTGGCCTGACATGCCGGAAAAAAATGATGTGTCAGACTGGCGTGATAAGGCCGGAGGGACAAAGGAAGCGTTTCTTGCTCTTGCTGAAGCAGCGCCTCTTTGGAAGCCGGAGCGACTCAAAAGCCATTTCAAAGCATTTGAATTTTCAGATCTCGATCAGCCGGGTGTGGAGCTTGATTATGTGATCGATGACTTTTTCACTGAGCGCGGTGTGTCTGTTATCGCCGGAGCATCCGGTTCTGGAAAGTCATTTTTGGCGCTTCATGGCGCGATGTGTGTTTCCCGTGGTTTGGATTTCTTTGATCGTCCTGTAAAGCATGGCGCTGTGGTTTATCAGGCGGGTGAAGGTGGGCTTGGTATCAAGAAGCGGATGCGTGCCTATCGCAAGCATTTCGATATCCCTTCCAATGAAGTTATTCCAATTTTAGTTTTGCCGACACGGGTGAACCTGTACTCGTCAGAAATTGGTGATACGGCCAAGATTATCGACGAAGTGAAGGCTTGGCTTGTCACAGTCAATCAACCTCTCCGCATGTTTTTCATCGATACTTTTTCGACTGCGAGCGCAGGTATAGACGAGAATTCTGGCAAGGACGTTGGTATCGTCCTTGAAAATGTTGCCAAGATTGAGGAAGCGTTGAAGTGCAATGTCTGCATTGTCCATCATATGAACGCTGATAAAAGCAAGCTGCGTGGGCATACTTCAATGCAGGCTAATGTGGACCAGGTTATCACGATTGCCCTCGACGAGACGACAAAAATTAGAACCGCCAAGTTGACGAAGCAAAAGGACGATGAAGACGGAATCACGTTCCGTTTTGAATTGGCGTCCGTTAGGCTTGATTATGATGCGCGACGCAACAAAGACATAACGTCATGCGTCGTGCTTCCGGTTGGCGAGAAAGACCGGCTGAAAAAGGAACAGGAAAAGCAAGGGTTTAGTCCAAGCACTACCGAGCGCAGGATACTCATGACTCTATTTAGTGCGATAGAGCGACATGGTTATTTGGTTTCTTCTGCCATGGATGGTCCGAGCGATGCGGTCGGGAAATCAATCGTCGAGTGGACATACTATCTCGATATTGCGGTCGATTCTATGGTCGAGGTCGAGGATAAAAAGAAAGCCCGTGATACGATCACAAAACAGTTCACGCGAGGCTCTGATTTCCTCAAGAAATCAGGCGTTATCGCGACCGGACGTTTCCAAGGTGGGGCAGATAGTAAGGCGCAGGGCTATGTCTGGTGGACAGGCAAGCCGGTGCGCGGCTTCCATCATACATTCCCGGTCAAGGACATGTTCTCAAAGCAAGATGCCCCTCAATACCAAATTCCTGACTATGGTCTAAATGACGTGGACTTCCAATTTTGATGAAAAAACGCGAAAAGCATAATTCGGGAATACGATACATCATCTTGGTGATGTGGATTGCGGGGCATTCTCAGGCAGCAATATCCAATCTCATTGGAATGCGTAGAAAGCAGGTAGCGGGAATCATAGATGGATACGACTGCGCACGGCGCAGTACTATGACTAACACTGAGCGGCGCTCAACATTGGATGTTTTGCTTTCTGAAAAGCCGGATGGGGTGGACAGCGCGATTTATGATACGCTCAAACAAATGACAGCGACGTTGCTGCCCGTGACAGGGCGTAAAAGGCGGGCGGAATAATGGGCGACGACCGGATAACCTCAATGGTTAGTTTCAAGGATCGCCTGAGCGCCTTGCGTAGGGGGACGCCTGACCCGCAAGAGGGTGGCCATGGTTACAATGGTAGGAGACCGTTGCTCGTGCCGCTTGATCCGAAGAGAAGCAAGTCAGATCACATAAATATCAATTCTGCACCTCTGGAATTTCTTCACTACAATGGAATGCTGGCCATCTCAAAGGATTACTACGACGCCGCCAGAATACGATTTGAGTCCGGCTTCCGCTTTAGATCTCTCGTCGAGGGTTCTCAAATATCAGGCCTGAAATCGCAAAGTTTTGACTCCGCTGGCGGTGGCGGTGGTGACGGATCAAGGCCTGTTTCAGACCACAAGATAGACTGTATTTTGAAGTTGAACGGGTTACATAAGGATGTTCCAATCCGGTATTTCCAAACAGCGGAGGCCGTATGCTTTCGCGATGAATGGATTTGGCATGATAAAACACCAAAACAACAACACAAAGTTCTTGAGCGCGTGCGCAAGGCAATGGACTACATCGCCGTGCATCTTGGGTATATCACGGGTGACCGCTTCAATTCGACATGGGAGCCGCCACACTCGTCGTAGCCGGTTCATCGCGGTAACGCCGCATGTAATTCGATGCGGCAACAGCTTCATGGTCGTTTTCCATAGTCCATGGCTTTAGGCCGGCGCGGACGGCCGACATGGCAAGCTGCTCGGTTATTGTCAATTCACGTAATCCCCGGTGCGTTCGGCTTATGGCATTGGTTTCGCCAAAACCAATTGACTTGCCAGCTTCCGTGACCTGCTTCCCATGGTATCCCATGGCCTTCATCCACTCTTTGAACAGGTTCATATCAGGCTCCTTTCATTGCATCGTTCGTGGCCTTGCGGGCCTCAGCTAAATTTAGTGGCGAGGCTAACAATTTGGCAAAAACACGGACGTAATGCGGGATATCCGCTTCGCCTTCAAGCCACTTCATTACGCGGGATTGTGGCCAGCCGCCCAAAACGCCAAATTCCGTGACTGTGATACCGATTGCATCGATCTCGTTGGCAAGCTGTGCGCCAGTGAGTAGGTGGTATGGTCCTGCCTTGCGTTCATCGTAGATACGATTCTGCAGGACGGCAGTAAGCGCCCACAGCGCTGCCGTCTCGGCTTCGTCCTCGTCCTTGAATACCTTTGGCTTGCCATTTTCACGCACGTAGTTTGGCGAGAGTCCGGGCAGGGAGAATTGCGCCATGTATCCGCCAAAAACCGGTAATACCTTTGAAAAATAGGTTTTTGATGGTTTGGACTGGTTCATGGATATCTCCTTCGTCGGTGTTCTATGCGCGGGCGGCTCGAGAGTCGAATCTTTGAGGCTCATCGCAATCTCCTTCTCTGTCATAATTGACGGTTTTTGAGAGCCAAACGAATTTGGCTCTCAATTATGATAGTCAAGCCGCGATAGCATTCGGTGCCAGATTCGACTGGACGATAGCCTTGATGACGTTGAAGACACTCGTGCGTGCCTGTTGATCGGTTATCTGGTCAAATGCCATTGCCACCTCTATTGCTTTTGAGCTCAACTGAGGCAATACCACGCCTTTACTTGTGCCATCGTCCGCGCCTTCAAATAGTGTCGAAATGCTGACTCCGAAATGGGAACAGATAGCCTGAAGTCGGCTTGCACCAACGCGATTTGCACCCTTTTCATATTTCTGGATCTGTTGAAATGTAATGCCGAGCACGTCGCCAAGTTTTTCTTGGCTGATTTTGTGAAGATTGCGCAGGCGGCGGATATTGTTGCCGACGATGACGTCAACAAACTGCGGTGATTTTTGTTTCATTTATGTCTCCGAAGTTGATGTGTGTTGTGATGGACGAGCGGGGCGACAAGCCCGGCCGATGGCGGCGCTCTTGCTTGTGGGGGCATAGGAAGGTTCTCTTAAACCTTCATCGGCATTACCAGACCAATGAAGCCGTGCTGTGAGCCAGTGAGCAGGACTGTGAAGCTGCTGTCATTCATCTTCATAGTCAGCGTGCCTGATTTGTCGGGGCACGCGGTCATGATTGCCTCGGTGATGTATTTGCTGTTCAGGCCAATATCGATGTTCTGTTCTGTGGGGTAATCAAATGCCACATCGATATTGTATTCAGCATTGCCGGCTTCTGGATTTTTGACCATCAGACCGCACTTACCCTTACTGAAACTGAATTTTATGCCGCAAGCGGAGGCGCTGGAAATTATTGCAACAGCGGCGATGCCTTCAAGCAATTGCTTTGGCTTGAACGATGCTTCCAACGCGTTATTTGTCGGGATAATGCGAACGTAGTCAGGATATGCGCCATCAATCAGCTTTGTTGTGATAATCACGCCTGCCCAAGAAAATACCATGTGGCCATGGTTGAACTTTACTGTCACATCGCGCGGGGAATCCTTTGCTGACAGAATCTTAATCAACCGGCTGCAGGTGACGCGCGGGATGATAGCCTGCTCCATTTTTTTTGCCACCACTCGGGCAGTCAAATTCCTGGATATAGGCACGGTGGCGGTCCGTAGCTACCGCCCGCATCCGGCCGGTTTGAGGGAAGTATGTCAGGTTGACGCCATTCAAATAGTAGTGCGTTTTTTCATAGGACACGGCACCGAACACGGTGCTTATGGCGTTCAATAGCACGCTGGCGGAAATGGTGAATTTTGACATTGGCTTATCAATCTCAAAAACAGGGAACGTGCCCCTTTGTGACGATGTCTTGAACTTAGCCTTGCCTAGAACGGCTGTGATTTCAGTTGCCGCGCGCTCTGCTGGTGCATTGCTTCCATCATCATTGGCTGCAATCATGATGGCAGGGACCACTGAAATCGTCACGCTTTCGCTGGCAGGTGACTTTCGGGTAATGTCGTAAAGCAGGTGAGCCGGAATATTGGTTTCGAGGCGACTATCGATATCACCGTCAATCGAAATCTCGATTTGTGAGTCAAGGTCAGTAGCGGTGATTTTTAGATTCCCGGCATCATGAGATAGGCGGAAATTATCCGTCATTTCGTAGCGCTTTTTCCGGTCCACAAAGGCGACGGCTGTGGCCACGGCCGTATTGAGCGCTTGACGGTTAACCAAGGCAACATGGTTTGCATCGGCAACAATATTTGTTTCGTTCATCATTTTATTTCTCCTTGTTGTGAGTTGGGCATAAAAAAACCGCCTTGCGGGCGGTTGGTAGTTCATATTCTAGGGTAGTATTACGGCTTACACGCTTCAATGGCTGCTTCTACATGTGGCCATAATACATGGGCGACATACCAATCAACGACTGGAACATTGAGGTGAGGGAATTCATCTTCAATCATACTGGAAAGCATCGAAAAATTGGTTGCCGGTGCATCTAGTTTGTTCAATGCATTTGCGGATATCTGCAGAAAATGGCGGTCATGTTCAGAATTGTCGAACGACCGTATAAGGCATTTGGCATTGTCATTTGTATCAACCAAGACGAATGTTTTGCTATGGTCAGCTTGGCATGGTTGGACCATATAGCGCTCACTCATTACTTTCTCCTTTTTAATTTAGCTACTGTTTTGATAGTCAAACTGCCTGCAATTTACCGAGCATAGCCTTGGCGTTCGTGACCACTGCCAGTAGTCCGTCGTCTTCGCCGCGCTCGGCATCATCCCACGCCGATGTATTTGTGAGTTGTTCGACAAGATCGGAAATTATAGTCTGCAAGCCATCTGTCCAAGATTGGAGTGGCGATTGACTGCTCTTACGGGTAAGCGCACGGGCCTTGGTGATAAAACCATCAAGTCGTTCAAGGTTTTCAATCAGGGTTTCGCTTGCCGCCCATGAGAAATATTCGGGGGCAGTTTCGCCATCGCCATTCATTATTTCTTTGATGGTGGTTGACGATGCGACTTCGTGGGCGAAGGCTTCGAAGTCTGACAGGGTTCGTTCTGTCACGGCTGCGGGATTTGTATCTGCCAGCGAACGAGCGTCCTCAATGCACCACGAGAGGTTGGCGGAGCGCTCCAAAAGAGTATCGTCGTCAACATGAGATTCGAAGTCATCGAAATCATCATACCCTTCCGTCTCATCGGCGTCATACATGTCCCGCAGCGTCTTGATTTCCGCCACACGCTGCCGAAACGCCTCTAGTTCCACATTTCGCGCAACAAGCGTCGCCACGGCCGGGATAGTGGTGAGGTCAAATGACACTTCTTGTCCGGTATTTAGAACGTCACTATTATGGCTGGAGAAGTAAACGTCGATCATCTCTTCATCCGTTTCTGGAGCGAGGGAGCTGCCGAACGCATCAGCCCACCAATTGCGGCAAAATGCGGTGATGTCCGAATTTAATCCAGCTTCGGACGCGGCGAGATAATGATTTGTGAAACTATCGCCACTGATAGATGCGACGTGGATTGTAGCCTCTATTATTTTTGTCATTTTGTCTCCTCCTCCTCTTGAAGGTCAATGGCACTCTTGATGCCTTCATCGTCGTAAACATCGAAGCAGTTGGCAGTTGAGAAATGCCCACGCATGAATTTCCATGCCTGTTTTGCGGCGTCGCGCGGACTATTCGCCCTCACGTCAATTTCCCAAATCACTCGGAAGTCGCGGTGCGGCATGTCAGTCTCCTTTGTGTCAATAAAAAGCCACCTCAATGGGTGGCTGTGTTGTGGATGTGTAGGGGTAGGTATTTGTTACTATCGCTATCTCCGAGAGTTGCCGATACTCGCCGCGATGCACGATGCCGTGTCTGCATCAGTGAGTTGTTCACGCATGGAGCTCATGATTGTCATGCCCGGTCCAACATTAAAAAGCGGAATGTTGAGAAATGACTTTGAAAAGTCTATATTGCCAGCAGAACCAATAGTGTTGCGTTTCGCCGCATGAAATTTTCGCGTCTCCACGCTATAGATTAGTGCTTGCAGGTGAATGCGCCCACCGGACATTTTGCACACAAAAAGCCAGCTTCTCTTTTGTCGATTGCCAGTTACAATTACCGGCTCACTGATTTTTTCAAGTCGTTCCATGTTGGCTCCTTTCTATGCTGCGAGGCTGACACATTCACCAAATGGAACGCGATTTATGAGCGACTGGTAATCTCTGGCATCGCCATGAACCGCCCAAATCGTAGGGCAGTGCGGCTTATCTCCGAAGTCGGAGACTTGAAGATCTGTGAAATAGATGATCGCCGCCGCATCGTTGGCGTTGGCTTCAATCCACTCGAATGTTTTAGAAAATGCAGTGCCGCCGCCGCCCGCCGCCTCAAGCGCCAACTCATCGCCACGTTCAAAAACTTGGGTGTGAGCGACGTCACTATCTGCCCATACCACGCTGATTTTGTCGATCATGCCATCACCAAACGCGCCGTTAATTTCGGACGCAAATTCAGTAAGGACTTGCAGGTTGATAGAACCGGACGTGTCAACAGCAATGACGATATGGTTGATACCATTACCAATGAGAGAGGGAAGGATAATGCCTTGCCCGACAAAGCGGCGGTTGGGCTGCATCCACGAATAATCCTTGCACGCGGACTCATCGATAAAGTGGCGCAGCACTTGGCGCCAATCTATTTTGGGCTTGGTGAGGGTTTCAATGAGTAGCCGTATGCCTGCGGGAAGACTACCGATGCCACCGCCGCGATTGGAAGCCGCTGCAGCCGCCTGTTTAACCTTGATCTGCCAGTCCGCGCTTGCGGTTTCTAAGGCACCCTTGTCGTGGCTTGGTGCGGCATCTATGACGCCGCCACACATACCCCCATCGATAAATCCTTGACCTTCGTCGTCTAGCTCATCTGGAATGAGATTGTAAACCGCCTCGGCAGACATGCCTGCGAAGTCATGGTCGTATAACCCACCCTTTGGCATGATCATTTGAGATGCAATCAGTTCGGCATTGATGACGTAGTCAGCGGCGCGGTTCCACTTTCGCGGATTGCGCTCTTGGCGCCGTGTGTGGTGCTGGAATGCGCAGTGCAGAATTTCATGACAAAGCACGAATTGCAGTTCTGGTAACGTCAGCTTGGCGACGAAAGCTAGAGAATACATGATGCACTTGCCGTCGGTTGCCATGGTGTTGATTTCTGGATTATTGCTGGCATCGATAACGGGAAGCTGGACCGCGAGCGCACCGAAAAACGGGTTGTCGTAAATCAAATTGCTCTTGGCTTTGACGAGTTTTGTTTCAACGTCCATTGCATTTTTCCTTATTATTTTCTGAAAGGGAGGTAGGCGGTAGCTGGAGATACACCAGAATTCACGAATCCGCCGGTTGCCCATGTGCCATTGGCTACATTCATGCTGGCCGTTACGCAGAGCGCTATGTCTTCAGGGGTTAGAAGAGAGCGCATGAAATCTATCAGGCGTCCTGCATGGAAGCTTACGTCATAACCTCTTCCATTAACAGGTTTTGAATTTAGACGAAACTTGCGGCTATATGGCTCGTATCTCAAAATCAAACAATCAAACCCATCACCTTTGTTTCTGCCTCGCTTGTAGAATCTCCAAGATTGCCCCTTAAGGTAAGGGCCATGGTAGTATTGAAGGAGATTTTCCGGCGTGATGTTTATGATAGCAAAAAGTGCGTCGGCAAGATTATTGATCATTTTTTACCTCTACGTTTCATTGCAAATTCAACGGCTCGCGAGATTTCCTTGTCTGGCAGTTGCTTGCGCAGGATTTCAGTGATTGTTTTACCGTAAAGCATAGGCTTGTCGGGAACGAACAAGGTTGGTTCGGTGATAGCATCATCTTTGCGGGTAATTTGACTGTTCGCCATGGAATATGTCCGCGTAGCGCCAGTGAAAAACAGTTGATAATGAGCGACGAAATTATCCTCATTGATGCCGATAAAACACCAGCGCAGCGCTAAAAATCCGCCGTGCCAAATTTCATTTCCGCTGGCAAACGGGCCGTATAAGGCTTTAAGAAAAACTGTCGCCATACGCACCTCAATTTATAAGGATGTCTTGGTTGCGAACCGACCAGCCAATGAACGCCTTTGTCTGTGTCACGACGTCACCATGAATGGCGCAGGCGTCCATCACAAACGTAACTGTGAATTCACGCGGCATTCTGTCCATATAGATAATGGCGTTCCCGAACGTATCTGCTGTGACTTTACGAGCAAGCGCAGTGGTGACGGCAAACCGGGCTGAAGGCTCGGATGGAAGCGGGGTTCCGGTTGGATTTTTCAGAATATCGTCGAGCCTTGGCAATTGCTTAAACGTGCGGACAAAGCCCTCAAATTCTGCCGCCGCACCTTCACCGACGAGCGAAGTAACCTTTGCCAATCGTAGAGGTTCATCGCCGTTGACGATTTTGCTGACACGAGACCATGAGCGCGGTGTCGGAAATGCGCGCGGCTCACCGGCCGGCATATTGTGCAGAAGCGTCGGGCGATAGCGTAGGAACGCGATGACCATTGAATCGATGTCGTTGGATAGGGCCCATTTTGAATAAGCGTCAATTGATGGCTCAACATCGATATGAGCGAAGCGATTGGCGAGTGCACTTGGCATGGTTTGAGCGGCGGCGCGGTCAGATTTACGATTGCCAGCGGCGATAATTTTCCAGCCCTTCGGCAGGTAGTATTCACCGACTTTGCGGTCGAGAACCAAGCCAAAACATGCAGCTTGAACGGCGGGCGAGGCGGTGTTCAATTCATCTAAAAACAGAATGCCTTCCTTGCCGTGCTTCTCTTCATTTGGCAGGTCTGACGGCGGAAGCCAGCGGGCTTCGCCGTTGATGACTGCTGGCAAGCCGCGTAGGTCAACCGGATCGCGCAAGATTGCGCGGAAGTCGATGATTGGCAATTTCCGGCTGCCGCCGATTTCCTTGACGATATCAGATTTTCCAATGCCGGAAGCCCCCCATAAAAACGGGGGGATATCAGCATCGAGAAACGCATTGATGATCGGAACGGCGCGAATAAGGTCCATGAGGGTATCCTTCGTTTGTCATGAATGACGGGTTTGAAATTATCTGACTATGCCATGTAGTCCGCGATGGTATCTGCGATTGCCTGAGCGGCGGCGGCTGTATCCGTTCGTGCAATCACACTGGAGCGTAGCGTATCCGGACGGAATGTGGTGAGAGTTTTTAACCTTTCAACCATTTCATCAAGGCGCGGGTCACCGACAATGTTCAGTGACGGCAGAATTGCAATCATGTCTTTGACGTTCTCGACAAGGCTATCGCGGAATATGCCTGACGCCGGGCGACCGTGGCGAGACGGGCGGAATTCGTTCAGCTTGACCGCCATACGCTCTGTCATTTCACCAATGCGCGACCAAACATCGTGCATGGCTGTCTTGATTGCGTCGTTCACATTTCGCTCGATATCCGCTTTGATTTGCATGGCTTGCGCGTCCGCGATATTGGCGCGAAAGTCCTCAGATTGTGGAACCGGCATAACTGCCATGTGCATCCCGAATTTGCCTTCCAATTCAGACGGGAGCGGGTAGTCGTCCTGCTTGAACATTGAGCCGAGTCGGGAGCGTGCCGCGTTCACATAGTCTGGATAATCGACAAGGAATTGCTTGACCGCGGCTTCAAACTTAACTGTTTGGCCGCGCTGCCATGCGCAATGTTGCAGGTAGGCCGACGCGGCCATAATGCGCTGCCCGTCGTCGAGCCAAGGCAAAGTGCGCTGAAGGAATCCTGTTCTGGTCTCACCTACAATGCGGCTGATTTCTGATAGCGCTTCCTTCGGGAGAAGCTGCTTATTGAAATTTCCGGCATCATTGGCCGCGCCGTGGCTGGCGTTGACTTCCGTTGTGACTTTCTTGTCAAACCGGCGTCCGGTCCATTGTGAAATGCGCAGAGACACGAGCATCGATCGCTCGGAAAGCGAGCCGGATTGAGCGGCGACGGGCATGGATATAGCGTTCATTTTTTGTCTCCAAGTTGGCCATAAGTGGCGGGTAGATATGGAAAGGCCGCCTAAGCGGCGGCACTTATACTGGATAGCATGATGGTTGAAGCGCGATGCAGGCGAGAGCGGCGGCCGAGATCATCGCGGCGGCGGCTATGAACGCTATGAAATCCTGCATATTGTCGCTTTTATACCACGGCAACACGGGTGATGCGTTAAGGATTTCGTTAAGCGGCGAACATAGGCCTGGGCAGGCACGCGACATTGTGCCGTCGGGGCAGTCACAACGCGTCCACAGCGGGCAGACAAATGGCTTCAAATCAGGGTTCATTTTGGTCTCCGGGATTGTCATAATTGACGGGTTAGCGGGAAGAAAGGCGAGCGTATTCTAGGGCAGATTCTCGCCTTTGATTTCTGCCATTGTGCTTACATATCCGTTCCTTTCTGGATTGTGCGAGCGCAACGCGGGAGGATCATCGCGCTGGCATGGGAGCAGGTTCACCCGTGGCCGCAGGAGCGTGCTAGGCCGTGGCGATAGGGGCTAGTAATGGTCGATTTCGCAATCGAATCGCGCTGCCAAGCCTTCGGAATAAACCGAGGCAGGCAATTCATGGCAAAAATCCATGTCGTATTCATCGACTGAATCGAACGGCTCACCATTGGCGGGCGAGTTATCGCGAAGCCAAACGTTATAACCGTCCGGCTTGCCGTCCTCGCAATGCTCTTGCCCGCCTTCAGGTAGATTCACAAAACCATGCATCAAGACAATGAATCGAGGTTTCATGATTTCTCCCATGCTTTGCAGGCCGGTGATTTAACGCCAGCGGCGCGACAATAGAGCATGATTGCGAGCATGTGCTTTGCTTGTTTCCGCTGCGCCGCGTCACTCATGTTAAAACGCCACCAACACGCGCGGCCTTTTGAGACGCCCTCAATGCGGAATTCTGGGTTGCCAAACCTATTGCGGATGGAGAACAAAATAGGCTGCATTTGCCCTGTATCAGTAAGATTAAAACAAAGCCCGCCAATGCGGGAACGGCGACATAGGCGCAAGAGGTTTGTTTTCATGGCCTATCGCCCCATTGCACACGCTTCGCGGCCGCAATTATGCGGCGTTCCGGCCTTTTGTGGCGCGGTTTTTGAACACGGTTTTGCATGTCAATATCCTAACCATTTGTTGAGGGCAGGAAGATTGATTGAATTATCGTAGGCGCGAACGGGGAGCGTTTCCATTTCATCAAAAACCCTATCGTCAGGCGTGGAAATGCCGGACGTGTTGACGGATTGCGACATGAGCAAAAGGCCTTCTGGCGTCACGAACGATCTGTGGCCATGGCCGGAAACACGACGGATTGCGGCGTTGATTGAAATTCGCATAGTCAATGCCTCACCGGTTCAAGAACGCGAACGCGGGAGAGACGTGAGCGAACGCGCTCGCACGTCATGAGATATTCGAAAACAGACTCCGG
>JAYTVD010000100.1:0-5626 GCA_043744175.1 Phyllobacteriaceae bacterium
GTCCGAAATAGCACTAAATGCGTCGATTACAGGCATAATGCTTATCCCTTTGATGATGGACTTTAACAACTGGAGCTCGTCAGGCGTTCGTCAACCTTAGCTTACAAATAAAATTTTGCCATTTTTACTTTGGTAGCCCTAGTTTGGGTTGGGCTCCGAGCGCGGATCAAGCCGCACAGATTCCGGCGTTTGTGCCCGCTCAGACGGAATAGAGCGGAAAACCCGGCGCAAACCGATCGGAATTGGCGCCCGTTTCATAGACCTGACCATCGCATATCCAGCTACAGCGAGATGCGAAACTGCCGTCACTGCAAACAGTCCTTCCGGTCCAATCCTATCCATTGCCACCGCGCCAAACAGCGGCCCGATGATGGTTCCTGCACCATACAAAAGCAGTAACCCACTGGAAAGTTTGACGAAATTGGAAGGGTCGGCAAAGTCATTGGCATGCGCGACGGCCAGCGAATAAAGCGAATAAGCCAGCGCGCCATAGATGGCCACCATCACCAAAATCAGACTTGTACTGCGCGGTTGGAATAAAATCATCGCCAATCCCACCAGCGCCGCCCCAGTCGCAGCTGCCGCTAAAACATAGCGCCGGTCAGTTTTATCTGAAAAGCGACCAACAGGAATCTGAATAATCGCCCCCGCTAAAACCGCCGCGCTCATCATAACCGCCACATTTGTGGAGGTAAGCCCAATTTGGCTGGCATAAACCGCCCCTAAAGTACCAAAACAGCCATTGGCAATGCCCACCAGGAAGCATCCAAACGCCGCAATCGGCGAATTGCGCCAAATCGCACCGATATCCATTTTCGCCTCATCCGGTAATTTCGGCGAAGCCGCTGTTGAAAGCGCGGTCGGCACCAGCGCCAGACAGTAAAAAATGCCGGTTACGATGAAAAGCGAGGTATTTGCCGTACTTCCAAATGCCGCACCAAGCTGGCCAAGGGTGATACCGGCATAGGTCACCATCAAATACATGCCGAAAACCACGCCGCGATTTTCATTAGTGGCCGCATCATTCAGCCAGCTTTCAATGACCATAAATGCCCCAGCCATCACAAATCCGGTCAAAATACGTAGTAAAAACCACGCAATCGGGTCAATCATCAGCGCCGAAAGCAGTGCAACACTGGCGCCAATCGCCGCAAACGCACCAAATGCCCGCACATGCCCCACACGACTGATAAGCTTTGGCGACACAAGGCAGCTGATGACAAATCCGCTGGCCCAGCCCGCGCCCAGCAAACCCAGTTGACCGACAGTAAACCCTTCGGCCTGCCCGCGCAGCGGCATCACCAAACTCTGCATACCGCTGCCAACCAACAGAAAAAGCGTGCCGGTTAACAGCGAAAACACAGAAATGAGCGAACGATACATCAACAACAGCCTTTAAGTTTATCAGAATCAACGCAATGGAGCGAAGTTAAGGCTTTTCCTTGGCAGATCTATCTTGATTGCGAACAGAAGCGTTTATCGGCGGCAATTACCCCGATAAATGGTCTATAAGTGCGGCAGCTGCTTGCCCAGCCATCGCCGCGTCACGGGCAATAATGGCCTCCATCAACGCGACATGCCGCTCAACGGCGCGGCTGAGTGATTGCGGCCGTTGCAAACGAAACCAAAAACGCCGTGAATGGGTTTGCAACGGTGCCGCCAGCCGTGCGGCAAAGGGATTGGCCGCCGCTTCGCCCAGAACCTCATCAAAGCGCTTGTCCACATCCAAAAAGCCGTCAATATGGGCATTTTCCGCCGCCAGCGACATAGATTTCCCAATGGTCCGCAGCGCGTCATCATGTTCCGGGGAGGCAAAACGCGCTGCGCTTTGCGCCAAAACAACCTCCACCCCGCGCCGCGCCTCCAGCACCTTTGGAAAATCAGTAGGATTAAGCGGCGCAATACAAATGCCGGAGCGGGGGCGAATTTCCAGCAGGCCTTCCCATTCCAACCGTTGGATCGCCTCGCGCACAGGCGTGCGCCCTAGCCCTACCTTGTCGATCAATGATCCTTCGGTGACCATTTGCCCAGGGGCCAGTCGCAAAGTTACAATTTCGCGCTCCAGCGCCAAATAGGCTTGGAATGTGTGCGAAATCGCGCGATGTTCGGGTTCAGATTTCATGCAAATATCCATTGACTGAAAATCGATATACAGATATATCACTGATATATCAATAGGAGAAGTGCCATGTGGAAAGGTGTATTTCCCGCAGTAACCACCAAGTTTCATGCCAATGAAGCGCTGGACCACAAAGAAATGGAGCGCTGCTTCGCCCTGCAAATTGATGCGGGCGTGGATGGCCTTATCGTTGCCGGTTCGCTCGGCGAGGGTCCGATGCTGAACAACGATGAAAAACTCGAAGTTCTCAAGATTGCCAAATCCGTTGCCGGCAAGTTGCCGGTGCTCATGACTATCAATGAAGCTGGAACTCGTGAGGCAGAAACTGCCGCCCGCCTTGCTGCCAAAGCGGGTGCTGATGGCCTGATGGTCGTGCCTTCTATGGTTTATCACACCAATCCGGCGGAAACTGTCGCCACGTTGAGTGACGTAGCCAACGCTGGCGGCCTGCCGGTGATGATCTATTCCAATAAAATTGGCTACCGTGTTGATGTAACCACCGACATTATGGAAGAATTGGCGGCCAACCCGCTGTTCGTAGCCGTCAAAGAATCCTCCGATGATATTCGCCGCTCAACGGACATTATCAATCGCTTTGGCGATCGTTTTGATCTGTTCACGGGCGTGGATAATCTTGCTTATGAAGCGCTCGCCGTTGGTGCCGTTGGCTGGGTGGCCGGTCTTGTCGTGGCATTTCCTAAGGAAACCGTGGCCATTTACCGCCTAATGCGCGCTGGCCGCACTGCCGAAGCGCTGGATATCTACCGTTGGTTCCGCCCGCTGCTAGACCTCGATGTTTCTACCTATTTGGTGCAGAATATCAAACTGGCTGAAGCCATCGCCATCGGCACAACGGAACATGTCCGCCGTCCGCGCCAGCCACTCGTTGGCGAGCGCCGTGCCGCTGCAGAAAAGATAATCCATGATGCCATCGTCGCCCGCGCCGAACTTATTGGCAACTAAGTGAAGAAATGAACGGCAAGTCAGTCATTGTTGTCGGCGGCGGGATCATCGGGATCAACGCCGCCTGCTTTTTGGCGGAGGCGGGTTTGGCGGTAACGGTCATAGACCGCGATGGAATTTGCAAGGGTACGAGCTCAGGCAACGCCTCAGCCTTGGCGTTTTCTGATGTGATGCCAATGGCCCATAAGGGACTGTTGAAAAGCGTGCCGCGCTGGCTGATGGACCCGCTCGGACCACTGTCAATTCCGCCATCTTACTTCCCGACCATATTGCCATGGTTGCTGCGCTTGGTGCGCGAAAGTTCGCCCGCAAAACGCACGCAATCTGTCGCCGCACAGGTTGCTATGATGCGTCTATCAGAAAAAGAAACTCTGAAGTTGGCGGAACGCGCGGGCACACAATCAATGATTCGCGCCGACGGCTCTTTGGAACTTTATTCCGATGAGAAGGCATTTCAAAACGCGCTTTCCAGTTGGGACTTCCGCAAAACTCACGGCGTACCGTTTGAACATGTACGTGGACAGCGCCTCGCCGAACTCCAACCCGGCCTGAGCCCGTCTGTAGTCGCAGGCACATTTTCGCCCTCATGGCGCACCTTGAGCAATCCTTACGACTACTGCATGGCGCTGTGGTCTTATGCGGAAAAGCTCGGTGCCAGATTCGAGCCTGGAACTGTCGAATCGCTTAACGGAAATGATGCCAATGCGAGCGTGAACTTGACTGACGGCAGACAGTTAGATGCCGACTATGTGATTAACGCAGCAGGTGCTTGGAGCCATAAATTGGCGGCAACTATCGGTGAAAAAATCCCTCTTGAAACTGAACGCGGCTATAACACAAACCTGCCGTCCGGTGCATTTGATGCCAAGCGCATGTTGATATTTTCCAGCGATGCCTTCGTGCTGACGCCTCTATCCACTGGTATCCGCATCGGCGGCGCGGTTGAATTGGCCGGTTTGAACATTAAGCCAAATTACAGGCGCTCTGAAGCCATGCTGGAAAAAGCCAAGCGATATCTGCCGGATTTGAAGACTGATGGCGGCATACACTGGATGGGTTATCGCCCATCGCTGCCGGATACACTTCCAGCCATCGGTGCCTCTAAAAAGTCCCCCCGCATCATCCATGCCTTCGGTCACGGACACTTGGGTCTCACACAATCCGCAGCGACAGGCCGCCTGCTTTGTGATTTAATTTCCGGCGAAGCACCATCGCTCGACCTGACACCATTCAACCCACGAAGATTTTAGACGAGATTGTAACAATGGCGCGCCACTCTTTCTTCTGCATCGACGGCCACACATGCGGCAATCCGGTTCGCCTCGTTGCTGGTGGGGGCCCGAACCTCGTTGGCAACAACATGATGGAAAAGCGCGCGCATTTTCTCGCCGAATTTGACTGGATACGCAATGGTCTGATGTTCGAGCCGCGCGGACATGACATGATGTCCGGCTCAATCCTCTACCCGCCAACGCGGCCGGATTGCGATATAGCAATTCTGTTTATTGAAACGTCGGGCTGCCTGCCCATGTGCGGCCACGGCACAATTGGTACCGTCACTATGGCGCTCGAACAAGGATTGGTCACACCAAAAACGCCCGGCGTGTTACGCCTTGATACACCAGCAGGCCTTGTCATCGCGGAATATAAACAAGACGGTCAATATATTGAGGAAGTGCGCATCAACAATGTTCCATCGTTCCTTTACAAAACAGATCTCGAAGTCGAATGCCCTGATCTTGGGGTGCTCAAAGTTGATGTCGCTTATGGCGGAAACTTTTACGCTATCGTTGACGCCCAAGAAAACTACCGCGACATGGCAGATTACTCTGCTTTGGATTTCATCAAATGGAGCCCAATTTTGCGCGAGCGATTGAACGCGCTTTATACATTTGAACACCCTGAAAATCCGTCTATCAACCGGCTTTCGCATCTGCTTTGGACGGGCAAACCAACTGACCCGCAGGCGCATGCCCGTAACGCAGTCTTCTATGGCGAGAAAGCCATCGACCGTTCGCCCTGCGGCACAGGAACATCGGCCCGCATGGCACAGCTTTTTGGCAGAGGTCTGTTAAAAGTCGGAGACGATTTCGTCCATGAATCCATCATCGGATCGCTGTTCAAAGGCCGCGTGGAGCAGGAAACACAAGTAGCTGGCTACAAGGCAATGATACCATCAATTGGCGGCTGGGCACGAATGACGGGCTATAACACCATCTTCATCGATGATCGCGACCCCTTCTGTCACGGCTTTACGGTTCGTTAACCATAACTGCCGCAACGGAATGCAAGATTTAGCGGTATAAATTCTTGTATTTTATGTGAAATATATCGTAATTATCTGCTCATCTAGTGTTTTTCACTAAATTTCCATGCCGACTGACTCAAATCGTCTGATTGCGTCAAAAATTTGTTGCTTTCCTTTTTGGTCACGTTACTTGTTAGTGATACGGGAACTAAAGCTGACAAAGAGCAGCCAACCGGGGGTAATGGAGTCGCATGGAGTATTTTGTCCAGCAGGTGATCAATGGTATCACCCTGGGG
>JAYTVD010000101.1:0-1761 GCA_043744175.1 Phyllobacteriaceae bacterium
GCCATCATATATCCCAGCATCACATTTGGTCCCGAAAGCCAAAGCCTGCCGCCTTGTTCGATGCCGTCCACCGGCTCCAGCCTGGCAGAAATCATCGGCAACATCCGTCCAACGGTACCGTCACGACTATGGGTGGCCGTATTGACCGCCACCACAGGAGCAACTTCCGTCATTCCGAAACCTTCAAGAATTCGAGTTTCAAAACGCTCTGCATAAGTTCGACGTGTATCAGTGCGTACAGCTTCGGCGCCCGCGACAATAAAGCGGAGTGATGAAAACTCGGCATCTTTCGCAGCGCGCGCATAGCCGGCAAGAAATGTATCCGTCCCGAACAAAATGGTTGGACGTACCTTTTCGGCGACTTGCGGGATGATTTTGTAATGAAGGGGGGAAGGATAGAGATACAGTTTTACACCAAACAGCAGAGGCAAAATCGTGCCGCCCGTCAGCCCGAAAGAGTGGAAGACCGGAAGCACATTGAACAAAGTGTCCTTGACAGAAATGGTAACGCGCGCCTCGGCTTGCGCGGCATTTGCATGCAAATTTCGATGCGAGAGAACAACGCCTTTTGGTGTGCCCTCCGAACCGGACGTGAACAAGATGACCGCGGCATCATCTGCCTTGGTGCGGCGCAACGGAAAAGGCCACAAAAATAGCGCTGTCAGCTTTTCGAGGATGGAAATTGACTCACGCAAATCCTCCAGCCAGATGATCTTGGCCACAGTGCTGTTGATCGCCGTGACCAGCTCGCCAAGCTCGGCTTTTTCAATGAAGGATTTGGACGAAATGACTGTCTTGATCTCAGCCGTGCGAATTGCTGAGGTTATATTGGCCGGACCGGCTGTATAGTTCAACATGGCGGCAATACGCCCGCCGGACTGCAGGCCAAAGAAGGTGAGGACTGCTCCATTGGCATTCGGTAGCAGAAGGCCGACGACTTCATCAGGCGCAGTCATTTGTGCGAATCTGCGACCAAGAACACGCGAACCGATGAGCAACCGCTTGCGCGTCAATGAACCTGTAACCGTATCCTCCAGCGCAACACCATTTGGTCCATAAAGCCTTGTTGCGGCCACCATCGCGCCAAACAGGCCTGCGTCCAGATTATTGGATAGCAAACGTGCCTCGGCCATCCGGTCAAAAAGGGCATTGCCCGCATTGGAAGCAGACACTCCGGCTTTTTCGATCATCATCTCGATGGTTTCGGCGGGGCGCGCCGAAACGAGCAGCTTCGGAAATAAGCTTCGCGGCATTTCATCAGAAGGTTGAAAAGAGGAGTGCAGAAATCGCGTACTTCCTGGATGAATTGTCACGACTTTGGCATTGGCAGCGGTGGCCATGCGGGCCACCGCACGGTAGAGCCGGAAGGTTTTTGCGTCTGGTTCCACGCGTGATGGCATATAGACGGCGATATGCGCGCCCATCCGCAATTGCGAAAATATGCGTCGGTTTTTCAAAATTTGGTCAGGCGCAAAGACGGTTGTCCTGGCCAACGGCCGCAGGAAACTGACGATCTTGTTGCTGGAACTTCGCGGATCAAGAATATGTAACGTTTCGGCAGGCAACAAGGCCAGCATCAAGGCTGCATCAAATTGCGCCTGATGCGAAATCACATAAACCAAAGGACCGCGAATTTCTCCGAGTTTGCGAACACTTGCATCATCGATGCGATAAATCAGTTTGAGCGGCAGATAGCAAAATGCCTGCTGCAACGTCAGTTTGCGTGAATATGAAAGATACAAACCGCCAAACGCGATAGCG
>JAYTVD010000102.1:0-21188 GCA_043744175.1 Phyllobacteriaceae bacterium
GTTGCCGATGGTGAATTAGAGATTGGCACCGTACTTGAAAAGGCACTTGGTGTAAAAGCCAACGGCGGTGCATCCGCTGTGACAGCCACATCGCCAGCTGCTCAATTGTTTGCAGCCGACGGGGCAGATGCTGACGTGCTCATAGTCGATCAAAATGAAGTGCATCAAATTGTTTACGCCAATGGCTTGGCGGACACGCCCTATCGTTTTGCGATTACAGCCAATGGCGAAAAGGCGCTTGAAATCATTGCAAAAAACATGCCGCGCATCATTCTAACCGATGTCTCAATGCTTGGGGTTGACGGTTTGGAAATTACGCGGCGCATTCGGGCCATGCAACAATCGGGGCATGTCACGATCATTGGCATGACCAATCATTATCTCAGCGGCGATCGCGCCAAGTGTCTAGCCGCAGGCATGGATGATTATATTCAAAAACCACAAACCGCGGCACAATTGCTCGAATGGGTGGAGCGCTGGATTAGCGTACCACGACAAGATATGCAAAAAGCAGGCTGAAGAAAACATCTGCGGGACACGGATAGGTCCCGCAGATTTGACTCCTCTTAGCTGCGCGGCTTCAAGCTCTGCGGGTCGTATAGAGGCTGATAGCCAACGCCAGCAACGACGACCGGATAGCGCTCATCGAAATATTCGATTTTAAATTCAGCGCCTAGAACCGCCCTATCATGTGGCAGATAGGCCAGCATGATGGTCTTGCCGATAGTCGGGCCAAACGCCATTGACGTTGTGAACGAACGACGGCCCAAGCTATCCACGATGCACTCGCCAGTTTCTTTATCAAGGATTGGGCTTGTGCCAACCGGATAACGGGCAACACCGTTCTTATCCACATTGGCCTCAATCGTCAGCGTGCAGAGCTTGGCAACTTGATGCGGCAATGCGCGGTGAGCGACATTGGCAGCCTTGCCGCAGAAGTCGGCTTCCTTGGCCTTCGGACGCGCCAGATCGCATTCCAACAGATTATACTCGGTCAGCAAATCAGCGTTTTGCAGGCGCAGGCTCTTTTCCATGCGACGCGTATTGGCGTAGGTCTCAACACCGAATGGCATGACGCCTATTGCACGAAGCGCATCCCAGACGGCAAGACCGTCCTCATACTTCATGTGCAATTCCCAGCCCTGCTCACCGACATAGGAAATGCGGAAAGCTGTGACGTTCTTGCCCGCAATCTTAATCTGGCGCAGCGCCGCAAACGGGAAGTTTTCGTTGGTTAGCGCGTCAGGGTCTTCCACTACCTTTTGCAGTGTGACACGAGCATTTGGGCCCCAGATACCTAGCGTGATAAGATCGCTGGTGCGGTCTGTCACAGTCACATTCAAGCCGCGGTCCTGCGCGGTGCGCTGCATATAGCGGAAATCGCGCGGGCCGGCATCTGCACCATCGATGACGCGGCAACGGTCCTCCATGCGAATAACGGTCAAATCGGCGCGGACCATGCCCTTTTCATCGAGGAAATGGGTATAAATGCCCTTGCCAATATTGGCATCGCCGCCAACTTTCGCCGCGCAAATATATTCCATCAGGTCAACATGGTCCGGCCCTTCGACATCATAGATGGCAAAGTGCGAGAGGTTCACCATGCCGACATTTTCGGTCATTTCCAAATGTTCGGCATTGGAAACGCGCCAGAAATGACGATTGTCCCATTCATTTGCACGAACAGGAACCTTGTCGCCGAACTTTTCGAGAAGATGTTCGTTTGCGGCATAACCGTGGGCACGCTCCCAGCCACCCAGCTCCATGAAGTGAGCGCCCAATTCCTTTTCGCGCTCATAAAACGGCGAACGACGAACATTGCGGCCCTTGGAGAAAGGCTCACGAGGATGAACGGCCGGATTATAAACCTTCATCGCTGTTTCTGTGCAGCGATCATGGATGAATTGCTCTTCCATCTGGTGCGGATAAAAGCGTGCAAAATCAATCTTGTTGTGGTCAATTTCCGTGCGCCCGTCCGTCATCCAATCAGCAATCAGCTTGCCCATGCCTGGACCATCTTTGACCCATATGGCAACAGCATACCAAAGTCCGCGCACCTTCTGGCTCTCGCCCATCGAAGGCCCGCCATCAGTTGTGACTTGCAGCAGGCCGTTGAACGAATGGCCTTCGTTATAGCCAAGCTCACCCAAAATTGGCGTCAGTTCCATCGCGCGCTCAAGTGGTTCGATGATTTGTTCCATATCGAGATCACGCTGCGAAGGAGACAGTCGCGATTCCTGCTTGGAGAGAATATCGCGTGGATGAACAAGGCGCGGGTTCTTTTCTTCGTAATAGCCCCATTCAATCTGCCCGCCTTCGGCCGTCTTCGGATCACCAGTATCGCGCATATACGCAGAATTGCCTTGGTCGCGCAGCAGCGGCCAGCCGATCTCTTTGCCGGTTCCCGCAAACTCATTATATGGTCCGAAGAATGTCAGCGGATGGTCAACCGGCATAACCGGCAAATCCTCGCCAGCCATTTCAGCAATCAGACGCCCCCAGATTCCCGCGCACACCACGACATAATCCGCCATGATCGTGCCGCGATCCGTGACAACGCCTTTGATGCGTCCATCTTCGATAACCAACGATGTGGCACCGGTATTGGCAAATGCTTTTAGCTTGCCAGCATTCACGCCCATATCAACGAGCTTACCCGCAACCGTCTGCGAGCGCGGGATCACCAGACCGGCATCCGGATCCCACAACCCGCCTTGCACGAGGCTTTCCTCGATCAACGGGAACTTCTCTTTGATTTCTTTCGGCTCTATTAGCCGCGCGCGCGTGCCAAATGACTTGGCCGAAGCAATCTTGCGCTTGATTTCATCCATGCGGCCATCATCACCGACGCGTGCAACTTCCAAGCCGCCAACACGGGCATAGTGGCCCATCTTTTCATAGAAATCGATGGAGTATTGCGTGGTCCACACCGACAAAAAGTCATGGCTGGTGGTGTAGCAAAAATCTGAAGCATGAGCAGTCGAGCCAACATCCGTTGGGATACCGGATTTATCGATACCGACAATATCGGTCCAGCCGCGCTCAATCAAATGATGCGCAACACTCGCCCCGACAATACCGCCTAAACCGACGATAACGACCTTGGCCTTTTGCGGAAATTTCGACATGCGTAGCGCTCCATAATCACTGCTGGAGTTCCACACTATTGTTCTTGTGAAGCGCTGCAAAGCCTGTTTGCGACACTAAGGGCAAAAAGCCGCGACGAGCGGGATTTAATTAGCTAAAAGCCCAAACATCTTCATTCATCAAGCCAGCGGCGTACCCAGCTGTCTTGAGCTTAATAATAACCTGGCCAATTTCCGTCGCAGGCAGCGCGCCGATCTCGACCTTAATCATGCCGGGGCGATATTTGGTGAGATCAAGCTGGTCGAACACAGTCCAGTCCGCGCCTTCGCAATCCACGAGAAAGGCGTCTATATACTCGATCTTGTTGCGGTCCAGCACAGCCTGCAGCGTATCAGACGGTACGTCCAAATCTTTCAAATAGGGTGCATATTTTTGGAAGTTACCATCATTCTCTCCCCACGCATTCACGCCCGACATCAGGTTGGTTTCGGCTACCGATGAGCAGCCGATGAACTCAATCGGCAGCGTTCCTGCTTCCAAGGCAGCACTATCGAAAGTCTTGACACTGATAGTGCCGGGCTCGCGGGTGATGGCCAGTTTCTCAATGATAAAGCGGCTAGTATCCGGATAATTCTTGCGAAGCCGCTCTTGGTTGTAGGGAATTGGCTCAACCAAAACAGCGCGCGAATTCCTTATGCGGTGCAGCCACGGCGTGGCATCATCGAACAATACGCCATCACACGCGCCGACATTGACCATCTGAAACGGGCGTCCACCAAAGCGCGAGGCAATGGCCGCACGAGCCAGAAATCTTGTGCCACGGAGCGATGCGCCGCGATCCAAAATGGCTTTCGGAACACCAAGCGAAATCGCAATACGCGGCAACTCTGACAACAGACTCATGATGGAACTCCTTTTGAAATCAATGTCTTGCGATACAGGGCTTGCAGCGCTGGCAGCAGCACCAAAAATGGAGGCAGCAGCGCTGGCAAATACACCCGCGTATCGTGGATGGGAAAAATGATGAACTTAGCGAGCACCGAAAGCACAAGCGCGGTAAACAGCACGCCAGCGCGTCCGGTCAACTTGTAGCCTGCCCTATCGGCGAGGAACCATAACCCCAGCGCCAGGACACAAACGCCAACCCAATCATTATATTCCAGCGATCTCAGGAACGATGCGCCAAAAGCATGGGCGTAGAGGCTTAGCGAAAACGCCGGATGAAAATCCGCCATGTTCTGATGTTGCTCAATACTGGAGAAATACAAATGCGGCCACCATCCCGGATGATGAGCAAAATGCGAGACGGCAAAATAGCCGATGAGACAGGCGACAAAAGCCGCGAAAGCCCCAAGACTTTTCTGGCTGTAAACCAACAGTAGAACGCCGAAAATACCAATGAAAACAATGTTATCTGGTCGAACAAGGAACGCAAGTGTGAGCAAAGTCGCTGTCACCCATTCCCGCTTCACCGTGAAGGAGTAGAGCCCGCCAAGGAAAAGCGCGGCACACAGCAAGTCCGGCGTTCCAACACGAGTGGCCTCGCCAAAACCACAGAAAATCATCAATCCGGCGAAAAGCGGAGCAAGCGCAAGTGCCTTGGCCGAACGCAGCCAAGCCAGCACAAACCCAGCAAACAAGAGGGCTGAAAATGCCGAGACCAAACGCAGCGCCGTGACTGGTGCAACGAAATTTGATACGACGGAGATAATCTTGCCGTACAAAAACTTGACGCGATACATACCGAGCAGTGACACAAAGTCCGCCGGATTTTCCGCCATATGCGTGCGAAATCCGCCGCCATCATTGGTCAGCGCCTCATAGTCAGCAGCCGGAACCGCCGCCTTCACAGCACCATACGCAAAGTCATGCAGCGCCACTGGATCGGGATATTTCGCCTCTTCGGCAACGGCCAGATAGGGCAGCATATCCCAATTCGCTTCCGGCAAGAGATATGCCGTGACAAGGGTAATCGCCACATAGAGGGAGAAAATCAGCACACCAATGAGGCTGGCAAACCGGACATAAGTCCGGCTCGCAAACTCTAGCAACCCGCTGGCAAACCGCGCCAGCAAATTGCGATACTGATGTGCGCCATCTACCATATCGCTTACTTCAACTGGCTGGCGATAAAGTCTTTGACGATCGAGACGATGCCCTTACCGAGCAGCTTATCGAATGAGGCGACAAAGCGATCTGCCTCTTCCATGGTGCAAATCAGCGGCGGTTCAAGACGGATAACGTTGCGGTTATACTCAGTGAAGGCCACCAGAATATCATAGTCACGCAAAAGCTGTGCACCCACAAATCCGGATAGCGAACCCTTCAGTTTATCATCCAACATCGCCACCATTGGGCGCAGCATGACGGGCAAAGTCTGGCTAAAATCATGGAACTCAAGACCAATCATCATGCCCTGCCCGCGCACGTCTTTGATGATCTTCGGGTACTTCACTTGAAGCGCCTTAAGGCCATCAATGATGTGCTGACCAACGCGCGCCGAGTTGCCAATCAGATCTTCATCATAAAGCACGTTGAGCGCTTCGATGGAGGTAACGCAAGCCTCGCCCATGCCGCCAAAAGTAGCTTGCGCATGGATCATCGCGGTTTTCGGCGTGCCATAGGCCTTCATGTAAACTTCGCGGCGCGCAATCATCGCGCCAACCGCCGCCTTGCCCCCACCGAGAGATTTGGCCAGCGCCGTCACATCAGGAATGACGCCATAATGCTCAAAAGCGTAGAATTTGCCGGTACGGCCAAGGCCACACTGCACTTCATCTGCCACCCACAGCACACCGTGCTTGTCACAAAGCGCACGCAGTTTCTGCCAATATTCCTTCGGCGCAGAAATAATGCCGCCGCCGCCCTGCACCGTTTCTAGCACGATCGTACCGATTTTTGGATCAGACTGGAACAGCTTTTCAACAGCATCAATATCGCCAAATGGCACTCTCAAAACATTGTCCACCAGCTTGAAATCGCCGCGATAGAGCTGACCATCGGTGATGGAAAGCACACCCTTAGTTTTGCCGTGGAATGAGTTTTCGGCATAAACCACCTTAGGCTTATCCGGACCAGCGGCGCGCTCTGCAACCTTGATTGCCGCTTCCATGGCTTCCGAACCGGACGAGCCAAGAAACACCATGTCCAAATCGCCAGGCGAGCATTGCGCAATATTATGGGCCAGAGTCGCGGCATACTGCGACATGAAAGCAATCGCGATTTCGTGGCGCTTTTCGTCTTGGAATTGCTTGCGCGCATTCACTATGCGTGGGTGATTATGGCCGAATGCCAACGAGCCAAAGCCACCAAAAAAGTCGAGAATTTTCCGGCCATTCTGGTCGGTGTAATACATACCATCAGCACTTTCGATCTTCACTTTGTGAAAGCCGAGTAGCTTCATAAAATGCAATTGGCCGGGGTTGATGTGCGACTTGAAAAGCTCCGTCATAGTCGGAACATCCATCGCCTTGGCATCGCTGACACTCATCAGCTTCGGACGGTTGGTCATGTGCATGGGGGCGATCTCCGGCGCATCAACGCGCATACGGGTGGCAGTGTCTTTGGTCTTAAGAACTTGGTTCATATTTGCCTCTTCACTCTGCCGCTACGGCGTAGGAATTTTGATTTGCAGCGCCCGTTTTCTTGGCGCGATATTCGACATAGGCCGCAATCAGCATATCCTCGTCGCGATACTGTGGAACCCAGCCAAGCTGGCGCTCACCTTTGGACACATCCAGCACGCATTCTTCATCGGCGATGAGATATTGCTCGGGATCCATGATCGGCATGTTCATCCAGTCGAACATATCAAGCGTCTTTTTCACAGCCCAGCCCGGCGTCGGGATAAGCAGCGATTTAGACTTCGCATGGCGCACCAAATCACCCAGCAACTTGCGCACAGGCGGCGGGTTCAGCGAACCTAGGTTATAGGCCTCATTAGGAACGCCTGCTTTGAATGCAGCATAGGCAGCTGACGCACAGTCAAACACGGAGATGAACTGGTATGGGTTCTTGCCCGAGCCAATCATTGGCACTGGCAGGTTCATATCAATCAGCTTGAACAGCTTTTCCAGAATCCCTAGACGGCCAGGCCCGATGATAAGGCGTGGGCGGAAGAGCGAAATGTTCATGCCCTTCTTGCGCCACTCGGCAGCTAGCACTTCAGTCTTTTGCTTGGACCAACCATATTCACCAAGCGGCGCAACAGGGTGATCTTCGGTCATTGGATAAGTAACCGTATGGCCATAAATCATATCAGTCGTAAAGTGCACGAGGTTCTTCGCGCCAGCCTTATCCATCGCCAGAATGATGTTTTCAGTACCGAAGTAATTCACTGGAAAAAAGAAATCATGGCGCTTGGCGCGCACTTGTAGCGGCGACAGCATCTTGGCCGACAGGTTATATACCATGTCATCAGCCTTGATGCCGACAGCCATAACAGCATCGCGGCTCGTCACATCACACTGCACAAACTGCACTTTATCATAGTGCGGCAAATCGCTTTTGACGATGTCAACAACGACCACTTCATGGCCATCGGCACTGATCAGCGGCGCAAGATGACGTCCGACAAAACCATCGCCACCAAAAATTATATGTCTCATGATTTCACTCCGGAAACTGATGCGGTGATTTTCTCATCCGCTGAATGACCGCCGCCCTGCGCGATCAAAATTGTGCCAACGCAAATGAAGGCAATGCCCGCCATTTTATAAACGCCGATTTCTTCTTTGAAAAGAAACCAAGCCGTAAATGCCACGACGACATAGCCAAGGGAAAGAAAGGGGTAAGCGAATGACAAATCCACCTTGGAAAGCACGAACAGGTGCGAGGCCATTGAAATGACGAACATCGAAAGGCCGGCAAAAACCCAAGGGTTAAAAACGATCTGAAACACGCGGGATATGATTGTGTCCATGCTAAATGACAGCGGGCCGAGCGACATCATGCCTTGCTTCAGCATCACTTGCGCAGCCGCATTCGTTAGCACAGTGAACAATATAAATGGAATGTATTTCGTCATAATCCCTGTCCTTACTTCCCAACTTGCTAATAAACGCCGCCGCTCACGATCCCGTATAAAAAATGATTAAAATGCGAGGCATCTCTCGATTTAGTTGTTTTCTCCGGCATCATTCTCACTTTAGGGCCAATACCAGCGCTGTTCGCGCCCAAAATCCAGATAAAAACTGCGGGTCACGCAAGGCTTCCAGCTCATACCAGTTTGGGAAGGATTGCTCAAAAACCCGTGCCGGCAACCGGCTATCCTTGTAAGGATTAACCGCCCCGCCAGCGTCAATTGTCATGGCATCCAGCTCGTTCAGTAGCGCTAGCGTGCTGGCCCCTTTATGCGGAAAATCCAAAGTGAGCGTGTAACCAGCGCGCGCGAAAGACAATATCGCAAGTGATTTCACGTCGCCAAATCGCTTCAAAACAGTGAGAAATGACACCTGCCCCGCATCGCGGGTTTTCTGAAGCATGGCAGGAATGACGGTCTGCGCGGCATCAAACGGGATGACGCTTTGATGCTGATGCAGTCCGCGCGGGCCGTAAAGCCGGTTCCAATTGCCCACCATATCCAACGGGTAAAAGAACGGATCGTAATGCGTCGTTACAGGTCCAAGTTTGCGTGACTTAGCAGCACGATAAGCAGTGTTAAAGGCTCGCACGCTTAAACCATTCAGCACATTCAATGGCGGCACAAATGGCACGGAAATGCGCGGGGCATTGCGGTGTGGCGTGAATTCCCCATCCCCGGCATGGTTGCCCGCAAAGAGTAGCCCGCGCCCCGCGCTCTTGCCGCCAGCGAGCTGGTCAATCCATGCCACAGCATATTCATTGTCGTGGTCAGCAGCCTCAGCCAAATCGAAATATTGCGGCAGCGAGGAGAACGGCACAGTCGTCTCGGTGATATGAACTGACGGCACTTTCATCATCTGGATAGCCGCACGCGAGATAAGTCCCGTCAGTCCCATGCCGCCTATTGTTGCAGCAAAAAGCTTCGCATTTTCATTTGCCGAGCAACGCAGCACCTGCCCATCGGAGCGCGCCACATCGAACCACAAAACATGGCACCCAAATGAGCCACGTAAATGGTGATTTTTGCCATGCACATCGTTAGCGATCGCACCACCGAGCGTCACATATTTGGTGCCCGGCGTTACAGGAATGAACCAACCTTGCGGCCCGCAATGCAAAATGATGTCTGATATGCTAGCGTTAGCATCGGCAATCAGAATACCTGAATCTACCTGAAACTGAATAAGCGGCTTGGGGCGGAACTTTATGGCGGCACCAGCCTCCGGCGGCAGGCACGTATCGCCATAACTACGCCCGTTTCCGAACGGCAGTATCGGCTGCCCACCAATGAGGCGTTCGTCAACAGTGCCAAACTCGCCCTTTCGAACGCGGCCGAAACTTTCGAGCCACACCATTTAATAGGCCGCAGCAAATACGAGTGCCGCGCCAATCAGCACCATAATCTGGCTGCGCCAATCGGAGAGGATAAATACAACGGGATCTTCGTGCATCTCGCCGCGCCGCGCCAACACCCAAATGCGCAGCGAAAGATAAAGCACAATCGGACACAGCAACCATAACAAATAGGGCTGATGGTAGAGCAAGCGCACTTCATCGCTGTCGATATAGAGCGCCAGAACGAGCACGGCCGAAAACGTTGCCGCAATGCCGGATTCGGCCAAAACTTGGGCGTCAGAAACGCGATAGCCACGACCGGAGATTTTTTCAATGCCGCTATTAGGCATCCCTTCAAGCTCAACGTAGCGCTTCACCAACGCTAGAGACAAAAAGAAAAATACCGAGAAGGCCAACAGCCAGAACGAAACATCAATCTGCGTTGCCGCTGCACCTGCAATCACACGAATGGTATAAAGTCCCGCCAATGCCAGAACATCAATCAACAGCATTCGCTTTAGGGCGAACGTGTAAAGTGTCGTCAAAAGCGCATAGCCAATCATCGCAGCCCAGAAAAAAGGCGGCAGATAGAGGCTGAACGCGACACTGCAAATAGCCAACAAGCCAGCAATAATCAGCGCTGTTGGAATGGCGACCATCCCCGCTGCAATCGGTCGTTTGTGCTTGGATTTGTGGCGGCGATCAGCATTCAAATCGAATAGATCATTGATGATGTATATTGCAGAGGCCAACAGAGAAAACGCAATCACCGCAACCACAATCGCCATTTCAGTGGCTGGTCGTGCCAGATCATTTGCCAGCACGGCAGGCACCGCAATGAGCGAGTTCTTCGCCCATTGATGCACGCGCAGCAGCTTGGCCAACGTCTTTATCGTCACACGCGGCGCGGCAAATAACGTCGAATTTGATTTTTTCTGAAAACGTAAAGCGGCTCCGTCAGGCGCAACAACAATTGCCTGCCCTGCCGCGTCAAACACCGCCACATCATCTTTGCTGTTACCGGCATAGTCAAAACCCGCGTCACCATATTTTGCAGTAAGTGCGTCGCGTTTGCGTGTTGATGTGAGATTGAGTTCTGGTGTCGTTGCGATGACATCACTGAACAAATCTAGATGGACGGCAATAGAACGAGCAAACGGCTCAGGACTGCCCGTTGCCAAAATTAAAGTGCGACCGGATGCCTTCTGTGCCCGTAAATAATCAACAAATTCTCGTCGATAAGGTAGCGTTGTTGCATCAAGTGTGACACGTTTGGCAAGCTCGCTCTTCAGGAAGGCCTTGCCTCTTAACATCCAAAACGGCACCAAAAACAGCACCAGAATATTTTGCTTAACCGCAGTGGCCAGCGCTTCCCAGAATAGGTCCGTCGCAATGACAGTTCCATCAAGGTCAACGACAAGCGGTATTTGGTTGCGATCAGTTAGCGTATCCATACGCTTCACATAGATGAAATGTTCAAACGAACCGTGAAACCGGCATTTAGAGCGGTCAAGATTTCGCTCACGCGGTTAACAAAAACCAAAGGCCGGAATAATCCGGCCTTTCCAAATCTCAATAATAACGGTGCCGATTATTTGATCGTACCAACGCCGCCCTTAATTTCAATCGTTTCCGAACCAGTCAAAGCCTGACGATCACCGTTAGGCATGGTCACAAAGCAACCTGCGCTGCAAAACTCAACTGTTTCGCCAGGGCCAATTGCTAATTCAGACTTGCTGGCACCTTCCGTGACGATCAATGTCTGTGCATCAGCATCGCGATTGATTACGCTGGCTGCAGACGCTGCGCCGGTCATCATCAACACTGCGGCAAGTGCAACATTAAACTTTTTCATCGTATTCCGGCGCCTGAGCGCCGCCTCTGTTGTGGCAGGAAACCCCGCCTTACATGCCTCTTATAGGATAGTCTGTCTGAACGCTACCTGAACAACTTGTTCAAGTTTTTATTGATTTTGCACGAGATTTACGCACAATTTTTGCTTTTTCAACAGGTGGTGCACTAGTAAGCACTGTGCCCGTCAGTGAAATTGAATCCCCAGCCAAACCCCTAATAGCGATATCGCGCGGCGGCACGGGAATATCTATGCCCAGATCCTTGAATTTTTCCATAATCGCAAAGCGTATTGCGTTTTGAACGACGGGTGACTGGGTAATATCGCCCAAATGAACCCGCAATTCGAAATCCAATGCGGCGCGGCCAAATCCCGCGAACAACACAAACGGCTCGGGACTTTTCAAGACCATCGGGTTTCCGCGCCCGATATCCATCAGTGCAGCCTGCACAAGCCGCACATCACTGCCGTAGATAACACTCACCGGAATATCTATGCGGCCCAGCTTGTTGCGATGTGTCCAGTTTCCCACCGCCGCATTGATGAGCTCTGAGTTCGGTAAAATCACTGTCTGGCGATGGAATGTCTCAACTTCCGTTGCTCTAACGGAGATTTTCTTAACGATGCCCGCTGTTGAACCAGCTTCAATCCAATCTCCCACTTTGAATGGCCGCTCGGCCAGCAGAATGAGACCGGAGACAAAGTTCGAGACGATGTTTTGTAGGCCAAAACCAATACCTAGCGACAGCGCACCAGCCACCAGCGCCAAGCTGGTCAAATCTATCCCCGCCGAGGAAATGCCAATCAGCAGCGCCAGCGCAATCCCGGCATAGCCAATCGCCGTGCGAATAGAATGACGCACGCCGCTATCAATCTTACCCCGTGAGAGAACATTGGAATCCAACCATCGCTGAAACCAGCGAGTCAGTGCCCAAATAATTGCAAACATGAATATTCCGGTGAGGACACCGATCAGGGAAATGGTCACCGAACCAATCGTAAAACCGTTCAGCGCCTTAAATATCCACGAGCGAATGTCGTTCCATTGGAACCGCCATTGTAGCAAAATGAGCGGGATGCCGATTATCAATACTAGCAAATTCACGACGATGCTGGCCAGCACACCCAACCTGTCAACACCCAAGTCTTCTAGCGCAAAACGTCGCTGCGCAGACTTGCCAATACTCGAAACTGCAAATGCACCCTCGCTGGAAAGCGACTGCGCACTCTTGAAGCCCAAATACATGGTAATAATGATTGCGCCGGTAATCACAATCTGTTGGCTTACAAATCGCGCCAGACCTATATAGCCCAGCAACGCCGCAATGAGCGGCAACAGTCCCAGCACGAACAACCCATTTCGCAAATTAAACGCGGAGATGGATGCCACACTACTATTTTGCGTGGGCTTAACAAGACTAATGGCGATAACTAACAGCCCCACCAGTACCGTGCCCACAAGGCTCTTGGCAATCGTCAGCGACAAAGGCGAGCCAAGCACCTCATTGATAACATTGGTGAATGTATCAAGACCGGAGACAACCGCAGTCGCTGTAACCAGCCATACCAGCAAACGGGCAGGCTTCGGGTCCACCGGCAGCAGGCGCCAATTGGGCATATCAGGTGAAAGAATGGCATTGGCCAAGCGATAGATAAAATAGATGATGGCAGACGTGCTCAGTGCACTAACAAAAATCTCGCGGATATCTGGTCGCAGCACTTTGAAATAGTCGAAGAAAAAATAACTAACGGCCAAGAATATAACAACCGTCGTGGTTGGTATGAGCGTGGACCAGAACGCAACCGAAAGACGGCTGAGATAGGATGGCTCCTCAGATCGCGCATCACGACTGTAGAACCTGCCAAACAACCGATTGCCGCCGATAAACATGATGACGGCAGATAACAGCGCGAAGAATGTCGCGCCGAGCACGGATTGCAGTTTGAAGTTAGTGACAAATGTGAACCACGAGTTCAACATTTTGACCAAGGTGGCGACTTCGCTTCGCGCAGCGCTCCCGACCTCGCTGCCGAGAACAGTCTTAATGTCAACGCGCTTGGTCAAATCATCCGCGAATAGATTGCGGCGACGCTCAGCAATATCATCAACTTGTTGATTGGCAGCGATGGACACATCCTCAGTCTCGCCAAGCAGCGCATTGATCGCCGCCTTTTCCGCTCCCAAGCGCTTACGCTCATCAGAGACGGCTGTGGTTTCGAGAGGTGCGTCGGCGGCGGGTATAGGTCCAATATCCGTCAGACGTTTATTAATTTCCGCCAGACGTGGACGGAATGCCACGGCGACGTCAAGGACATCTTTCGCCAACTTATCCAGTTCAATCCGATATTCCGCCAGTTTAGAATCATCACTTGCACCGGCGACAATCTTCGGGCCCATTGCCTCAACTTTGGTCTTTATAGCCATAAAGACCGCACGCTGATCGTCGATAAACGCGCCAAACGCCAGCGTGCTGGTGATCGAAAACCAAGCGATTAAAAAGGCTTTCAAAAGGCCGGAGTGAAGCTTGTCTTTCATGCGCGGAATCGAGTCCTTTCGAGACAGTATTTTACACTGTTAAAGAAGCATAACCGCGCCGACAAGACGCAGCGTCGCCCTGTCCACCGCCACAATAAAGTTGAACCAACGGCATAACGAACAAAATGTCGTTATTTTGACTTCACAAACAGCGCTTTCCCTATCTATTTGGCAACGAAAGAACTCACCTTTGCGAGCCCAAAACCTTGGCCGAATATTCGATATTTTCGCTTCTTAAGAATGCAGTCCAAGGAAATCTCGGCTGGAAGGAAGCATGGCGTAAAGCAGAACCAAAATCGGAATATGACGTCATCATCGTCGGCGGCGGCGGGCATGGGCTTTCCACAGCCTATTATCTGGCCAAAGAACACGGCATTACCAATGTGGCGGTGCTGGAAAAAAGCTGGCTCGGCTCCGGCAATGTCGGGCGCAACACGACAGCCATTCGCTCAAACTATCTGCTTTCCGAAAACCAGCACTTCTACGAATATTCTATGAAACTGTGGGAAAGTCTGTCTCACGAGCTGAATTATAACGTCATGTTCTCGCAGCGTGGCGTTCTCAATCTTGGCCACTCTCCAGCGCAGATGGATGCATACGCGCGGCGTGGCAACGCCATGCGGCTCAATGGTTTGGATGCAGAACTCTTCACCCGCGAACAAGTTGAACACGCCCTGCCCGGCATCGATATGGACCGCAACGCGCGCTTCCCCATCGAGGGCGGCCTGATGCAAAGGCGCGGTGGCACCGCCCGCCACGATGCAGTTGCATGGGGTTATGCGCGCGGCGCGGATCGCCTCGGTGTCGATCTTGTCGAAAATTGCGAAGTGGTCGGCTTTCTGCGCGATGGTGAAACCATTGTCGGCGTTCAAACCACACGCGGCGAAATCCGCGCCAAAAAAGTTGCCGTTGCTGTCGCTGGTTCCACAGGCCATGTGCTCAATCTGGCTGGCATTGACCGCTTTCCAATTGAAAGCCATGTCCTGCAAGCTTTTGTTTCCGAAGCGCTTAAGCCAGTTATAAATACAGTCGCGACCTTCGGCGGCGGACACCTATATTTTGGCCAGTCCGATAAAGGCGGTATTGTTTTCGGCGGCGATATAGATGGCTATAACTCCTACGCTCAGCGCGGTAATCTCCCCATCGTCGAAGATGTAATGAGCGAGATGGTGGCGCTGTTCCCCGGCCTCACTGGCGTGCGCCTGCTGCGCTCATGGGGCGGCATTATGGACATGTCGATGGACGGAGCACCGATCATCGACATCGGCCCCCTTCCGGGCATGTATCTAAATTGTGGCTGGTGTTACGGGGGGTTTAAGGCCACGCCCGGCTCTGGCATTTGCTTTGCCCACACCATTGCCAAAGACGAAATTCACCCGCTGGCAGCCCCCTTTGTTCTCTCGCGTTTCCGCACCGGAAAACAGATCGACGACAAAGGTATGGGCGCGACCCCGAAATGGCATTGATATGCGCATAAATTGCCCCCACTGCGGAACCCGCGACCTCATCGAATTCACCTACCAAGGCGATGCCAACCGCGCGCGTCCTGAGCTTGGTTCGACAGATACCGATGCGTGGCACGCTTATGTTTACGAGCGCACCAATGTGCGTGGACACCACAAGGAATTTTGGCAACACCACGGCGGCTGCCGCAGTCATTTGCTTGTTGAACGCGATACCGCGACCCACGAAATATTCAGCCTAATGTTTGCCCGCGATGCCGTGCAAGGAGCCAAACCATGAGCTTCAAACGCATAGGCACGAGCGCTGCGAAACAAGTCACAATACATTTCGACGGCAAGCCTGTGACTGGCATCGAGGGTGAAACACTGGCCGCTGCCCTTCTCGCCAATGGCCAGACTGTCTTCGGCCGTTCATTCAAATATCACCGCCCGCGCGGCCTGTTCGCCGCCGGCAATGCCGAGCCGAATGCGCTGGTGACATTGGTTCGCAACGGCTATCGCGAGCCCAATATTCGCGCCACTGAAGTCGAAATTTATGATGGCATGATAGCTGAAAGCCAAAACCGCTTCCCGTCACTTCAATACGATGTTGGTGCCTTAAACGGTCTTGCTGGCAAACTATTTTCCGCTGGCTTCTATTATAAAACCTTTATGGGACCGGGCATTGGCCCGCTTCGTTCAACCAAATTCTGGATGTTTTGCGAAAAAATCATCCGCCGCGCCGCAGGCCTTGGACGTGCAGGCATCGCGCCCGACACTGACCGCTACGAGCGCATGAACGCCTTTTGCGATGTTCTGGTAATCGGCGCAGGTGAAGCAGGCATAGCCGCTGCAATGACGGCAGCCAAGGCAGGTCTCCGCGTGATACTTGCCGACTGCAATGCCCCTTCAGATATTACAATTGGAGGCGTACAAACCCTCTCCCGCACATTTGTTTGGGGCGCATATGACGGCAATACCTATGCTGCAACCGAGCGCGTGGCCGATCATAAATCAGATCGCAGCGAGGGTGAGCCGCGCCAGCGCTACTGGATCATCCGCGCCAAAACAGCGATACACGCCACCGGTGCCACCGAGCGACCGATCGTGTTTCCCGGCAATGATATCCCCGGCATTATGCTCGCATCGCTGGTCGGGCAATTGGCGATGGGCGACGCGTTAGTCCCTGCCGGACCCGTCGCAATCTTCACCAACAATGACAGCGCCTACCAAACCGCGGCAGATCTCGCCGCCCTTGGCGCAACAATTAGCGCCATTATAGATGTCCGCGCGGAAGTTTTAGACGCGGCGAAATCACTGGCAAAACTCGCTGGAGCAGCGCTGCACCTCGGCCACGCAGTGACAAAAACGGCGGGTCGCAAAGCTCTCATGTCTATTTTTATTGAGCCACTGGAGCCGACAAAGCGAACAGGCGAACCTATCGAAATTGCCTGCACGACGCTTGCCGTTTCCGGCGGCTTTTCACCGTCCATACAGCTTGCCAGCCAAGCAGGCGGCAGGCCGCAATGGGACGATACGCTGCAAGCCTTCCTGCCACCAGAACCGGCGCCTGGTTATGATTTTCATACTTGCGGTTCCGCCGCTGGCATCTTCGGCGACGAACAAGCCAAGGCGCATGGCATCGCCACGGCCCAGCAAGCAACTGCCAAATTGCACGGCGAAACACCCAAGGTCGTGCCAAAAATTATGAGCGATCCGGCTTACATTCCCGCGCCGATATTAGAGGTTATTGGCAATGCGAAATCACAAAAGGCATTTGTTGATTTCCAGCATGATGTGACGACGGACGACATTCGTCTTGCCAAGCGCGAGGGCTATTCCTCGCCCGAACATTTGAAGCGCTACACCACGCTGGGAATGGCCACAGAGCAAGGCCGCAACTCCGCCATTCCGGCGTTGGCAATTATGGCTGCGGAACTTGGCAAGACCATTCCTCAGACTGGAACCACACGCTTTCGCCCGCCAGTCTCTGGTGTATCCTTCGGTACTCTGGCGGCCGAGCGCTTCGGCGATTTGCAGCCCTTCCGCCTCACACCGATGCACGATTGGCACTTGGAAAATGGCGCGACCATGTATGCGGCTGGCCTCTGGCAACGCCCCATGATTTACGGCGATGCAGGCGAAACGGTCGAGCAAGCCTATGTGCGCGAAGCGAGAGCTGTGCGTGCCGGTGTCGGTATTGTTGACGTTTCAACGCTAGGCAAAATCGACATTCAAGGACCGGATGCAGGCGGATTTCTCGACCGCGTTTACACCAACATGTTTTCCAACCTCGCCGTCGGCAAGGCACGTTATGGCCTGATGCTGCGTGATGATGGTCTGGTTATGGATGATGGCACGACATGGCGTTTGGGCGAAACGCACTTCCTCATGACCACTACCACCGCCAACGCGGGCAAAGTGATGCAACATTTGGAATATTGCCTCGATTGCCTATGGCCGGATTTAAAAGTCCATCTAGTTTCTGTAACCGACCAATGGGCAGGCGCAGCAGTTGGCGGACCAGACGCGCGACGCGTGCTAGAGGCCTGCGTAACCGACACCAATGTCGATACCGAAACCCTGCCCTTTATGGGCATCGTCTATGGCAAGATCGCTGGCCACCCCATTATGATCTGCCGCCTCTCGTTTTCCGGCGAGTTGGCCTACGAGGTTTATGCGGGCGCTGGCCACGGCACCGATGTTTGGCAAGCCCTGATGGAAGCGGGTAAACCGTTCAACATCACGCCCTACGGTCTCGAAGCACTCGGCACACTGCGCATCGAAAAAGGCCATGTCACCGGCGCGGAACTTGATGGCCGCACGACTGCCCACGACTTGCATCTGGATTGGATGCTGTCGAAGAAAAAGCCATTCATCGGCCAATCCATGATGAACCGCGAAGGGCTGACCGATGAGAACCGGTTGTCACTGGTCGGCATCATTTCGCGCAACGAACTGCCTGTTTCAGGCGGCAGCCATATCGTCGAAAATGCCTCCGCAACGGCTCGCGCTAATAGCCTTGGCCATGTAACTGCCATGTGCTTCTCTCCCGCCATAGGCAAATACATAGCTCTTGCACTTGTGCAAAACGGCAAGAGCCGCATCGGCACAACAGCCTATGCCACCGCGCCATTACGTGGCGCGCATGTACCGGTCGATATCGTCAGCCACCATATGTTTGATGCCGAAGGGAAACGCATGCATGTCTAACCGCGCATCAGCATTGGGTGCAGATTTCGCCCTCGGCACATTTGGCAACGTGTCAAATGGAGTGGGCGTACACCTCAGCGAAACCAACTTCGGCTTCATCGGCGAACTGGCATCTTTCGCGCCTGCTAAGACTGACAAGGTCATTACATCTTTGCGCAAGTCGCTCGATAGCAAAGACATCAGCGCCGCCTTCAAAATCGCACCCAACCGTTGGTTTTTGTCAGGATCAGAAGCACTGCGCGATGCCATCGCATCCAAAATCAAAGCCGATGAAGCCTCGCTGTTCGATCTCACCAACGGCCGCTCGTCGTTACTTATCACAGGCGAAAAAGCCACATGGGTATTGGCCAAGCTTTTCCCGATAGACTTCGACCACTCCGCGTTTCCAATTGAGTCAGGCGTGGCAACGACACACCACGGCACCTTCACCCAAATCTACAGGTCGAATGAAAACACGTTCGCTCTCTATGTCTTTCGTTCATTTGCACGTTCGTTTTGGCACACACTGAGAATTGCAAGTGCCGAAGTTGGTTATGTTGTCGAGTGAATTTTCGACGCCTTGCCCGCCACATAAGTTTGCTTAACAGCCCGATCATCGCCCATGGTCTGCAACAAAAAAAGCTCTTCAGATAAGCTCGTTACTGTCTCCATGCGAAGGCGCATTGCCGACGTTGCGCGCGCATCCAGCACAACAAAATCCGCCTCGCTGCCTGCCGCCAAGGTGCCGATCTTATCCTGCAAAGAAAGTGCCCGCGCATTGCCGAGCGTCATCTGATAAAATGAGCGCAGCGGGTGATAGCGCTGGCCCTGCAAGTTCAATATCTTATACGCCTCATCAAAAGTGCGCAGCATTGAATAGCTCGTGCCGCCGCCAATATCCGTTGCAACGGCTACTCGTACCGGACGTTGCGTCTCACTCAGTCGCGCCAAATCAAACAGTCCTGACCCGAGAAACAAGTTCGATGTCGGGCAGAAAACAGCCACCGAATCGCTTGCGCTCATCGCCCCTGCTTCACGCTCGGATAAATGAATGCAGTGGCCAAACAGGCTCTTGTCGCCCAGCAATCCATAATGCTCATACACATCCGTATAGTCTTTCGACTTAGGGAATAGCTGGCGCACAGCTTCAATCTCGCCATGGTTTTCCGACAAATGTGTCTGCATGTAGCAATCCGGATTTTCGCTCACCAGCGCCCTGCTCATCTCCAACTGCGCCCCAGTGGAGGTAATCGCAAAGCGCGGCGATATCGCATAAAGCTGCCGCCCGCGACCGTGCCACTTTTCAATCAGCGCCTTGCTGTCGTCATAGCCGGATTGCGGCGTATCTAAAAGACCGGGCGGTGCGTTACGGTCCATCATCACTTTGCCAGCAATGTTGCGCATATTGCGCCGCTCGCTCTCCGCAAAAAACGCCTCGGCGGATTTTTTGTGAACGGAGCAATAGGCAACCGCCGTTGTTGTGCCATTGCCAATCAGCTCATCAAAAAACAGCCCAGCGATGCGGTCCGCATGAGCGGGAACGTTGAACTTCTGTTCTTCAACAAATGTATATTTATTCAGCCATTCCAGCAGCGCACCGGCATAAGAACCCACCACCTGCATCTGCGGAAAATGGATGTGCGTATCAATAAAACCCGGCATAATAAGATGCGGGCGATGGTCAACAATCTTAGCTTCAAAGTTGCGCGGGCGAAGCTCAACATAAGCACCGCTGGCGATAATCATGCCATCTTTCACGGCAAGCGCGCCGTCCTCAATATAGCGAAAGCCACCACCCTCTTCGCCGTTCAATGGCTCTTCTTGAAAGTCGAGCAAGCGCCCGCGATAAAGCGTCAAAGTCATTGGGTAGCCTTCATCGCGGCATTATACCAAGCAACCAGCGTCTGCCGCTCGGCATCGGTAATCTCAGACAAGTTCGCAGGCGGCATGGCGTGCGAGCGTCCTGCCTGCAAATAAATCTCATGGGCGTGCGCCGCAATCTGCGTGTCAGTTTCCAGCATCACGCCTTTGGGCGCAAAATGCACGCCCTCCCAGACAGGTTCTGCCGCATGGCACATCGAGCAGCGCCCCATCACCACATCGCGCGCCGCTGCAAACTCTGCCACCTTGGTCAGCTTCATGTCCGCGTCGAAAACCTTCGGCTCGCCCGTCAAAATCTTCGGTGTCGAGGACAACCAAATGATGATGATAAAGAGAATAGTTGCCGCCAGCCATGTCCAATGCGGATTGCCTTTGCGGGCATGAACCGAATTGAAATAATGCCGGATAAGCGCACCAATCGGAAAAACCAAGGATGCGATCACCCAATTAAACGACGTACCGAACGCCAGCGGATAATGGTTCGACAGCATGAAAAACAGCACAGGCATTGTGAGGTAATTGTTGTGCAGCGAGCGTTGCTTGGCAATCTTGCCATATTTCGGGTCAGGCTTCTTACCCGCAATCAAATCCGCGACAACAATCTTCTGGTTGGGAATAATGACCGCAAACACATTGGCAGACATGATGGTCGCCGTAATCACGCCAAGATGCAGCATCGCCGCACGGCCTGTGAATAAGTGTGTATAGCCCCATGCCATAAAAATCATGAAACCATAGAGCAGCAGCAACAGTACCCACGTATTTTCACCAAGTGGCGATT
>JAYTVD010000103.1:0-20764 GCA_043744175.1 Phyllobacteriaceae bacterium
TTGGCCAAGTTGCGTTCGAAGAAAGCATAATCAGGCGACAATCCGTCAACTGACAGATACCGGGTGAAAATATGTTTGGTAAAAGAGGCAATGATGGCGGATCGCGCCCAGCGGCGGAAGTAAAATCGCTCGCTCAACAGCCTGTAAGTTCGGCACCGAAAGCACCTGTGCCGCAAGCCGGAGCTATGGCACCTGGTAAGTCGGCCGAGCCAAAGCCGGCACGCGAGCGCACAGAAGATTATTACGACACCAAATCTCAGGTCTTCTCCGCCCTGATTGATACGATCGACTTGTCTCAGTTAGCGAAGCTCGACGCCGATTCAGCGCGCGAAGAAATTCGCGATATCGTCAATGACATTATCGCTATTAAAAACTTCGCGATGGGTATCGCCGAGCAGGAAGAGCTGCTCGAAGATATTTGTAACGACGTCTTGGGCTATGGTCCGCTTGAGCCATTGCTTGCCCGCGATGACATCGCCGATATCATGGTCAATGGCGCGCGCAGCACCTACATCGAAGTTGGCGGCAAAATGCAGGAAACCAACGTGCGTTTCCGCGATAATCAACAGCTCTTGAATATTTGCCAGCGCATCGTGAGCCAGGTTGGCCGCCGCGTGGATGAATCCAGCCCTATCTGTGACGCCCGTCTTCCAGACGGTTCGCGTGTGAATGTTATTGCGCCGCCGCTCGCCATTGATGGCTGCGCACTGACAATTCGTAAGTTCAAAAAGGACAAGCTGAAGCTCGATCAATTGGTCAAGTTTGGCGCGATTTCGCCGGAAGGCGCTGTGGTTCTGCAAATCATCGGCCGTGTCCGCTGCAATATTATTATTTCAGGCGGTACGGGTTCGGGTAAGACAACGCTGCTCAATTGTTTGACCGGTTACATTGATCCTGAAGAGCGTATTATCACATGCGAAGATACAGCCGAACTTCAATTGCAACAGCCGCATGTTGTGCGCCTCGAAACCCGCCCGCCAAATTTGGAAGGCGAAGGCCAAATCACCATGACGGATTTGGTGAAGAACTGTTTGCGTATGCGTCCTGAGCGCATCATCGTCGGTGAAGTACGCGGACCTGAAGTATTCGATTTGCTTCAGGCTATGAACACCGGCCACGATGGTTCAATGGGAACCATCCACTCCAACTCACCCCGTGAGTGCTTGAACCGTATGGAAGCCATGATTGCGATGGGCGGCTTTGGTCTGCCACAGCGCACAGTGCGCGAAATTATTGTTGGTTCTGTCGATATTATCATTCAGGCGATGCGCCTTCGCGATGGTTCGCGCCGTATCACGCACATCACCGAGGTGCTCGGCATGGAAGGCGATGTCATCATCACTCAGGATATCGTTTTGTACGATATGAAGGGCGAAGATGCCAACGGCAAGATCATTGGTAAGCACGTTTCAACTGGTGTTGGTCGTCCAGGTTTCTGGGATCGTGCACGTTACTACAACGAAGAATCACGCTTGGCGGCGGCGCTAGATGGCATGGAGCAAGTGCGCGGCTAATACATTTTTAACTGCGTTATTTCGGATGCGTTAACGATGTGAGCCTAAACAGATTATATGAGCACGCTTTGAAATATTCAAAATGTGTTGGGTTTGAGGTGCATTAAAGGTTTGTTTCGATGTTTGGGTTGGATACCAATGTAATAGCCATGGTCGCCCTCGCTTTCTTTAGCGTTGCTGGCTTGGCATATGCGTTCCTCTATCAAAAGATTGAGGAAGAAAGCCGCACGAATAAGCGAATGAAAGCGGTTCAGACAACCGATAACGAGCGCTCCTCAGCCCGCACAGCCAAAGACAAAGTTACGGATGCGAACAAGCGTCGTAAGCAGGTTCAGGACAATCTGAAAGACTTTGAAGCGCGGCAAAAAAACCGCGAGCAACTCATTCGCAGACCGCCACTAAAGACACAAATCCAACAGGCTGGGCTGAATTGGGACATTAAGATTTTCTATATCGCAAGTGCGGTTGCGGGCGTCCTTGCCGCCTTGGCCGCGTTTATTCTTGGTGCGCCGATTTATGCGGTTCCGGGCGCTTTGATCGGCGTTGGTGTTGGTTTGCCGCGTTGGATCGTTTCGTTTTTGCGCAAGCGCCGGATCAAGAAGTTTCTTGCGGAGTTTCCTAACTCGATTGATATCATCGTGCGTGCCGTTAAGTCTGGTCTGCCGCTGAATGACGGTCTTCGCCTTATTGCCAATGAAGCCAAAGAGCCGGTCGCGACCGAGTTTAAGCGCATTTTGGAGGCTCAGCAAATCGGCCTTTCTGTGCCGGAAGCCGTAGGCAAACTTTACGAAAGCATGCCTTGTTCCGAAGCAAACTTCTTCGGGATTGTGATTCAAATTCAAGCTCAAGCGGGCGGAAATTTGTCTGAAGCGCTCGGCAATCTTTCGCGCGTCATTCGTGACCGCAAAAAGATGAAATCTAAAGTCGATGCGATGTCGATGGAAGCAAAGGCTTCAGCTGCTATTATTGGCGCACTGCCGTTCATCGTAACGCTGTTGGTTTGGCTTTCATCACCCGATTATATCATGCTGCTTTTCACCACTGATACCGGTCACACAATCATCGGCGTTTCGCTAGCGTGGATGAGTATCGGCATCATGGTCATGAAAAAGATGATTAACTTTGATATGTAAGACGGAGGGCTCTTGTTATGGGATCAGTTGTTAAGAGTTTTTCCGACCCGCAGTTTCTGATGGTTGCGCTCATTGCTGTATCGGTATTTGCAACGATTTTCACAGTACTAATGCCCTATTTGGGCGGCAGCCAACTTGAAGGTCGCATGAAATCGGTAGCGTTGGAGCGTGACGCTATGCGTGCCCGCGAGCGTTCCAAACTCGTCAGCGAGGCAGATCGTAAACGCCGCTCCGGCGGGGGCTCCCTCAAAGAGGCAACACAAAAAGCGGGTATTCGTGCGGTTGTTGAGCGTCTGGATTTGAAGAAGGCGTTGGCCGACGAAAACACAGTCAATAAACTCCGCATGGCGGGCTTTCGCGGCCAAAATCCTCTAATTATGTTCTTGTTTTTGCGCTTTGTTTTGCCGTTCATCGCGTTTGCCGGCGCGGTGATATACACATTCTGGCTTGGTGGATTTGCAGAAAAAACCACAATGATGAAATGGTTTATCTGCTTCGTGATAGCCTACGCGGGCTTTTATGCACCAAACCTCTATATTTCTAACAAGTCTGGAAAGCGTAAGAAATCCATTGAACGTGCATGGCCCGATGCGCTGGATCTTATGCTTATCTGTGTGGAATCCGGCATGGCAACCGAGGGTGCATTCCGTAAGGTTTCGGACGAGATTGGTACGGCATCCGTTGAGCTTGCCGAAGAATTGGTGCTCACAACGGCTGAGTTATCTTACTTGCCAGAGCGCCGCCAAGCCTTTGAAAACTTGGCGAGCCGGACAGGTCTTGACACCGTTCGCTCGGTAACTCAAGCGCTTATTCAGGCAGAAAAATATGGAACGCCTGTCGCCACAGCGCTGCGTGTTCTTTCTCAGGAAAGCCGCGAACATCGCCTTAATGAAGCGGAAAAGAAGGCTGCGGCACTGCCACCAAAGTTGACGGTTCCGATGATTCTCTTCTTTCTGCCGGTATTGTTCGGCGTCATTCTCGGGCCAGCCGGTATCCGTGTGTCGGCCAATGGCGGCATCTTCGGTGATGCATCAAAGTCGGCACCGGTACAATAAAGCGCCGCGCTTAGATAACGTCTCAAACAAAAAGCGCCATCTCTGGCGCTTTTTTATTATCATAGGTTTGCGTGGAAACCGTTGAACTGAGCGTTTGGCTTAACCCTGGGCGCCGTCATTTTTCTTCAACTGGCTAAGCGAATCTTGCTGCGCCAGCATACGGCGCAAATAGGCGACATTGGCATCTGCCTGCTCTGGTGAAAGCTCACGGCGTGCAACCTGCTCAGCCTCGTCAAACCGGCCCTGAAGACCAATAACCAGCGCAAGATTTTGCCGCACAGTGCTATCAGCACCCGGGCTGCGAGCGGCACCGGCAAAGTAAGTCTCAGCGGTCTTCAGGTCACCCTCAAGCAAATAGGACATGCCAATATTGGACTGGACCGATGCTTCGTTTGGCTGAATATCCAGCGCCTTGCGATAAAGTGCACGGGCCTCCTGCGGATGGCCTTGTTGGTCCAAAATCGCGCCTTCGGCAGAGAACAGCTTCCAATCCGGATATTCCGGACGCTGCGCGCGCCGGATGGCATCTAGCGCTGAGTCAAACTGACCGGCGCTGGCCAGCGCCTTGCCGTAGGCGGATAAAACATCACGGTCATTCGGGAAGTAAATTGCCGTCTGGCGTACAACTGCCAAAGCTTGATCATTCCGGCCCGTCATACGCAATACATTGGCATATCCAAGTGCCGTGGCTTTGTCTTTGGTATTTTTTTCATATGCCCGCCCATAAGGACCGCTGGCAGCATCAAGCTCAGTTGCTGTCATTTGATCAACGGGCTTACCACGAGAATGTCCAATGGATCCGGTTGTCAGTCTGCTGTTTGCGCAACCGCCGAGTCCAAGGACCAAAGAAATGACGACCAGCCCCGCGCTGCGTCTAAACATGCTTGTGCGATCTTGAGGTGACATCAGCCTAATTCTCCGCCATGGATATTGCCGAATCTCAAAATTGGCACGGCACATTCTGATAAAAGAAATATTCTGTTAACCCTAATGAATGGTTAAAATTCTCGCCACCGCCGTAATCTGAAAGCATATCCATGACCGCACATCTCACTAAAACCCGCGCTAAAAATTCCAAACCCATCTGGCTATGCGATACATTGCTCACGATTCCAGGTGGCGATGGCGACGCAGCGCTGGTCTGGGCGAAGGCGAGCGGGTTTGACGGCAAGCCAGGATCGCTTTTGCTAGTGCCCAACGAAAAAGGCGAAGTGTCTGGTGCGCTGTTTGGTGTTGCGTCGCAAACGCCGGATGAACAATTATCCTTTGGCAAATTGGCAACCGGTCTTCCCGCCGGCGATTGGCATTTTGCAAGTCTGCCAGCTAATCCCCAACTCGCAACACTCGGTTTTTTGCTAGGCGGCTATCGCTTCGATAAATACCGCAAGGGCAGCGATAAGCTCATATCTCTGGCAACACCGGAAGGCGTTGACCAAGCCGCGATTGAACGTATTGCAACAGCGGTCTTCCTTGCGCGTGACCTTATCAACACCCCTGCCAATGACATGGGCCCTCAGGCAATCGAGGACGCGGCAAGGGCAGTTGCCAAGGCGGGTAAGGCCAAAGTTTCTGTCATCAAAAGCGACGCCTTACGCAACGGATTTCCGATGATCCACGCCGTCGGTCGCGCTGCAAAGGAAGAGCCGCGCTTGATCGACTTCTCTTGGGGCAAGGCATCTGCGCCGCGCATAACGCTCGTTGGCAAAGGTGTTGCCTTCGACACTGGCGGGCTGGACATTAAGCCTTCCAGTTCCATGCTGCTAATGAAAAAGGACATGGGCGGCGCGGCAAACGTCTTGGCCCTGGCCTCGATGATTATAGGGGCAGGACTAAATGTTCGCCTTCGCGTCCTCATTCCGGCAGTCGAAAATTCCATTGCGGGCGATGCCTTTCGCCCTGGCGACGTGCTGACCAGCCGTCGCGGGTTAACCGTTGAAATTGGCAATACTGACGCCGAAGGCCGGTTGATTTTGGCCGATGCGTTGACCCTTGCCGAGGAAGACGATCCCGACCTGCTAATAGATATGGCGACACTTACCGGCGCTGCGCGAGTGGCGCTCGGGCCGGACCTGCCGCCTTTTTATACCGACGACGATGGCTTTGCGTCCGAGCTAGCAAACGCATCCGTAAAGGTCGCGGACCCGCTTTGGCGCATGCCCCTTTGGTCACCTTATGATAAAAAGCTTTCGTCCAAAATTGCTGATATGAACAATGTCACCACCGATGGTTTTGCCGGTTCCATCACCGCCGCACTGTTCCTCAAGCGCTTTGTGCCCAAGGTCCGCTCATGGGCGCATTTTGATATTTTCGGCTGGAACCCTGTTGAAAAATCCCACGCTCCTGTTGGCGGCGAGGCGCAGGGCATTCGGGCAATATTTGAAGTGCTAAGCCAGCGTTACAAATAATTCCTTGCTTTCGTCGCATTGCGCCTAAATGATACGGAACCGAAACGATTGGCGGTTAGCTTGGCTTTATGAATATTGAACTCAATGCCTTGCAGGCACTCACACTGCTCCGCGACATCGCGCTTTCGGAAGTGCGCGATGATGCGCCGGACCTGACATTTCGCCAGCTCTCCATTTTGCTGACGATTTATCTCGAAGCCCCGCCCCACACGATTCGGGCGCTCGCCGCGCGGTTGGATGTGACCAAGCCGGTCATCACCCGCGCACTGGACACGATGGGCGCGTTGGGTCTCGTTGAGCGTCATAGAGACACAAAAGACATGCGAAACGTTTTGATTAAGCGTACTGTGAAAGGCGCACTATATGTTGAGCGCATCGGTGATTTGGTAATCTCCACGGCAAGGAATGTGACGAAATGAGCGGGCTGGACAAAAGACTAAATGCCTTCCGTCCGGATCTTGCCGACATGCGCCTTGCCGAACTTGTGAGCGCGACAAAGTTCGTGTCGGGACGATTGATGCAAATTAGCGATCCTGTTGCCGATATCCGCCGCGAGCCGCGCCCGGATGCACCAGTCGATAGCCAAGGGCTTTATGGCGAAAAGGTCTTAGTTTTCGAAGATCACGAAGGCTGGTGCTGGGTGCAACTGCAAACAGACGGCTATGTCGGCTATATGGCCTTTAATGCTCTCACCTCGCGCCTTACAAATGCGACACATATCGTCAGTGCGCCCCGCACATTTCTCTACCCCGGTCCCGATATGAAATATCCGGTTAGTGCTGCACTTTCGATGGGCACAGGGCTATCGGTGACCAGCGAAACTGAAACGCGCGGCACGAAATATTTAGGCCTTTCGTCCGGCGAATATATCATCGCCGCTCACACGATTGATGCTCATAACCGCCCGCATGATCCCGTAAATGTGGCATCGCGATTGCTCGAAACTCCCTATCTTTGGGGCGGGCGCTCCGGCTTTGGCATTGATTGTTCAGGGCTAGTTCAGCTTAGCCATGCGCTGTGCGGACGCTCGCTGCCGCGTGACAGTGATATGCTGCGAAACGGCGCTGGCACACTCATCGGTCAGGGCGCGGACCATCCGCCTTTGCTTCGCGGCGACTTGGTATTTTGGAAGGGCCATGTTGCCATGATGGAAGATGAAACTATGATGATCCATGCTTCCGGCCATACCATGAGCGTCGTGCGCGAAGGATTTGCCGATGCCGTTCAGCGCATCGAGCCTATGTATGGGCTGCCTTTGGCCTACCGCAGGATTGCCGCTTGAGCCCGCTTACGCTCAGTGACTATGGCTGGAATGAGCATTTCCAGAAAGCGCAAGAAACGCTTAATCTAAGCCAGACCTATCCCGCACGCGTGATGGCCGTTCACCGCGATGCCGTCGATGTTGCGGGTCCGGAATTCACTGGCCGTGTGCAGCAAACACTGATCCAAAAAGATGGTGAGGACCGCCCGACAACAGGCGACTGGGTCGCTATGACGCGAGATACTAACAGGCTCGCCGCGCTTTATCCTCGCCAAAGCCTGTTCAAGCGCCGTAGTGCCGGAACAGCAGTGCGCATGCAACTCATTGCCGCTAACGTCGATACAGTCTTCTTTGTCACGTCCGCTAATCAGGATTTCAACGTGCCGCGTATGGAGCGCTATTTGGCGATGGCGCATGAGGCGAAAGTCACGCCTGTCGTCATCATCACCAAGGCCGATTTGTGCGCCGATCCGCAACCTTTTTATGATCAGGCGCGAGCCATTCAAAATGGCCTGCTGGTCGAAATTATCAATGCCAAGGACAAGGATTTGAGCGAGAAGCTTCGGCCTTGGCTTGGCAACGGCCAGACCATTGCCATGCTCGGCTCGTCAGGCGTCGGCAAATCCACCATCATTAACAGCCTGATGGGCGCAGAGGTTCAAGGCACGCAGGCAATTCGCGAAGCTGACGCACGAGGTCGCCACACAACATCTGGCCGCTCGCTGCATCGCATGCCGTCCGGCGCATGGTTGATGGACACGCCGGGAATGCGCGAACTGCAAATCGTCGATGTCGAAGAAGGCATCGAGGCTGTGTTTGATGACATTGTGGCGCTCGCAGAAAATTGCAAATTTTCCAACTGCGCTCATGTCAACGAACCAGGATGTGCCGTTATCGCCGCTGTTAAGAACGGCACACTTGAACCGGACCGCGTCGCACGCTTCAAACTATTGCAGCAGGAAGAGGCGCAAAATAGCGGTGCGTCACAAGATAAATACCGCGCCGCGCGCCAAGCGGTAACGTCGAGCAAGCGGCGCAAGTCATAAGGCTGGCGTTGCCGGAAACTTGGTTTTCACGGACTAACGCCCGCACACCTCAATATTGCAGCTTCAAATCCACCACATTCGTCAACGCTTCGCCGCGCTCAAATGCGGCCATTTGGCGGATGATGGGTTCCACCAGCGCATTGGGATCAGAGGCTGCCGCGCAGTGCGGGGTTAGGGTCACTTTGGAGTGCGTCCAAAACGGGCTGGTTGCGGGCAGAGGTTCTTGCTGGAACACATCCAGCGAAAGCGCCGAGAGGCGACCATCATCCAGCGCTTCGAGCAAATCCGCTTCGTTCTGCAAGCCGCCGCGACCGGCGTTGATAATCACCGGCGCACCGAGCGGGCCGCGCTTTATCATGGCGTTAATCAGGGGCGTGGCGATGATGTTTGCGGTGGCAGGCGTGAGCGGCAGCAGGCAAACGAGAATGTCCACAGCGGCGAGGAATTCTGGTAGGCCAGCCTCACCGGAAAAAGTCGGCACGCCGTCGATATGATGAGCCGAGCGGCTCCAACCTGTCACATTAAATCCGAGCATTTTAAGTTTCAGCGCCGCGTCTTTGCCAAGCACTCCAAGACCCAACATGCCAACGGTGATGTCTTTAGCCGCTGGCTGCGCGCGATCTTCGACCCATGTTTTTGATTGTTGCTGGGCACGATATTTCATGCCCATGCGGTGATGATCCAGTACTTGCCAAACCACATATTCGCTCATGCGGTTGGTAAGATCGTTGGATACAACACGCACCACAGGCACGTTGGGAACTTTCGCATCGCGGAACACATGGTCCACGCCTGCGCCCAATGAGAAAATCACCTTGAGATTAGGCAAGTCCGCCAATGCGCCCTCGGCGTGTTTCCAGACAATAGCGTAGTTGATTGCGGGATCGACAATGCCCTCAGGATAAATATGCACCTTGCGCTGCGGCGCGGCAGTTTCAAATTTGCGTGCCCACAGTTCGCTGTCCCAGCCGCTGGCGGCAAATAAAATATCGCCGCTCATTCGCTCACCGCACCATGTGGAGCCGTGGCAATGTTAAACGCCGCCGCCATCAATGCCTTGGTATAATCAGTCTGCGGCGTATCAAAAATCTGCCGTGCCGGACCATGTTCGACCACTTCGCCGTTACGCATAACGATGAGTTCATTTGCCAGCGCCCGCACCACTTTGAGATCATGCGAGATGAAGAGATAGGCAAGGCCATGCTTGACTTGCAGGTCACGCAGCAAGTCCACCACTTGCGCCTGCACGCTCATATCCAGCGCGGATGTCGGTTCGTCCAACATCACAAATTTTGGTTTCAAAACCATAGCGCGGGCAATGGCGATGCGCTGGCGCTGGCCACCGGAAAACTCATGCGGATAACGAAAGCGCGTTTCGGGGTCCAATCCCACTTCATTGAGTGCGTCCACCACACGGGCATCACGATCAGTGGTGCTTAAGCTTGGCTCATGGATGGAGAGCCCCTCGGCGATAATATCTGCCACAGACATGCGTGGGCTGAGCGAACCAAATGGATCTTGAAAAACGATTTGCATTTGGCGGCGCAGCGGGCGCATGTCTTTGAACGAAAATTGGTTGATATCGCTGCCGACAAAGGCGATTTTGCCTTGCGATTTAATCATGCGCGTCAGCGCCAAACCGAGTGTGGTTTTGCCCGAACCGGATTCGCCAACCACGCCAAGTGTTTGCCCAGCGCGGATTTTCAAATCGACGCCATTGACCGCCTTAATGTGGTCGACCGTCTTGCGCAGGAAGCCCTTTTTGATCGGGAACCAGACTTTTACATCCTCGCCCTGCATGACAATAGGCGCACTTTCATCAAGCGCGGGCGGCGATCCTTTTGGTTCAGCAGCCAGCAAATGCTTGGTATATTCGTGCTGCGGATTGGCAAAAATTTCCGCCACGGGACCAGTCTCGACAATCTTGCCCTTGGTCATGACGCAGACCCGGTCCGCGATTTTTCGCACGATGCCCAAATCATGGGTGATGAACAAAAGAGACATGCCGCGTTCGGATTTCAGCTTTGCGAGCAGCTCCAAAATCTGCGCCTGAACCGTCACATCCAGCGCCGTTGTTGGCTCGTCAGCGATGAGTAGTTTGGGCGCATTGGCAAGCGCCATGGCAATCATGACGCGCTGGCGCTGGCCGCCGGAGAGCTGGTGCGGATAGGCTGTCATGCGCTTTTCGGCATCACGAATACCGACCTGTTGCAGCAGTTCCAAGGCCCGTGCTTTGGCGCTTGCGGTGCTCATACTCTGATGCAGTTTTAAGACTTCCGTGATCTGGTCCTCAATCACATGAAGCGGGTTGAGCGAGGTCATCGGCTCCTGAAAAATCATCGTCACGTCATTGCCGCGAACGGCCCGCAAGTCGCGCTCGGAAGCGGCAAGCAGGTCTTTGCCCTCAAACAATATCTGGCCTGAAGGATGGCTGGCCGCAGGGTAGGCAAGCAGTTTTAGAACCGAAAGCGCAGTAACGGATTTGCCCGAACCGGACTCACCAACAAGCGCAACGGTTTCGCCCGGCGCGATATCAAACGAGATATGATCGACAGCAGTGGTTGTCTTGCCATTTTGCGTGAAAGCCACTGAAAGATCGCGGATGGAGAGCAGCGCACTCATTTGAACGCCTTCCTCGGGTCAAAAGCATCACGCACGGCCTCACCAATAAACACCAGTAACGACAACATCAGCGACATGGTGACAAAGCCTGTGAAGCCAATCCAGGGTGCTTGAATGTTACTCTTGCCTTGCTTCAAAACTTCACCAAGTGAGGCCGAGCCGGGAGGCAGGCCAAAGCCCAGAAAATCCAATGATGTCAATGTGGTAATCGCGCCGTTGAGAATAAACGGTAAGAATGTCAGCGTGGCGACCATGGCGTTGGGCAGCAAGTGGCGGCGCATAATTGTAGCGTTGTTGACGCCCAGCGCCCGCGCCGCATTAACGTACTCAAAATTACGCGCCCGCAAAAATTCAGCCCGAACGATGCCGACAAAGCCGGACCATGAGAACAGCATCATGATGCCAAGTAAAATCCAAAAGCCGGGCGGCAATATTGAGGCAACAATCATCAACAGGTAGAGCAGTGGCAGAGATGTCCAAATTTCGATGAAGCGCTGCATCAAAAGGTCGGTCCAGCCACCGAAATAGCCCTGCACCGCACCCGCTGCGACGCCGATTATGGCTGAGCCCAAGGTAAGCAAAAGGCCGAACAATACAGAAATGCGAAATCCGTAAATCACACGGGCCAGAAGGTCACGGCCCTCATCATCAGTGCCGAGCCAGTTAAAATTGCCAATCCGGCAATTGGGGTCTTCAACACCTAAAGGATAGCGCTCGCAGAGCGTCTTGCGATCAAACATAAAGAACGGTTTGGTTGGCGCTGACCCCGGCATTTCATTGTTCACTGTGCGGTAGCTGTAGCGGATTGGTGGCCAAAGGGCCCATCCATTAGCGGCTATTTCATCTTGAATGACCGGGTCGCGGAAATCGGTGATCGCAAAGAAACCGCCGAATTTTTCTTCCGGGTAGTCAATGAAAACTGGTGCCAACAATTCACCCTTGTACCAGGCAATAATCGGACGGTCGTTGGCGACAAATTCGGCGCAGAGCGTTATCCCGAAAATTGCCAAGAACAACCAAAGCGACCAATAGCCTCGGCGGTTAGCCTTAAAATTGGTCCAGCGGCGCTGGTTCAGCGGAGACAGGGTCATACATCCCTCCGCTCAAAATCAATGCGCGGATCAATCCACGTATAGACCAAATCTGAAATGAGACCGACGATCAGCCCCATCAGAGAAAAAATATACAAAGTACCAAATACCACAGGATAATCCCGCCTTAGTACGGATTCGTAGCCAAGCAGACCAAGGCCATCCAACGAGAAAATATTTTCAATCAAGATAGAGCCCGTGAAGAAAGCCGAGATAAAGGCGGCGGGAAAACCAGCTATCAAAATCAACATAGCATTTCTGAAAACATGACCATAAAGCACGCGGTTTTCGCTAAGTCCCTTAGCGCGGGCGGTGACGACATATTGCTTTTTGATCTCGTCCAAGAATGAGTTTTTCGTAAGCAAAGTTGTCGTGGCGAAAGCAGACATAATCATGGCAAGCAATGGCAGCGTGACGTGCCACGCATAATCCTTGATTTTGCCAAAGGTAGAAAGTTGAGCCCAATTTTCAGACCAGAGCCCGCGTAGCGGGAACCAATCCCAAAATGATCCGCCCGCAAACAAAACAATCAGCATAATGCCAAACAGAAAACCCGGAATCGCATAGCCGACAATGATGATGCCGCTGGTCCACACATCAAAGCGCGAGCCGTCACGCAGCGCTTTGGCAATGCCTAAGGGTATTGAAATCAAATAGGAAATCAGCGTTATCCAAAGCCCGAGCGTGATAGACACCGGCATTTTCTGTAATATCAGGCTGATAACTGTGCCTCCTCGAAAGAAACTCGTGCCAAAGTCAAAGCGGGAGTAATCCCACAACATCTTGAAAAACCGCTCATGTGCCGGTTTGTCGAAGCCAAATTGCTTTTCGAGCTGCTTGATGAACTTCGGGTCTAAGCCCTGCGCGCCGCGATATTTGCCTGAAAGTTCACTCTCGCCAAGCCCCTGGTCTTGTCCCGCAAAGTCAGCGCCGCTGCCGCCAAGCCTGTCACCGCTGTCATTTTTGCCGGTTAAATCTGCAATAACTTGCTCGATCGGCCCGCCCGGCGCAAACTGCACCACGACAAAAGAGATCGCCATAATACCAATCAAAGTTGGTATCATCAGCAATAGACGCCGCAGGATATAGCCACCCATTAGTGCGCTACCCTAGTGCGATGGCCGCCTATCATGACAAAAATCACGAATTTCACTCAAAAACCCCATAAATGGCAGTGATTCGCCATACCGCATTTGGAATCGACGCGGCGTCCAAGTGCAAGAGGTTATTGCGCTATTTAATGCGATCAGCTTTGGCCTGGTCAAACCACCAAATGTTCGGGAAGCCAAACGCATATTTTGGCATGGTTGCCGGTCGCGCAAAACGGTCCCAATAAACATAACGATCCACGTTGGAGTACCATTGTGGAATGACGTAATTATTTGCCAGTAGAACACGGTCCAGTGCATGGGTCGCGGCCACAAGCGTCTCGCGGTCAGTAGCGAAAATGACCTTGTTTATAAGTTTATCGACCGCCGGGTTTTGAATGCCGGCATAATTTTGCGAACCCTCGCGGGTAACTGAGGCGCTACCCCAATATTCCCGCTGCTCATTGCCGGGTGATAACGACTCGCCCCAACCGGTCATCATCATATCATAGTCAAACTTGCGGATGCGCTCTTGGTAGGCAGATGAATCCACGACGCGATAGTCAAGCTTGATACCCAGCTTCTCCAAACTTTGCGCATAGGGGTTCACAAAGCGTGAGTTGACGTCAGAATAGTCAACATATTCAATAACGAAGGGCTCGCCCGTTTCGTCATTGACGAGTTTACCACCCTTCAAAGACCAACCCGCTTCTTTCAAGAGGCCAATTGCCTCGCGGTAGTTTGTGCGCATTTTGGTGAGGTCTCCCCCAACCGGATTTGTGTAGGGCGCGGTGAAAACTTCTGGTGGAATATCGGCTTTCACTTCATTGAGTATCTCAAGCTCTTTGCCTGTAGGCAGGCCTGACGATGCCAGTTCTGTACCGGCAAAATAGCTCGCGATGCGCTGATACAGGCCGAAAAAGGCGTTGCGATTGGTGGTTTCAAAGTCAAATGCCAAGTTTAGGGCGCGGCGCACGCGTGCATCTTTGAACTTATCACGACGCATATTGGGCACAAAAGCTTGCATTTTGCCCGAGGCGGTATTTGGAAATTCCTCTTTAATTACAAAGCCTTTGTCCAATGCAGGAAGGCCCACATAGCCCGTTGCCCAGTTCTTGGACGACCGCTCAAAACGATAGTCAAACGCATCTGCCTTAAACGCCTCCATCATTACGGTTTCGTCGCCATAAAGATCATAGCGCATGACGTCAAAATTATTGGTTCCAATTTCAGTGTTCAAATCTTTTGCCCAATAGTTGGCCACGCGATTGTATTCCACAAAGCGACCAGCCTCAAACTTGCCGATTTCATAGGGGCCGGAGCCGAGCGGCGGCTCCAATGTGGGTTCACCAAAATTGCGAGCGACGCCTTTGGCGTCTTTCCCTTCCCACCAATGCTTTGGAAACACCGGCAACTGGCCCATAATATGTGGCAATTCGCGATTACCTTTGACATCGAATGTGAACGTCACTTCGCCAGCGTCGGATGCTTCCGCCTTGATAACATTGGCAAAATAGAACGCGTACTTCGGGTTAACTTCTTTGAGTTTGTTAAAACTCCAGATCACATCATCCACAGTAACCGGCTCGCCATCATGCCATTTGGCCTTTGGGTTGAGACGAAAACTGACGCTGGAAAAATCATCCGGATATTTTGTCGCCTCCGCCAAAAGCCCATACTGGCTGGAAATATCCAACTCATCCAATGAGGCTTCCATCAATGTTTCATAGGTCAGATTGAGACCGGGCGCGGCCTCACCCCTGGTAATTTGGTCATTGAAACTGTCAAAGGAACCGGGAGCGCCCTGCCGAACAATGCCACCTTTAGGCGCTTGCGGGTTCACATAGGGGAAGTTTGCAAAATTTTGCGGCAAGCGCGGCGTGCCGGTAAGCGCGGAACCATTGGTCCAATCAATAGCGAAGGCACCGCCACTGGCGAGAGCACTAAGCATTAGTGAGGACAGAAAAAGGCGTGGCCGGAAAACATTTTTTGTCAATTTATCACCTGAATTATGCGATCGGAAAGTAATCAGGAAACGCACAGAAACAATACGATAGCCGTGCGCGAGCCACTCAGACACAGCATGGTGGGCGATCAAGGCAAGTGCAAGACTTACGCTAATTTTTGTTCAATAAAAAAGGCCGGAAAATCCGGCCTTTCAAAATTCCTGTTGTTAGCTGCATCTCATGGCAGCGGAACGGGGCTATCCGAAAGTGTGCGCAAGTAGGCCAAAAGGTTGGCGCGATCTTCTGCCTTTGCCAGTCCGGCAAAGCCCATAGCTGTGCCCTTAATATAGGCCTTTGGCTTGGTGATGAATGTCGAAAGCTCTTCGTAGTCCCAAGACTTGCCTGCTGCGAACTCTTTAATGCCAGCTGAATAATTAAAGCCCTCATGAGCTGCAATTGGACGGCCAACTATACCCCAAAGATTTGGGCCGACTTTATTGGCGCCGCCTTTATCACCAGAATGGCAAGCGCCGCATTTCTTGAAGACAGCTTCACCGGCGGCGGCATCAGCCTTCGCCAGCAGTGGTGCAATTGGTTCGGCAGCGGCGGGAGCCGCAGCAGCTTCGCCGCCAGCGGGCGCATCGCCTTCAGCGGCAGCCAACTCGTAGCCGGGCTTCTCAGGAGCTTCTTTGCTAAATAATGCGTCTGACATCAGCCCAACTGAAAACACAAAAAACACCGTGCCTAACAGCGCGCCAGCCATTTTATTGAGCTCAAATGAATCCATTTTTATAAAGTTCCCGCATGATAGCCAAAGGGCACAAGAATCCCACCCCATAAAGTGGCCGGAAACTAAGGCTTTTGCAACGGACTTGCAACACATATAAGCCATTTGTAAGTAGCGACCATTTGACACTCAATGCAGAAGATACGGCCACATCGCATGAATTCAATCATCCTCATTCCCGCCCGCATGGCTTCAACCCGCCTGCCAAACAAGCCATTAGCCGATATTGGAGGCAAGCCGATGATTGTGCGTGTCGCAGTGCAAGCGCAATTGGCAAATGTCGGGCGCGTTATCGTCGCCACCGATAGTGAGGATGTGGCAAGCGCTGTGCGCCTCGCTGGCCATGAAGTTGTGATGACGCGGGGCGACCATCAGTCCGGTTCGGACCGCATATTTGAGGCCTTGCAAAAAATTGATCCGCGCGGCGAGGTCGAGTGTGTGGTCAATGTTCAAGGCGATTTGCCGACGATTGATCCGACAATCATTGCACGGGCGATTTTGCCACTTGAAAATCCATTGGTGGACATTGCAACGCTCGCCGCAGAAATCACGCTCGACGACGAGCGAACCAACGAAAATGTCGTCAAAATCGTTGGAACGCACTTATCACCCACAAGACTGCGTGCGCTGTACTTCACCCGCGCCACCGCGCCTTGGGGTGTCGGTCCGCATTTTCATCACATCGGCCTCTATGCATATCGCCGCACAGCCTTAGAGCGCTTTGTGGCGCTTGGACCGTCGCCACTGGAGACGCGCGAGCGGCTGGAGCAATTGCGCGCGCTGGAGGCGGGTATGCGTATTGATGTTGAGATTGTGGATACCGTGCCGCTTGGTGTAGATACCCAGCACGATCTTGAGCGCGCCCGCGCCATGATCGCGGCAATAAAGTGAGGAAAGACATGAACGCGCAGGCCACCAAGACAAACCGCATCTCCTTCCAAGGGGAAAGCGGCGCAAATTCCGATATGGCCTGCCAGAACATGTTTCCGGCGATGGAACCTTTGCCATGCCCTACATTTGAGGATGCTTTTAACGCGCTCGAAACCGGCAAGGCCGATTTGGCCATGATCCCGATTGAAAACACAATCGCGGGCCGCGTGGCAGATATTCATCATCTGTTGCCAACGTCAAAGCTACAAATCATCGGCGAATATTTTCTGCCGATCCGCTTTCAGTTGATGGTGATTCCCGGCACGAAAATGGAAGCTATTAAATCTGTTCACAGCCACATCCATGCGCTAGGCCAGTGCCGCAAGATTATCCGCAAACATCGCTGGAAGGCTGTTGTTGAAGGCGATACCGCAGGCGCTGCCCGCGTGGTTTCCGAAATCGGCGACAAGACAATGGCAGCGCTCGCGCCACGTCTGGCCGCTTCGCTCTACGGCCTCGAAATCATCCAAGAAAATGTCGAAGACACGGAAAATAACGTCACGCGCTTTATCGTGTTGTCACGCGACAAACGCTGGGCATCGCGCAACGCGCCAGAAGACGTGATGATGACCAGCTTCGTCTTCAACGTCCGCAACGTTCCCGCCGCGCTTTACAAAGCGATGGGCGGCTTCGCCACCAACGGCGTCAACATGACCAAACTGGAAAGCTACCAGCTCGGCGGCGAGTTCACGGCCACGCAATTTTATGCCGAGATTGAGGGCCACCCGGAAGATAAAAACGTGGCGCTGGCGTTGGAGGAGTTGACGTTTTTCTCGAAGGAAGTGCGGATTTTGGGTGTTTATTTGCAGGCGCAGAGTAGGTAGCGCTAGAGCCCAGCCGCCTTACGAAGCGTTTCATTGATACGCGTTTGCCAGCCTTTGCCGGAGGCTTTGTAAAGTTCGATCACATCCTGATCCAGCCGGATGGATATAAGTTTCCGCGGCGCGTCAACCGGCGGCCTCCCGCGTTGTCGGCGCAAAGTGTCAACCGCATCAAAAAATGCCTTGGGCAGTACCTCGCGCGCGGGCCGAAGATTTGCCAACTCCCCATCCGTCATTTCAGGAAATTCGACTGCATCCCAGTCTTCCTTGAAATAACCACGACCTTCGATAAACTCAGTTTTTTTGCTAGTTTTGCTCATAAAACCGCTTCCTTTCTTTTGGTCCGGCCGGACGAAAGCTGATAACTGAAATGGCTTCGCTGCCAAGCAACCCAAATATTGCCGCCGCTGTCCCGTCGCGAAAATAGCCAATTGCCTTGAAGCGCACTTTGCCTTCGTGGTCAGGTCTGGAGGGCTCGACTAGGGCGTTGTGCCAATCGAAAAGTATAATATCTTCAAAATCCAAGCCATGCTTATCTCAGTTGGCCAGCCGCTTTCGCTCGTCCCAAACAAATTTCGGTATTTAATGTAATACAATAAATACCCTAAATCAACCCTCAACCCAGTCCCTAATCAACACACTGCCAATCGCCCCATGCGGTGGCACGCGAAATCCCTCAGGGTGCGCGTTCGCCAGCATCAGGCGCACTTCGTCCTTGCCAAACCAGCGGCCCAGTTCCAACTCGCTCGGCTCCAGCACGATGTTATCATTCAGCGCCTGCGCATAGCAGCCGATCATTAGCGAATAGGGGAACGGCCACGGCTGGCTGGCGTGATAGGCCACGCGACCCGTGCGGATGCCTGCCTCCTCAAAGGTCTCGCGGCGCACGGCCTCTTCGATGGTTTCGCCCGGCTCGATAAATCCGGCAAGACAGGACATCATACCTTCAGGAAAATGCGGGCCGCGCGCCAGCAGACATTTGTCGCCGTTGACGATGAGCATGATCGCAACCGGATCGGTGCGCGGAAAATGCTCGGCGTAGCAGCCGTCGCAAATACGTTTCGCCCCGCCGCCCTTCGGATCATTGCGCGCGCCGCAGCGACCACAAAATTGATGCGTGGAATGCCAAGACAACAGCGCCGCGCCTTGCGCCGTTGCAGATAATAACGGGCGCGACATCAGGCCGGAGGTCAAAAGCGAGCGATAATCAACCGCGCGAAAGGGCTCGGCAAGTGTCTCAATATCGATTCCCAGCTTTGCGGCACAGCGGGCCGCGCCGTGTTCAAATCCGAGCAAGAGGCTCTCGGCAAAGTCTGGCTCAAACGCTTGCAACTCGTCAGTTTCAAACAGCGCACGCGGGTTTGTCTCGTCGGTGAAGTCCAAGATTAACTTGCCGGACGCGAACGCCAGCCAGCGTGTCTCCGGCGCAGCGCGGGCAAGGTCTATCGCGTCATCGGTGCGCTTTTCTGACAAGCGCTCATAGGTTCCACCGGAAAACGCAACCGTGTCAGACGCTTCTTTGTGGTCGGAAAATATCCAGTTTTTTGCCGTCATATCGCGCTTTCAATTTGCTGCCGGATTGTCGCAATCAGCTTTTCAGCTTCATCGGCGTTATAGAGAGTTTTCGTGCCAAAACCCCACACCGGCCCCGGCCAATTGGCATCACCATGTGACCGCGCAATGACATGCACATGAAGTTGGCGCACGATGTTGCCAATGGCGGCGCTGTTGATTTTTTCGGCGTTGGTCGCCGTTTTCAAAACCTTGGCGAGAAGCGCAGTCTCTTTCGCCAACTGCATTTGGTCGGCATGGCTCAACTCATGCACTTCGCTGGCACCCGCAATGCGCGGCACCAAAATCAGCCACGGCCAGCGCTCGTCGTTCATCAGGCGCAGACTGCACAAGCCAAGTTCAGCTACCGGCAGCGTGTCTGCGTTCAGTCTCCCATCAAGTTGAAATGCTGTCACTTGGGGCAATCCCATTCCGCCGCGTTTGCAAAGTGAAATGGGCCATCACGGCAAAAAATACAATCCCGCCGCCAATCAAAGTCGCTTGAACCGGCACAATGGAAAACAACAGCCACGCCCAGAGCGGCGCAAGCGGCGCATCCAACGCGCCAATCAGCGCGGTTTCCGTCGGCGGTAACATACGCGAGCCGTAGGAAAAGCAGATGAACCCCGCCGCTTGGTTCACCATGCCAAACGCCGCCAGCCACAAGAGATCAACGCCGGAAGGCAGCGCGCCGCTGAACGGAAACGAGACCAACGCACTGAGCAACGTCGAAAGGCAAGCGGCAGCGAGCAAATCAATGCTCAGATATTTGCGGCCCAAAACCATCAGGCTGGCCATCGCAAATGTGGAGGCCAGCGCCATCAAATCCCCGCTGATATGGCCTTCGCCTTGTCCTGATCCCACCATAATGCCGACGCCCAGAAGCGCGACCAGGCTGGAAGCAATTGCTGTTTTAGAAGGTGCTTCGCCAAGCATCATCCAACCAAGCGCTCCGGCCATAAATGGCACAACAGCATAAATCACTGCGCCATGCGCCACGCTGGTATAGCGAAACGAGGCGATAAAAAGCTGCATCGCAAACGCACCGATCAACGCGTAAAGCACGCTGTAACGATCCATGCGGCCAAGCCGCGCAAACACCCCGCCGCGTTCCACAAAGGCCATATAGCCAAACATCAACAGACAGCCAAACAGCCCGCGCCACAGCAGCATCGTTGGCGTATCAGCATGGATGAGGCGCGGGAAAATGCCGGCCAAACTCCAAAACAATGCCGCTGCGGATACCAAGGTGACGCCCAGCCGGTAGCTTCCCGTATTGTTCACTGATGCCGCCTCACGAGTTCAAATATCACCATGCCAACTAGCGCGAATCGAGACAGCCTAATAGCGTATTTGCGCCTCGTAAAATGACTACCGCCATTACATGCCATATCTTTACTCTTGCATTTCATAAGGCAATGCACGATATAGCCCGTGGGAGGTTGGTGGTGGACGAGCCACTCGCCAATCTGGTCAGGTCCGGAAGGAAGCAGCCACAACGAGCCACGGCACGG
>JAYTVD010000104.1:0-5429 GCA_043744175.1 Phyllobacteriaceae bacterium
TCCGGTCCGGCAGCGGCTTGTTGCCTGTCGCTTTGCCAATGGCTTCGATGGCATTGGCATACTGATTGTAATAGTGCTTTGCGTCCTCGACAGTGCGCGCGCCTTCGCCCAGCATGTCGAATGAATGGCGGTAACCCTTTGATTCATTTGACCTTGCGCGCGACAAGGCATCCTTAATTGTCTCGCCGAGCACAAAATGATGACCCAAAAAGCGCATCGCCTGCTTGGTCGCAATACGCACCGTCGGCAAGCCAACGCGCTTCATCAGTTGCCCAATCACGCCCTCCGGCGTCTCGCCCGGCTTGATAACTTTGGCAGATAGTCCCAGTGCCCACGCCGATCCCGCCACAAACATCGAGCCACCCTTGCCCTCATGCTGCGCCCAGCCGCCCTGCTGCAACTTATCCTCAATCAACCGGTCCTGCGTCGCCGCATCCGGCACACGCAAGAGCGCCTCGGCCAAGACCATAAGCGCCAATCCCTCGCGGGTGGATAGGCCATATTCCCGCAGAAAGTCTTCAACACCGCCAATTCCGCCAGCCTGCGCGCGGATATAGTTGATATACGCCGCCGCCCGTGTATCAATCGCAGCCTCCACCGCCGCACTATTTTTACCAAGTGCCAACAGATGTCCAACAAGCTTATTGTCGTCAGGAGCCATTTCGGCATGAAATTCCGGCATTGCAGTAGTCGTGGACATGGCGTTCTCCTCATTTTTATTTTCTCTATATAACGCAATTTTCATAGACATTTTCACCAATCTTCATCATAAAGCTGGTGAATTATTTGGATAAATGGATTTAAAAAGTGGATATCAAATCACTTGATCAAATCGACAGGCGCATTTTGCGTGAGCTTCAGTCCAACGGAAGGCTCACCAACACCGAACTTTCGGAGCGCGTCCATCTTTCTGCCACCGCCACAAACGAGCGAGTGAAGCGCCTTGGGAGGGACGGTTTCATCCTTGGCTACACCGCGCTGCTATCGCCGGAGAAACTGGGGCGTGGGCTGCTGCTGTTTGTGGAAGTGAAATTGGAGCGTACCACGCCCGACGTTTTTGACGCCTTTGCAGTCGCCATCCGCCGCACCGCGGATGTGCTGGAATGCCATTTGATCGCCGGCGGGTTTGACTATCTCGTCAAAGCCCGCGTGGCCGATATGTCTGCCTACCGGCAGTTCCTGTCAGACCTGCTTATAGCCGTCCCAGGCATCCGCGAAACGCGGACCTATACGGTTATGGAAGAGGTCAAGGATACGACTAATCTGCCGATTTGAAACAGATTATTGCTTCAGAATATCGCGTACTTCCACCATGTTGGAGCGAACCCGCAATATTTTGAAGCCAAGCGTGGTCAAATGCGTCGGCATAATCCAGCCATCTTCTTTGCCGTTGGATATGATCCAAGGGTCCAGATTTATCGTCTGGCGCATTTCAGTCTCCATACGGTTCCAAACGGCATCAAGCGCCTTGGTGCGGATAATGTCCTCAAAGTCGGCGTGTGCCGCTGAGATAAAACCATAATAAGCATACATCTGCCCCATAGCTTCCCAAAAATAATTGTCCGCCTGTGTATCAAACCAGCCGAGATTATTGTTCTTTGAACGCTCATCAATCGCCGCCGTTGTCGAACCAATCTGGCTGGTAATGGTTTCAATCATCGTCGCCAAATTATCAGCACGCGCATCAAATGTTGCCGCACAGCTCACCAAACGTTCGTTGAATTTGTTGAGATTTTCAATGCCTATGCGGTAGGATGACGGTGTAGACTGGCGGAAGCCAAATGGCGACAGGCCAAAATACCATGACGAGGTATCATACTGCAGTTGGCCGCGGGCCTTCTGCAAATCAGGGTCAATCTGCGATGTGCCACGCACACGGCCAAGGGAATCCACCAATTCATTCGACATCCGTTGAACGGCAGACTGAATGCCTCGTTGGAACGAGGCCTTGTTGTCAAGGAACGGCGTCCTATCCCAAGCAAGGCCAAAAAAGCCGGACTTATAACTCAGCATAGATGAAATCCATGCGTTTTGATTAACGTCGAAATCTGTCAGCGTCGAAGCGACATCAACAATCGCTGATCGGCCGCAAGTCTTGGCCGTGGTGCCGCCGCCGGTTACGCCAACCTCTTCGCCCGCCGACACGCCGCGCGATTCAAGTTTGAATGCCTCAACATAATCTGGATTGTACCCGGTGTAGATCTCAGCGTTGTAAATTAACCAGCCATAAGTGGTTATAATACCAAGGAAAAACGCACCCAGTATTGTTTTCCAGACGAATCCGCTGGAGCGATAGAACTGCAAAATCTTAATGAACGGCCAAAGAACCCATGCCACCACTTGGCCAACCCCGCGCCCGATTAGATAAAAAATCCGGCTAAAAAAATCGACGATGGAATTAAACATGGGTGCTCCTGCAATCAGTTACGGCAGATCATAATAGCGCTTCCGCCACGCTTGTCTGTCATTCAGATAGGTTGTTTTTAGCGTCTCTACAACATGCGCTTGGTAGGGTTTCGGCCAAGTTTGATAGTCTGTGTAGAAGCCCTGCTTATTAAAAGCATATCGCGCCACAAAATCCGAAGGTACGAACTCCGTTATCAGGCGGTTGATGAGCCAACAGTCGGGATGATCCGGCTTTGCCCTCAGTACCAGAAAACGCTGGTCTGCACTCATTTGTACTAAATCCAGCCGCCCTGTTTCGGCAGCTTCGCGTTTAACGGCGTTCAGGAATGGATATTGCCCGTCCTTACGGATCATTTCCGCATTGCGATGTATCCACGTTTGCAGCCACACAGCATCAATGTTGCCAAGATCGGTCTTAGGTTCTGCACGGCGCACCAAATCACGGATCACCATTTCCGCACGATGCTCCAAAAATCCCGATGGCTCCATCCACGAAGAGCGCGGCAAATCCAGGCGCCCGGTGGAGGTCAAAAATTTATAAACCGCCTCATGGTCATTGATGGACAAATAGGACACCTGCCATGGCCGCGTTTTGCGAAAACCCGGCACATCCGGCGTTGAAATCACTGTAGTCGTTTTGTCATCAATAAATATGTAGAGCCCGGAAAAATGGCTTGTCCAAAATGCATTATGACGGAAAATCACCTTGTCCGGCACTAGTGAGTTTTCACGAATGTCGCCGGTCTCGTTTGCAAGCGCTACCATGCGATTGAGCATATCATCGTCGCGCCACGCATCAGCATCGTCAGTTAAGCGATCCACCAACGAGCGCAGCTCTGTTGCTTTGCCCAGCGTATCATTGCCTGACAAAACCTTGAATTCAACCTGGTGTATAGAAAGCAAATCCTCAACATCATCGACAATGGGAACTGAATCCTCAATCTCACCGTACATGACATCTTTGATCGTCAGCGCGTTGATGGCCCGTGAGTTTCCGTCGAAAAACTCGTGCATAAGTTCGTCAGTATTGGAAAAAGCAGTGTGCACAACCGGCAGCGGCTCTTGGTCTGGCGTCAAAATGATAAAGCGCCGATTCACCGCGTTGGGATCGAGATAATCGTAATCCTTGAGCTCTTCCGCCACCTGCGGCGAGAACCCGGTCTTATCAATATCGAAGGCTTTGAGTTTGGTAGGCTTCACGCCAAATGCCACCAGCGCCTTATTATAGCGTTCAATTAGATGCGGTTCTTCAATGCGAAGTAACCGCCCGTAAATCAACTCATTGTCGTAGAGCAGGTCCACAGCCACTTACCACTTCCCCGCCTTCTTCAAGCTTTCAGCCTCCGCAATCGCCCGTTCGCGCAATCTGGCATCACGGATCATTTTCTGAACGGCAGCGTCATCGGACTTATCAGAATAGCGGAACTCACTGTCAGCATAGCGGTTCACTTCCTGCATCACTGTCTCGACAGTGAACGGCTTGCGCAGGTCAGAAACCATTGCCTTCTTGTCATCATAGCTCTTGTGCATAAAAGTCTCGGGCTTTTCAAACCACTCATCCGGCAATTCAATATCCATTGCCCGCATCTTGATAGCATCGGTGATGTTCTTAATGGCACGACCCGTAAAGCGCGGTTCGCGCTCTTTGATTCGGTAGAGGTAATCGCCAATATCGGTGAGCGAATCCGGCTCGCCATTGTCGTTGATGAATTTTTTGAAGACTTGGCCAAGTGCTTCTTCATGCGGCGTGGAGAAGCTCGAATAGGCCTCCGTCACGGCCTTTTGAATTTCCTGCGCCGCGTAAAGTTCATGGTCGCCAATTGGGATCTTGTGGTTTTTGCCCGCCAGCATCGCAAAAATATCAATATAATCATCACGGGTTTGCGGACCGTCCACCAACCAACGCGCACCGGCACGCTGGCGCAGCGCATCGTCCACATTTTCCGGATAATTAGAGAACATGCCAAACGAGGCATTGCCGCGCACAACCGTTTGCGCACCCGCAAAGGCGTCCATCAGAACGCCTGTGATTTCTTGTTGGCCCGCCGAAGCATGATCGTCGGAACGCTTGGCCGCAACCTGATCAATATCGTCAATCGTGCCGAAGGCGATGACGCGCGGGTTGATAACATTATCAATAAACTGCCGGCAGTTCTGGCCGGATTTCCCTTGATAGGACGATATCTGGTCGACGCCAAAGTTCTGATACACAAACGGATAGCCCGCCACGGTGCAGTGCTCGTTTATTAGCCCGGCAATCATTTGAATCAGCGTGGTCTTGCCCGTGCCCGGTGCACCATCACCAATGAAAGTGAATATAAAGCCGCCAAGTTCGACAAACGGATTCATCTGCCGGTCAAAATCATAGGCCATAATCATCTTGGCCAACTTCACTGCCTGGTATTTGGCAATGTGATTGCCGACAACTTCTTCCGGTTTTTTGAAACTCATCACCAGCGGCTTGGAGCGCTTGCCGGGCGCGACGTCGAAACCATCCAGCGTGAAGTTGTCTGCCTCAAGGCGCAGGTGCGTATTTTCAAAAGCACCGAGACCTGTGAACCGCCCGCGCCGCTGCAACAATCCATCAATCGCCACTCGCGCCAAAGCGCTAGCACGGCCAAGCATTGCCGCCTCGTCCGGTGCGCCGGTAATGGCGCTGTCAAGCCCGGCAATCAGCGATTTCACCGCGTCTTGCGCCGTATCAAACTGGAACGCAGGCTCGGCGATATCATTGACAGCGGTCGAATCCGCTTCAATTAGTTGCAAGATATAGGCCGCGAACGTAAACGCTGCGACATAGGCCGACGCCGACAAATAGTTACGAAATTGCGAGGCCTCTTCGCCTTCAAGCGGCTTTGAAGCATTGCGCGCCATCAAGGCTTCCAGTGGTGTCTGGCGCGCATAAACATCCGCTACAGCCAACGCCACACTCGCCGCACGACGGGTGCGAAACAGCAATGTATGCTGCGCAATTGACATCAAACTGTCATCAGGCCGGATTTTCTGGATCGATTTGGTCAATT
>JAYTVD010000105.1:0-5428 GCA_043744175.1 Phyllobacteriaceae bacterium
GCCAATCATGATGGCGTTGTGCCGGTCACCGCCAGCCAGATCAATGGTCTCAAACAGATGGCGCGGGTCTGGTTTTTTCCACGCAAATGTATCTTGCCCGCAAATCGCGCCGAAACGCGCTGTGTGGCCCAACCCCTCAATCAGCGTCTTAGACATGGCCTCAAATTTGTTGGTGCATATCGCATTGATAAATCCTGCGGCCTCAAAGCGACTGAGAACATCGATAACGCCGTCATATGGTTTGGTTTTACCCGGCATACTGGATACGTAATGCTCCATGAATGCCTCAACCAGAGTGCTCATTTCGCTGATTGTCACGGATTTGCCTCGCGCCTCCAGCGCGCGCTCAATCATCACCCGCCCGCCGAAGCCAACATATTTCATCAGTTGCGCCGGCTCCGCCGGGGGCAGACTGCTCAGCGCCAGACAGTGGTTCAAACTATCAAGCAAATCCGGTGCGGTGTGGGCAAAAGTGCCATCAAGATCAAAGACAAGAATCGGTTTTTTCATGTTTTGAATCTGGCGATTAAAGTGCTTTCAAGCAAGACCGCACCAAACATTCTTATGCTAACTTGTGAAATATGCTGCCTGCGACATGACAAAATGGCCGGCTTCATGATAGGAGCGCCGCAATAATAAGGGATGGCAGGTTCATGGACGCCAAGACACTGAAGATAAGAGCTGCGGATGCGGCGCTGGCCTATGTTAAAGAGGGTATGCGCATTGGCATTGGCACTGGCTCAACAGCGGATGAATTTATCCGGTTGCTGGCGGTGAAAGTGGCGCATGGCATGACTGTCATCGGTGTGCCCACTTCGGAGCGATCCGCCGCGCTTTGCCGCGAATTGGGCGTACCGCTGGCGACTTTGGATGAATTGCCGGAGCTTGATCTCACTATCGACGGCACAGACGAAATTGATGGCAATTTTAATCTCATAAAGGGCGGCGGCGGCGCATTGCTGCGCGAAAAGATCGTTGCTGCGGCATCAAAAGAAATGATCGTGATCGCTGATGATTCCAAACTGGTAAAATCGCTTGGTGCATTTCCTTTGCCAATAGAGGTGAACAAGTTCGGCCTTGAGGCGACCAAACTGGCAATCGAGAAAGCCGCTGCGGCTTTGTGTCTTGCTGGTAACATCACGCTGCGAATGGTCGGCGGTCAGCCGTTTGTCACTGACGGTGGGCATCTTATCTTGGATGCATCTTTTGGCCTTATTCCGGATGCAGAAGCACTTTCAAATGCTTTGCAAGCCATCCCCGGAGTGGTAGAGACGGGCCTCTTTATTGGAATGGCCACTCGTGCCATTTTGGCGGGCGCCGATGGCATTCGCGTTTTAGAACACTGATTTGACGGAGATACCTTTATTATGACTTTTACCAACCGGATGCGCCGCATGTTTCAAGCCACTGCCGCAAGCCTGATGATTTTGACAGCTGGCGTCGCTTTTGCCGAGGAAATTCCAGCGAGCCACTTGGCGCAAGCCCGCGCTGCACTTTCAGCTATTCATGGCACAGACCAGTTCGATGCAATTTTACCCCAGGCCGCAGATGCGTTGAAGGGTGAGCTGATCCAAAAGGATCCAAATTTAGAGGCCTTGATTAGCTCTACTGTGGACAATGAGGTGCTCACTCTCGCTGCGCGCCGTGGTGATTTGGAAAATGAAGCTGCCCGCGTTTATGCCAAGGTGTTCACAGAAGAAGAATTGAAGGCCATTGCCGATTTCTACAGCACTGATGCAGGCAAGAAGTTGATCAAAGAAGGCCCCATCGCAACGCGCGGCATCGTGGATGCAGCCAATGTTTGGCAAGCTGGTATTGCTCGTGATTTGGCGACCAATGTTGCCACCAAGCTGAAAGCTGCCGCACCTGTGGAAGCGGCGCCAGCTGTTGATCCGGCTGCGCCAGCCGATGGCACAGACGCAGCGACGCCAGCTGACCCCGCTGCGCCAAAGAAACCAAAGTCGTAATTCATCATTGTCTTTTCGACCTTATCAAGCCCGAATGGAGAATTCTTCGTTCGGGCTTTGCTTTTATTGACGTCCGGTCTTATCTCAGAGCCAGTTCGGGCGTTCGCCGTATCCATCTCGTGCGATTGCCGATTGATTGCCGACCAGCATTGTTAGCCCAATTGGAGGCCTATTATGACCAGTTATGATTTCGATCTATTCGTCATTGGCGGCGGTTCCGGCGGCGTGCGGGCAGGGCGCGTTGCGGCCTCAATGGGCAAACGGGTTGGCGTGGCGGAAGAGTTTCGCTTTGGCGGCACGTGCGTCATCCGTGGTTGCGTGCCGAAGAAATTATTGGTCTATGCCTCTGAATTTCCAGAACATTTTCACGATGCCAAGGGCTATGGCTGGACTGTTGGCGAGGCGACGTTCAGTTGGGCTAAGCTGGTGGCCGCTAAAGACAAAGAGATCACGCGGCTGGAAGGGCTTTACCGCAAAGGCTTGGACAATAACAAAGCCACAGTTTTCGACAGTCGTGCTGAACTTATAGACGCGCATACGGTCTTGATAAAAAATACTGGAAAAACAGTGACTTGCGACCATATTTTGATCGCTACTGGCGGCCGTCCAAACCCGCATATGGCACTTCCCGGTCATGAATTGTGCATAACCTCCAATGAAGCCTTTGATATTCCTGCGCTGCCAAAAGCCATCGTAATCGAGGGCGGCGGCTACATCGCGCTGGAATTTGCCAATATATTTCATGGACTTGGCTCAAACGTGACCGTGGTTTATCGAGGTAAGGAGATTCTCTCGCGCTTCGATCATGATGTTCGCCAAGGCCTGCACAAAGCCATGGTTGATAAGGGTATCACTATCCTTACCGAGACCATGCTTGAGGGCGTAAGGCGCGGGACGGATGGCCGCTTGCATGTGATTATGTCCAGCGGAATGGCGCTCGACGCTGACCAAGTGATGCTCGCCGTTGGCCGAATTCCCAATACGCAAGGGCTGGGTTTGGAGGCGGCAGGTGTTGCGATGGACCCACAAGGCGCTGTAATCGTTGATGAATTTTCACGCAGCTCGCAGCCCACTATTTTTGCCGTAGGTGATGTCACCAATCGTGTGCAGCTAACCCCTGTCGCCATACACGAGGCCATGTGCTTCATCGAGACCGTGTTCAAAGATAATCCAACCAAGCCGGATCACGATCTTATTGCCACCGGCGTCTTCACGCGTCCGGAAATCGGCACGGTTGGTCTTTCGGAGGAAGCGGCTGCCAAGAAATTCGGTGACTTGGATATTTTCCGCGCCGAATTCCGCCCGATGAAGGCCACACTCTCCGGCGCCACCGAAAAGATGCTGATGAAGCTCGTGGTGGATGCCAAATCCCAGCGCGTTGTCGGCGCACATGTCATGGGACCAGACGCCGGCGAAATGGCGCAACTCCTTGCAATCCCTATGAAAATGGGCGCAACCAAGGCCGATTTTGACCGCACAATGGCGGTGCATCCGACAGCGGCTGAAGAATTGGTGACGATGTATGTGCCGACATATAAGGTGCGGGGCGGTGTGCGAGTTTGAGTTAAGTTATCCGCTAGGCAGCTATACTTGCCACCTTAACACGCTGCTTAATTACCTCAATCATTCGTTCACGAATAATGGTTTCTCCATGCGTTTCCTGCAAATGCTCAACGGCGCGGCGCACAATTTCGGCATCATCTTGGTGTCGAGTGTGCCAATCACAGCCGGGCACCAATGTTCCACAATGAAATTCTTTGATGGGCATGGCATTGTCCTCGTGTTTCTATGACAATGACGCAGTATAGCGCATTTGGGCCTAGTTTCCCAATCACTTTGAGTTTCGGCTAGCCTTTGCAAGTGTGCAAACAGGGTAGAAATCTGCGTTTGATCAAATGATCGCTGTTCCTCGGACTGTCGTAGATGAGTCTGTCGCTGTGTATGCTCCGGACCGAACTGGTGCTTAGCGCGATAAGCGGTCCGCAAGTTTAATTAGTCATCGATCTCGCGTTGAACTCTACTAGATTCCTATCCGGGTCGAAAACGAATATTTGTGGAAACCCGGCAATGCTATTTATATCGGTAAACAGTCGCTTGGGATCGTCTTCATGCAAGTGAGAGAAGTAGCCATTGTTTTCCAGCTTCTTGATCATTTGGCTCAGATCAACTGTTCTGATTGCAAAATGAGGCTCTGTCGGGTTAAATTTTCGGTTTGGGTCAAAGTGAGACGTTGGCTTTGCATTAAGGTGCACATGTTGTTCCCCGCACGCTAGCCACGCTCCCTCTGAGCGAAATGGCGGACGCAATATTGGCGTTAGTCCTATTACGTTTGAATAAAAATGCACTGATTTTACTAAATTTGATACTGATATAGACACATGATGTAGCGAAAATACCGGCATTTGGTGCCTCATAAATTGCCAAATTTACCTCTCTTGTCGGCAAATATTATGCGTAGATATTAGTATATTCAAGCAATTTGCCCTTTTGGGTTTTCCTGGAGTAATTGTAGCTATCAGAGGCCTCCTCTATGATGGCAACATATGCGCTGGGCTACATTGTGCGTGATAATGTGCTGACTTCATATTCAAATTTTGAGACTGACCCATGAATTTTGAACCAAATGCTACAGCACCCCGCACACTCTCCAATTGGGATTCCGCCCCGTGGAATCGGGTTTCGTTTCGAACAGTTCGTGAAATCTTACCCACGGTTGAAGTGTGGCGCGGGGCAGGGCCTGTCTCGCAACTTGTGGAAAATAAAAAGGAAATTGGCAATATTGCCTTTACGGGTATTGAAGGCGCAACAACGGTGGATGCTTTTCTGGCCTCCAGTTTCACCGATGGGTTTCTCATTCTCCATCGCGGCAAGCGGGTTTTTGAGCACTACCAAGATGGCATGAGCGAGCGCTGCCTGCACCTGTCGCAATCGGTGGCGAAGTCGCTTGTCGGGGCGCTTACGGGCATTTTGGTTGGCGAAGGGCTGGTCGATGTTGATCAGCAGATTACGCATTATCTGCCGGAGCTCGGCAATTCGGCCTATCGCGACGCAACTGTGCGCTATCTCTTGGATATGACCAGCGGTGTGGCTTTCAACGAGGATTATACCGATCCCAACTCCGACATCGCCAAGGTGGATGTTGCGAGCGGTTGGAAGCCAAGGCCCGCCATGGGCGACTGGCCGGATAGTATTTTCGATGTGATTAAGTCATTGAAAACATTGGTACGCCCGCATGGCGAGGCGTTTTCCTATCGCTCGATTGAGACTGATGTGCTGGCATTTGTTCTGGAAAAAGCAGCCGGAATGCGCCTTGCTCCCTTACTTTCCGACCGGATTTGGAGCCGCATTGGCGCCGAGGAAAGCGCGAATTTCACAGTTGATCCGTCAGGATACGCAGTTGCTGACGGCGGCTTTAACGCTACTTTGCGGGACTATGCGCGGTTTGGTCAGATGATTCTTTA
>JAYTVD010000106.1:0-1701 GCA_043744175.1 Phyllobacteriaceae bacterium
GCCTCCTTGCCAAAATTCTTGATCTGATCTTTCAGGATTGCGGTTATTTCCGCGGCGCGGATATCCATCAGCCGACCTCTTTCAACGAGAGCTTGAGCGAAGACAATTTTGTGCGAAGCGAGGTGTCGATTTGGCGGGACCCCATCTTGACGATGAGACCGCCGAGCAATGACGGATCAACCGTCACGGCAAATGCGACATCCTTGCCGGCCACGCTTTTCAACGTGTCCTTCAGTTCTTTTTCCTGCGCGGCGGTCAGTGCATGCGCACTGGTCACTTCTGCAGTCGTTTCACCACGATGCTCGGCAGCGATTTGGCGGAAAGCCGTTATCATGCCGGGAACCGCGAAAAGGCGTCGGTTGCGCGCGGCAACCTGCAAGAAATTGCTGACAAGACCACCGATCTTTGCCTTGGAAACCAATGCGCCAATCGCTTTTGTCTGGTCTTCAGCGGTAAACACCGGGCTGACAACAAGGCGCTTCAACTCGGCCGAACCACTGATCATCGCTTCGATGGACGAAAGGTCCTTTTCGACAGCGGCAATAGATTTTGCCTCAAGCGCGAGGTCAAAAAGAGACCCGGCATAGCGCTCGGCAACGGCAGAAACGGGAGAAGCAGATTGTGCCACGGGTAACCGGTTCTCACTGTTTGCACCCAAGGAATGCTTGCCCCCATCGTCTGGACCAGCTAACCCATTGGGTTGATTGACTTTTAAGTTGCAGACTGGCTTCTTTTCAGTGCCTGACCGCCAAAATGTGTTCGCCGTCTAGCATAGGCTTTCGGCTCTAGCAACATAGGGAATGCGCGTCTTTTGCTCGACTTTTGCCCCATGTGGAAAGATTCTGCCCGTCATTCCACATATCCGAACGCTGCAATGAGCGGCAGCGCCGCCAAAACAATCTCCATGAGCAGCGCAATCCAGTTGTAGAGCGTGTTGCCACGGTCAGACATCATGGAGATCAGCCGGCCAAACGCGGTGAAAGCCCAAGACATGCCAAGCGCCAGCCAGGTCCATGGTTGCGCAAACAAAATACAGGCCAAGCCCAACCCCAGATAAAACCCCGCCATCGTTCCGCGCGCCTCAGAAACCGCCTCCGGATGATTGGGATGGGTTTCCAGTCGCAATATCCGCAAGGAGAGCCGCGGCGCAAACATCAACATCAAGCCAAACCCGATTGTCACAAGCGCGCTGATCCACTGCAGCCATTCGCCCTGCGTCTCCGGCCAGTAAAATTCCATCATGTTCCCCGAAAAATGCCTTGCAGAAAATATCTGGACGCAAGAAACCATGTTTGCCTTGAATTGACAATTCATCGGAACATTATGTCTTGGATGTCCGTTCTGAAATTATGCGGGCCGTGGCGGCGGCAGGTTCATGACAGGCAGCGATTTTTCGGCGTCAGGTGCCGGAGCGGGGAACGAGCTTTGATTCAATCGAGTTTGAACGCAATGGGATTGCCGGTTTTCGCGCTTTTTGGCCATCCGGGCCATGAATTGCTGGTCGGTCAGCTGTTGTCTGATACCGGGGCAACGGTCACCTGGTTATCGGATGGTTCCGGGGGAACTCAATCTGGAAGAAGCGATTTCACCAGATCATTTTTGGAAGACTGCGGCTGCCAGCTTGGCCCGATAAAGGGCAGCGCTTCGGACCGGCGATTCTATCAAGCCATCATGGATGGGGACGTGGCATTCCTTGATCCG
>JAYTVD010000107.1:0-20491 GCA_043744175.1 Phyllobacteriaceae bacterium
TCAAGAACGAGCTGGTCTGAACTGGCCACCACCAGAGCTTGCTCAATGCATCGCCCGGGAAGGCTGCATTGTAAAAGTCCACATTTGGCTTTTCGCCAAGTTCCACAGCGCCCTTGGCAACAGGGTTAGCCGAATAGAGCTTAGCCATTGAAGCAGCGCCTGCTGGTGTAAGCAGGAAGTTAACCCAAGCATGACCTTGCTCAGTATTCTTAGCATTAGCCATGAGCATATAGCCCTGGTTCCACGCAATCGCGCCTTCCTTTGGAGCCACGTAGCCATATGGGCCTTCTTTGCCCATGTTGAAGCCTGTGGAATCCCAGCATTGGCCAAGCACACAACCATTGGTGCGGAACGCAGCCTGCGCTTCGTTTTCGCCCTTCCAGAATTGAGCAATATTGCCCTTCTTCTTGATGGCTTCAGCAAGAACCACATCCCAGATGAGCTTCATGTCATCATCATTCTTGTAGCTATCCATGAATGGCTTCGGCAATTGACCGGCAGCATCCATAACGCGGCCGAGTGAAGCGAGTGCAGAATGCGCACGAACTGTCACTTTGCCTGCAAGGCCTTCACCCCAAAGGTCAGCCAAGCTGGCTTTGCCATATTCGGTCGGGAACAATTCCTTGTTATAGACGAGGGCTTCTGTGCCCCAAACGCCCGTCAGGAAGTAGCGCTTGCCGTCAATCACTGCCATTTCGCCAACAAGGCCATCGGCCATGCCTGGCAGATAGTTTGCCATGGTGATCTTGGATTCATCCCATGCTTGGATCAAGCCGTTTTCAACATAGGCCTTGGTGCGGTCAACAGTCGGCTCAACAACGTCGAAAGCACCAGTCTGCAAGGCGAGCTTGGCTTGTGCAAAAATGGTGTCATTGTCTGGCTGTTCAGTGAAATTCACCTTGATGCCAGTCGAAGCCGTGAAGGCGTCAATGAATGGCTTATAGTCATAGCCAGCCCAACCCATATAGTTGAGTTCGCCAGAAGACGAGAATGCATTACGAACGAGTAACGGGCTTGCAAGACCAACTGCGCCCAAGGCAGTTGCAGCTTTGAGAAAGCTGCGGCGCGTAGCGGCAGCCGCGAATATTGTCTCTTCTGCTGAAGTAAACTTCTTCATACCAATAGTCCTCCGAAAATGGCGAGCGAAATGCCGCCGATGAAATGGCAATTTGCGGACAGGTTTATTCCCATCTCTCTTGTCATCTAAGCCGAGTATGACGCTGATATGACAATTCGGCAATGGGGTTTTGGCGCTGGTACCATCGCCGTGTGCGGTTTGGAACTATATTGATTTTATTGGCGTTTTTCGGGCGAACTTGACAAAATATTGCTACGAAATACTTCACCGACCCTGCTGTAGCCGAATAATTGTTCTCGCTAACACGTTTTTGCCAGCAAACTATGTGACAGTCTATCATCTCGGTTCGAGTCTTAGACTAAAGTTGAATGGCAAAAATATCAGTTGCAACAATCGTCACCAAATCACTCCACCGTAAGCCTAAGACAGCCCGTTTGTTTATCGATCCTGTCGCGTTAGCCGACTATCTTTGCCGAACAAATCGAAAACTGCCCGATATCAGCGATTTCATGATGGTGTTCGCCCGTGAAGCAGCAAAGGTTTGCGCTCAACGACACCATGATGAAGGCGGCGGCGATGGTTCCGAAGACGCCGCTTAGCCAGCCTTTTTTAGGTGCATCTTCGGTAGCTACGACAGGCGCAGGCGCGACGACTTCGCTGAATTTTTCGAAGAAGTCACCAGCCAATTTCTTAGCCGTTCCGTCAATCAGGCGGCTGCCGAGCTGCGCCAGTTTGCCACCAATTTCGGCGTTCACTGTGTAGTGCAAAATCGTGGCCTCGCCGTCCGCCTCTAGTGACACTTTTGCGCCACCCTTGGCAAACCCTGCCATGCCGCCATTGCCTTCACCGGAGATCGTGTAGCCATTCGGCGGATCCAAATCTGATAGAGTGACTTTGCCTGTAAAGCCGGCTTTGACCGGCCCAATGCGCAGCGTGACTTTGGCGTTCAACTCATTCTCGGATGTTCTTTCCACGGAATCGCAACCGGGAATGCACTGGCGCAGCACGTCCACATCATTGAGCGCTGCATAGACCGTTTCTCGCGAGGCCTCGATGCGCTGGGAGCCGTTCATGTCCATTGGTGTATTCCTTTATGCTGCGCGTTGCCCGCGACGGTTAATTTCAATCATTTCGGCCACTATCGAAAAGGCTATCTCATCCGGTGTGATGGCCCCGATATCCAAACCCGCCGGTGCGCGAATTTTCTCCAAGAGCTGTGGTTCGATGCCGGCAGTGATGAGGTCTGCCTTCAGTGCCGCGGCCTTCTTGCGCGAGCCGACAAAGGCGTAATATTTCGTGGGAACATGGATGGTGGCTTTGAGTGATGCGCTATCACCGCGCCCTTGCGTGGCAATCACCACAAAGCCTCGTTCAGTTCCATCGGTGGGAATGGTGAACCCGTCAATCAAGCGGTCTGTCTCGCCGAACACCCCGTGCTCGGCAAGCGGTGCGCATATCGTGATGAAGAACCCCATGCGCCGCCCGATGTCAGCCAGTGCGACGGCCACGGGTGATCCGCCACAAATAATCAGGTTCGGGCGCGGCAGTACGGGCTCGACAAACACATCCATCGTTCCTTGGCTGGGGCACATGTTCTTGGCATAAATCACGCCGTCTTTGGTCTCGCCCGCACTCACGTGCATGTCTTGCAAAAGATCATCAGGAGCCACGCTGATGAGGCGCGGCTGGCCGTCGGCGAGCGCTTCACGGGCGGCTTTGAGCACCGCGCCACGAGCGCAGCCGCCGCCAATCCAACCTGCGGAGATCGTTCCATCTGCCAAAATGACAGCTTTCGCGCCAGCCTTGGCGGCGGTGACAGAAACGGTGCGCACAACGGTGGCAATGGCAAAGGGTTCGCCTTTGGCTTTGGTGTCGTTCACGAGGTCTAAAATGTCTGCTTGTTTTGACATGATCAAATCCTCGCCAAATAGGGTTCGAGCGCTTCTAAACTCGCCAGATTGTGAGCGGGCGCGAACAGGTCCACGTAGGGCAACGCCGCCTTCATGCCCGCGGCTTCCGGTGCATAATCCTGCCAGCCGATCATCGGGTTGAGCCACGCGATGCGCTTGCAGCGGCGGCGCAGTGCGGCCATCTCAGCGCCAAGGTTTGTTGCCGGGCCGGTGTCGTAGCCATCGGAGACGATCATCACGCAGGTGCGGGAATGGATGACGCGCTTGGCGTGCCATTTGTTGAAGGTCGCCAAGCTCTCGCCGATGCGCGTGCCGCCGCCTGTGCCTTGCGCCATAATGGACATGCGCTCCATCGCGCGTTGCGCATTCTTTTCGCGCAGCGCAGGCGAAATATGAATGAGGCGGGTGTGAAACACGAAGGCTTCAGCCTCACGGAAACTATCCAGCACGCCATGCATAAAGCGCAGGAAGATTGCCGAATAGAGGCTCATGGAGCCAGACGCATCCAGCAGCATAACTAGCCGCAACGGTTTGTCCTTGCGCTGGCGATGCACCAAACTTAGCGGTGTTCCGCCTGTGGCGATGCTTTTGTGTATGGTGCGGCGAAGGTCAAGCCGTTGCCCATTGCGCCGCGCCCGCATCCGGCGTGTAAGGCGCGCGCGCATGGTTTTCGCCAAACGTTCAGCGATGGCATGGGCCTTGGCAAGTTCGTTCGGATCGGTGATATGGCGGAAATCTGTCTGCGCAAGCAGTTCTGTTTGAGATGCGCCCTCGCGCTTGGACTGGCCTTCTTCTAAAACCTCACTACCCTCGCCCCGCTCAACATTATCGGTGTTTTGATTGTCCGCTGGGCTGCGCTTGCCGGATGGCGCGTTCTGCAAACCGGCGGGGGCTTTTTGCGGTGCGCCGGAAGTGCGGGTGGCGGATTTCAGGCCACGCGCCAGCCAATAGGCATCAAATATCTCGTCAAATTTTTGCCAGTCCGATTGCCGCGAGCAAAACAATGCCCGTAACGCGGGGCGCAGCAGGGTCACCCGAGCGGCGCTTGGGCCGCTTATAATGTTCAAGGCATCGCGGGTTTCGGATAGTCCGATTACGAAACCATTGTCGCGCAATGTCTTCACGAAAAAGCTGAGTTTGGCCCGCGCGGATTCACCAAGTGTGATGTCCGGATTATTGGAAACGGCCCTGAGTGCGCTCATATCATGCCACCTTTCCCAGCATGCGATCCGTCACTTCGCGGCTCATGCGGGATTTGTCTTCGGCCGTCTTTATAAGGCATATCAATGTTTCGTGGATGAGTTCAGGTTCGTCGCGCAGATGCTTGATGCTGAGACCAGCAAGCGTTGCCGCCCAGTCCAGCGTCTCGGCCACACCGGGGGCTTTGCGCAGTTCTTCCTTGCGTATCATCGACACCATCGAAGCTATTTGTAATGCCAGCGCTGTATCGATGTGAGGAATGCGCGAGAGGATAATGCGCGCCTCACGGTCCACATCGGGAAAATCAACATAATGATACAGACAGCGGCGGCGCAGCGCATCGGACAGTTCTCGTGTGCCGTTGGAGGTTAAAATCACGCGGGGAATCGTAGTTGCGGTTATCGTGCCAAGCTCAGGGATTGAGACCTGAAAATCAGATAAAAGTTCAAGCAGAAACGCCTCGAATTCCTCGTCTGCGCGGTCCACTTCGTCAATCAAAAGCACCGGCGCTTTTGGCTGCCGGATGGCTGCCAGCAAAGGGCGCTCCAGCAGATAGGCTTCTGAAAATATATGCTCTTCAACGCCGGAAGCATCCTGCCCCTCGCGGGCTTTGATGGCCAGCAATTGGCGTTGGTAATTCCACTCATAAAGCGCAGCGCTCTGGTCCAGCCCTTCATAGCATTGCAGGCGGATGAGTTTGGTATCGTGGGTCAAGGCTAGTGCACGGGCGACCTCGGTTTTGCCGACGCCCGCCTCACCTTCCAGCAGTAGCGGGCGCGATAGGCTTTCCATCAGCCATAGCGCGGTTGCAAGGTCGCGATCAGGAATATACCCGACCGCGGCCAACTGCATGGCGACTTTCTCTTGCGGAACTCTCACGCTCGCAGATCCTTTGCGTTACTTATGCAGACCCAAACGCTCGCCGACTTTCCACAAACGCCAAGCATCATGCGGCATCTGGATGTGACCAGCATCAAGGAAGGCATAGGCATCGTTGACCGCATTGGAGAAGCACGGCACGCCGCCAACATGCGGGCTTTCGCCCACGCCCTTGGCACCAATAGGATGATGCGGTGACGGCGTTACGGTAAAGTCGGTTTCCCACTTTGGCGTTTCCACTGCTGTCGGCAGGAAGAAGTCCATGAAGGATGCGCCCATAACATTGCCCATCTCATCATAGCGGATTTCCTGACCCATCGCGCAGGCGAAGGCTTCGGTCAAACCACCATGCACCTGACCCTCAATAATCATCGGGTTGATGCGGGTGCCACAGTCATCCAACGCATAAAAACGGCGGGTTTTGGCAACACCGGTATCGACATCAATATCCATCACGCAGAAATAAACGCCGAACGGATAGGTCATGTTTGGCGGCTCGTAATAATTTACCGCCTCCAATCCCGGCTCCATGTTCGGTGGCGAGGAGTTATAGGCCGACCATGCGATTTCCTTCATGGTCTTGAACTTTTCCGGCAGGCCTTTGACACGGAAACGATCCACATCCCATTCCAAATCGCCCTCATGAACTTCCATCATGTGCGCGGCAATCATTTGGGCTTTGGCTTTGATTTTACGCGCTGCAACCGCAGTGGCCGCCCCGGCAACGGGGGTGGAGCGCGAGCCATAGGTTCCCAAGCCATAAGGCGCGGTATCGGTATTGCCTTCCTCGATCATAATATCGTCGGCTGGAATACCAAGCTCGGTTGCAATAATTTGGGCATAGGTAGTTTCATGACCCTGCCCTTGGCTCTTCGTGCCCATGCGGGCGATAATTGAGCCTGTCGGGTGGATACGGATTTCAGCACTGTCAAACATCGCAATGCCTAAGATATCGCAATTTTTGGCCGGACCAGCGCCCACGATTTCCGTGAAGAATGAAATACCTATGCCCATCAGCGTGCGTGTGTCTCCCTTGAGAAATGCCGCACGGTTTTTGGCCTGCTCTTCGCGCAGTTCTTTGTAGCCGATTGTGTCCATCGCCTTTTTCATGGCGGTTGGATAATCGCCGCTGTCGTACTCCCAGCCGAGCGCTGAGTGGTATGGGAACTGCTCCGGTTGGATGAAGTTTTTGATGCGCAGCTCGGCGGCATCCATGCCCAGTTTATGGGCCAAAACCTCGACCGCCCGTTCAATCGCAAACACCGCTTCCGTGACACGGAACGAGCAGCGATAGGCAACGCCGCCAGACGCTTTGTTGGTGTAAACGCCGTCAACTGCCAAATGCGCCACGGGAATGTCGTATGATCCCGTGCAAATGTTCATAAAGCCAGCGGGCCATTTCGATGGATCAGCACAGGCATCGAACGCACCGTGATCTGCCAGCACATGAACGCGCATGGCGGTGATCTTGCCTTCTTTTGTGGCGGCAAGTTCGGTGGTCATGTGATAGTCGCGGGCAAACGATGTGGTGGAAAGATTTTCCATCCGGTCTTCAACCCATTTGACTGGAACGCCCAGCACGATGGACCCAACCACCGAGCAAACATAGCCTGAATAGGCGCCAACCTTGTTGCCAAAACCGCCGCCAATATCCGGCGCGATCACGTGGATCTTGTGCTCAGGTAGACCGGAAATCAGTGACACAACAGTGCGTATGACATGTGGTGCTTGGAACGTGCCCCATAGAGTCAACTCGCCCTTGATCTTGTCGAACGAGGCCACAGATTGGCAGGTTTCCAAGGGTGATGGATGGGTACGGTGATCGACGAACATTTCTTTGATCGTGACATCGGCATTGGCGAACACCGCGTCTGTCTCATCCTTGTCGCCAATCATCCATTCGAAAATATGGTTCGGGTGTTTGCGCGGACCGTGTGCGCCGACCATCTTGTCCTTAATGTCTTCGCGCAAAATCGGCGCATCGGCATCCATGGATTTGAAAGGGTCAACAATGCACGGCAGCGCCTCATATTCGACCTCGACCAGCTCTGTCGCATCAGACGCGATGTAGCGGTCAGTGGCGATGACGAAGCAGACTTCTTGGTTTTGGAACAGCACTTTTTCTTCCGCCAATACCGCCTGCACATCGCCAGCCAGTGTTGGCATATAATGCAAACCAAGCGGCTTTAGATCAGAGGCGGAAAGCACGGCCACAACACCGGGCAGCGCCAAGGCTTTGGATTTATCAATGCTTTTGATACGCGCATGGGCATGAGGCGAGCGCACAAAATCGCCGAACAACATGCCCGGTAATTTCAAATCATCAACATAGCTGCCCTTGCCTTGCGTGAAGCGAATATCTTCGACGCGTTTGCGCTTGCAGCCCATACCTTGCAGCTTTTCGGTGCGCTCGGCGCGGTCTTGATCTATTGGGGTAAGCGCGTTCATTCTGCGGCCTCCAGATAAGGGGTTCCGTTGATTTTGGCGGCGGCATATTCAATCGCTTTCACGATGTTGACGTAGCCGGTGCAGCGGCAAAGGTTGCCCGCTATGCCATGGCGAATTTCATCTTCAGTCGGGTTAGGGTTTTCCTGTAACAAGCGATGCGCCCGCAAAATCATGCCCGGTGTGCAGTAGCCGCATTGCAAACCGTGCATCATGCGAAAGCCTTCTTGCAAAGCGCTCAACGTGCCGTCAGGATTGGCCACACCTTCAATGGTCGTGATATTCGCGCCATTGGCTTGGATGGCAAACGTCATGCAGCTTTTGACGGACATGTCATCCATATCCACCGTGCAAGCGCCGCAATGGCCGGTATCGCAGCCGATATGTGCGCCGGTGAGCATTTGTTGTTCGCGCAAGAAATGGATGAGAAGCGTGCGCGGCTCAACCAGCGCCTCCACTTCCTTGCCATTGATGTCCAAAGTTATGTGGGTTTTAGCCATTTGCTTTCGTCCTCAATTCTTCACGCGGGACACGGCCCGCTCAAGCGCACGGCGCATCATAACGCCTGCCATTTTGGTGCGGTATTCAGCGGGGCCGCGCATATCGGATGCAGGGTTGGTGATAGCCTCAGCGGCAGCTACGGCTTTGTCGACCGATGCTTTGTCGAGCATTGTTCCCACCAAAAGCGCTCCTGCTTCCTCTGCCCACAAAGGCGTTTCAGACACATTGGTGAGGCCAATGGAGGCGCTCGTACATTTGCCACCGGACATCGTAATTATCACGGCAGCTGCCGCTGTGGCGTAGTCGCCAATCTTGCGCTTGAGTTTTTCATAAGCATAGCCGTGCCCAGCTGCCGGCATAGGGATGCGCACCGATGTGAGGATTTCGCCATGCTCCAACGAGGTGTAATAAGCGCCCTGATAGAAGTCCCGAGCCGCAACTTCGCGGCTGCCGTTTGCACTGGTAAGCACATAGGTCGCTGCGAGGCACTGCATGAGTGCGGGCATATCATTTCCCGGATCACCATTGGCGACATTGCCACCGAACGTACCCTTGTAGCGAATTTGTGGATCGGCGATGACCAGCGATGTTTCGGCAATAATCGGCAAATGCTTGGCCAGCAGGTCTGAACTAATCAAGTCATGCTGCGTCGTCATAGCACCGACGATGATGTCTGTACCGCTAATGCTTATGCCCTTGAGGCTGCCGATCGCCGCCAGATCAATGAGATGTTCAGGCGAGGCCAGCCGCGTTTTCATCAAAGGAATAAGGCTGTGGCCGCCAGCCAAAACTCGGGCTTCCTCACCAAGCGAGCCGAGCAATGCGATGGCATCGGCAACGGTGGCGGGACGATGGTAATCAAACGTACCGGGTATCATGAGTGCTCCTCCCAAAGCTTTCGTACCACTTCAATAAAACCAATCGCCCTCCGGCGGAGTTTTTTAAAATGCTAGTGATAGTAAGGAGAAGGAGATCGCCGACATGAACAAGCGCAAGCGCACGAACCGCCCTAATTTGCACCAAGTGCGCAAAGCTGCGCACGAAATGCGTCAGCTAAGTTGACATAAATTATTGTTGTTGCTGAGACTGATTTATTAGTTGATATGCGTTTAGCTCATTGCGCAAAACGCTGACACGGGCACGGCTAACCGGCACCGTTCGACGAATGGGCGCATCTAATTCGGCAACGCCAGCATCGCCGGATTTCTTGATGCGAATGACATTGGCAAGGTTCACAATGTAGCTGCGATGCGTGCGAAAAAATGAGGTTTCCGGCAGGATTAAAGCGATCTCAGAAATTGACAGTGGGCAGAATAAATCATCACGGCCATTGAAGATATATGTGTAGTGCGCGTTAGCGTGAACTGAGATTATGTCATGTTGCGAAATATGGAATTTGTGACCGTTCCTCTCGATGGGTAGCAAGGCACCGGCAATTGTATCTTCAGTCGCAAGTTTTACTGCCAGATTGGAATCAATTTCAGACCGTGGCTTATCAAGAACCACACCATCCAGATTTGGAATGGGCTTCCATTTGGTATCATCCTGCGAGCGGCTATGTTCAGCGGGAATGAGTGTCAGCAAGAATAAACCCGATATAGAAAAGGCAACAACACTGACGATCACGGCCAGAACGCTTCCCGAAATTATCGAATCAGCTCCCGTGTTGTTAGCGTCCATAAAGTGTAGGGTCGTACCCGCCATCGCCATGTAGTGCATGCCGGAAACCGCACAGCCGAGCACTGCGGCGCACAGAAATAATGGCGGACGGCGGTCTGCCGAAAACGCCAACCAAAGTGCCAATCCCGATGCCGCGATGGCAATCAACAGACTTGCGAACGCAAAGCGCAAATCATGGGTCATATGCGCGCTGTCGTGTACGGCTAGCATCCCCACATAATGCATTGTGGTAATACCCAACCCCATCACCAACGCCGCTAAAATGAGCAATCGTTGTGAGCGCAAACTCGCTAGAAAAATGGCGATCCCCATTACCAATACGCAGAGCAGAAAAGAAAGAAGTGTTGGCAACACCGCATAATTAATTGCTCTATCCGTAATCAAAGCCAGCATACCCACGAAGTGCATGCTCCAAATGCCAACAGCAAGCGTTATGGCTGAACCCGCAATTAAGAGGCGGCGGCGTGTCGCAAACGAACTAGAAATATTCAGTGCTAAATTCAATCCAACATAGCTCGCCTGCATCGCAAGAACGATCGACAGGGCAACCAAAATCGGATTGTAGGACAGTGCCATTTCCCCTCCCGCAGCCACGGCTACTTTATACAGAGGACTTATCGACGAGTTCGAATGTGTTTTCAATTGAATTAAGATTTAGGTACATGGCCTTTGAAAACTTATGAATTCCAAGTGTGAATGATTGGTGAGCGCGATAGGGGTCGAACCCATGACCTACTGATAAAAAATTTGGCTTTTTCTGGTATTTCGCGATTCCTAAAGCAACGTTGATAGCGAAAATTGTTCATTTGAATCAAATGGATAAGTGGGAAGTCGTTCCTAGAGATTCTTGCAAGTTCCGTATCTTTGGCTTACTATGTGCTTACTAGGAACGCTCCAGTAAGCACGAAAGTCAAATGGCCAAAATAACCAAAGGCGTTGTTGATAAATTAGAAGCGACCAGAAAAGACGCCTATGTATGGGATAGCCAATTGAAGGACTTTGGCGTGAAAATTAGGTGAGCGGGCCTCAAGGTATATTTTGGTGCAATATCGCATTGACGGTCGTTCTGGCATGACCGGGCGTCTTACCATTAGCACACATGGCACAACTACCGCCGATCAAGCGCGCACCGAAGCGCATGTGCTCTTGCGCCAAGTTTCTCGTAACTAAGACCCGTTAGCCGTGTCCATAAATGGAAACTAGATAAGACATTTGGCGACTTGCTTGATCAATTTTTGAGAAAGCTGAAATCCCGCTCGATTGCAGAATACCGTCGGTTGATCGCAAAACCAGTGCCAAAAGGATTGAAAGGGAAATGAATTGGTGAGTTAACCCGTCGAGACATTTCTCGCTTGCAACAATCCCTTTCTTCAACATCCTATGAAGCAAACCGGCTCTTGGCTGTCTTACGCAAATTCTTCAATTGGTGCGAAAAGAATGGCTATCGCGTCGATTATACCAATGAAGCGCTTCATGTTGATAAGTTTTCCGAATGCAGGCGCAACCGCTTTCTATCCGAACTCGAAATCGCGAACCTTGGCAAAGTGCTTGCAAGTTATGAGATAGCTAACCGCTATCCCCCATTCGTAATTGCGGCAATTCGGCTTCTGTTGCTCACAGGTGCGCATTTGAAGAAATTCGTTCACTTAAATGGGAATGGGTGGACTTTGAGGGCAAATGCCTTCGCTTCCTAGATTCCAAGACCGGCGCAAAGGCTGTTTACTTGAACCCGCCTGCCCTACAAGTGCTGGCAGAACTTCCAAGATTGGAAGACAATCCACAATCTTGCAGGGTTAGAAAATGTCCGCATCCACGATCTTCGCCACACCTTCGCGTCGATAGCTGTTGCCAATGGAATGAGCCTTCCGATGATTGGCGCGTTGCTTGGACACTCACAACCGCAGACAACGGCGCGCTATACGCATTTAAGCCAAGACCCGCTCCAAAAGGCGTCAGACTCCATCGGCAGACAATTGAGTGCCGTTGACAAAGCCAGTCCACTACAAAAAGTCGTACTCTAAGCAGAATATAAACTACCGCACGTAAAGACACTACTTACAAAGAGCCTTATGGAGCGCGGGGCTTAGACCTGACTTTATATAAACCAAACCCCGCCCATTGCCTCACAAATATCAGATGACCACAAAATCCGTAGCGTCCACGGTGCCGGAAGCCGTCAAGTTTGCAAACAACACCCGATTTGCGTTACTGCCCCCATCACTGTCGTAGAACAGATTTCCGGTCGTCCGATCGTAGATAATGTTTACACCAGCACCCACCGCGTCTGAAAGACCACCGCTTGCAAGTGAGATAAAGTCCCCCGCAGCGAGAACGCCGCTTAGGCCAATGTTTGCGAATATTAAATGGTCTAAGGCGACAGTGTCCCCTGACGAATTGGCGTTAGTGGCATCGAAGTCACCGAGCCTGTCAACATTCGTTGTCGAGTTTAGAACGCTATTGAATACGAAAAGATCGTTTCCTGAACCACCAACCAGCATATCATTGCCTAAACCGCCGTTGATTGTGTCGCTGCCAACGCCACCAACAATCGCGTCATCCCCGCCGCCGCCGTTGATTACATCCGCGCCGTTTAAGCCAAAATCAATATCACTTCCAGCTGAGATCAAGATAGGAGTAGCACTTGAGCCATCTGAACCTGATTTACCGACCCACACATTGTAAGATTCACTATAGCTATGCCCAGCGCCATCTGTAGCAGTTACACCAAATGTATAAATTCCATCGCCATTTGCGTCACCCCCATTAGTGAGATTCAATAAACCTACGTTCAGTGTTGACACTGCACCCGTTGCAGGCGTCAGAGAAAACTTTCCGGCGTCTGAGCCAGAGAGGGTGTAAGTCCAACTCGAACTATCTGTGTCAACAGCGGCAAGAGTACCCAAGACGGTACCGGAATTTACAAGATTGCCGGAATTACTTGTCGAAGTTGCGGAAGTAATATCCAAGGCGAATTTTATATCGGTCGGCGCAAGCAGATCAACTGTATCGGTTGCGCCGTTTGTTAGAATATCGACAGTTTTCGCTCTGCCATCAGCATCCAATATCCAACGATATAGGTCACTTTGCTTGGTATTAATTAGGTCAAAACCAGTTGGAAAATTATGATCTTCGCCAAGATACGGTCTAAGGCAAAATAACCTTGGCTACCCAAATGCCTATTAAAACGCACAACGCAAAACTCATCAGCGTAGTTAGACGCGAAAATGATGTTTTCCGTGTTTGCTTTTCGCTTCGCGACAATTAGCAATCCTAGAGCATCACAATGCCAAAACCGCTTGCAGCAATCAATACACCATCAAATAAAATATCTTGGCGCACCTTAGTTGAATTGAGATTTATTATTAGATCAACACAAGCTCAATTTGCTACAGCCCCAATATCGTTCGAGCTTCCATCCAGCTGGCCACTGGACGCGAATACCTATCGCAAATCGCCACTGCCCGCTTAACCAACGCTGCGTTGGAAGGAGCGAGCGCCTCTTTATCTAGCCTCACATTGTCTTCTAGGCCAGTTCGCGTGTTGCCACCTTTTGCTATAGCCCACTCATTTATTAAGATCTGTGCGGGACCAATGCCAGCTGCGCACCATTGGGCATCAGGCGAAAGCCGCTGCAAAGTTTCGATGTAGAAATCCAATATTCGCTCATCTGCAGGCATGGCGTTTTTCACCCCCATAACAAACTGCACATAGAGCGGGCCCTTAAGCCTTCCATCTTTCTGCATGGTTGTAGCCTGGACGATATGGGAAAGGTCGAAAGCTTCAATCTCGGGCTTTACATTGTAAGTCAGCATTTCAGAGGCCAACCAGTCCACAAGATCAGGTGGGTTTTCGTAAACACGGGTCGGAAAATTATTTGAACCTACCGAGAGAGATGCCATGTCAGGTCGTAAAGGCAACATGCCGCCACGCACTTTTCCGGCACCAGAACGTCCGCCTGTTGAAAGCTGTATGATCATGCCGGGGCAATGCTTCTCAAGCCCTTCCTTCAGCCGCGCAAAGCGTTCCGGATCGGATGTGGGTTTTCCCTCATCATCGCGCACATGACAATGCGCAATGCTGGCACCAGCTTCAAAAGCTTCCTGTGTGCTTTCAATCTGCTCGGCGATCGTAATCGGCACCGCTGGATTATTCTCTTTGGTCGGAAGAGAACCAGTGATCGCAACGCAGATGATGCAGGGGTTTGAGGTTTGATCGGTCATGATTCAGAACGGATAATGTTGGTTGGGGTCTTCAATGGTAATCCAGCGCAGCACGGTAAATTCGTTCACCGCTGCCGTTCCACCAAAGCGGCCATAACCACCAACCCGCTGTCACCCGCACCTTGCGTGAACTTGAAGCCATATGTGGAACGGCACTGGTGGCGAAAGACGGCCGTGGCATTCGTATCACGCCGCAAGGCGAGACTTTCTTGCGCTATGCTGGCGAAAGTCTTGCCGCTGCACGAAACGGATTGACTGCCGTTTCGGACTTGAACCTCACTGATCGCCCGGCCATTCGCATCGGCGCTCTTCCGACCGTATCTGCCCTTATCATGCCGGGTGCGGTCTCTCGCTATCTTTCCGAGAGTCTACGAAACCCTTTGCGCATATCCACAGGTGAAAACCGCGCACTTCTCGACCAATTGCGCACTGGGGAACTTGATATCGTTATGGGGCGCTTACCCGCTCCTGAAAGTATGACTGGTCTAGTCTTTGAACCGCTTTACCGGGACATTGTCGTTTTCGCCGTTCACAACAGCCACGCTCTGGCAGGACGCAGCACCGTCAGTGCTAGTGAGATTTCAAACTCACCAATGCTAGTGCCTACTTCGGTGTCGATTATTGGACCCTACGTGAAGCGCCTATTTATTGAACAGGGTCTCTCGCAGCCCACGCAGGTCATCGAAACGGTATCAGATTCGTTTGGCCGTGCCTTTACTAGGGAACATGGTGCCGTCTGGATTATCTCTCGTGGCGTGATTGCAGCAGAGCTTGCGTCGGGGGAGTTTGTCGCTCTCCCTATCAACACACAATCGACGCTCGGTGCGGTAGGCCTCTGTATCCGTGCCAATCAACCGCTTGATCCCGCTGTGGAAATCTTCACCAATATTTTACGAGAGGAGGTGAAGCATCGGGCGGACTTTCTACCTGAACACACTCGATAGCCACGCCTTGAGGAGTAATTTTAGCTTTCAATACGTAAACCGATCACTGATGGTGTGACGGAGTTATTTTGGGGAGGGCTGGATGCACTGGGCTGCTTCCGGTTTATTGGAGCCGCGCGATTATGGGCGGGTGCTCTTTATGTCGACACCGAATGGGTGAAAGAGCGCTATCGCGAGTGACCAATGCAACCACTGCATACGTCGGCCATTCCGCCCTCCCGCTGTATTTCCCAACTCATGGTATTTCAAGGAAAATGCCATGAGTTTATCTGATCACCAACCGCGTCAACTCAGCTGTTGGAGAACTGAAATAATGTGGCAGGTTTAGGAAATTAAGCCTGGATGCTGTCCTCTCACAACTAGATGTATAGTTCTGGGGTCAAGTGATAAGGTTCTTGGTATAATAGTTTCTGCTTTGCCTGCCATTCTTTTCAGATACATTTCGCGGCATGATACCTTTAAGGTCTTAAGCATTCGGGGGTGATTGTAAGTATCGACGATGCAAAGGGGATGTCAGCACGGCAGCGATAGCCGCCTCTCTTTGGCGGCCAGACTGAGTACTGGCCGAGGTATGCCGGTGATGCAGCTAAAATTCATGCGAATGGACAACATAATCAAAGCAGTAGCGAAAGTTCAGAAAAAATCGCCAGTCAACTATTTAGAGCAAAGTCAGGTTGCATTTTTTTGTCTGAAAATTCTCACATTTCACCAACTACAAAAATTAGATAGTTTTAGTATCCCGCTTGACAAGCGCTGCGTGTGATACTTTACTTCAATCACTTGGGCAAAAAAATTGGTTTGCCCTTCTCTTTGACCCATGGCGGTCACCGGGCAGTTTGGCCCCATGATGCTCCGCGGTACGCGGAACGGCATCGTGGGGTTTTTTATTTTGGGGACGCATGACGCAGCGATTAAAGATAGGACTGCTTTACTCGACCACCGGACCTTATGGCACGATGGGCGTTGATGCGCGGGATGGGGCGGTGATGGCGATCACCGAACTTGAAGCCCAATATGGCATCGAAATTGAGACTGTGTTTATTGATCCGCAGGGCGACGTTTTAGCCTATGTCGAGGGCGCGCGTTCGTTGCTGCGCGAGCATGGGTGTCGCCATATAATCGGAACAATTACCTCGCTGGCGCGCAAAGAAGTGCTACCGCTTGTAGAAAAGCACGACGCGCTCCTGTGGTATTTGGCACCTTATGAAGGCTTCGAGGCCAATGAAAACGTCATCTACATTGCCGGCTGCCCTAACCAGCACCTCCTGCCGCTATTCGATTATTTAATTCCACGATACGGTCGACGTCCTTACCTGCTGGGTGCAAACTATGTGTGGGGCTGGGAGATGAACCGGCTGGCGCGCGAGCTTATCAGCGATGTTGGCGGCGAAATCTTAGGCGAGCGTTATCTGCCTTTGGAGGAAACGGATGTTGACTGGATCGTGAGCGATATCGAGCAGCGCCGCCCTAGCTTTATCTTGAATAATTTGGTTGGCCCCGCAAGCTTTGCTCTTTTGACCGCTATGAGGGCGTTGGCGCAGCGAGACCCCACGTTCAGTCCCGAGAGATGTCCGGTGGTGAGTTGCGATTTGACGGAATGCGAATTGGACCAGTTTGCTAACGGCGTTGCAACAGGACAGCTTTCTGCGGCTGCCTATTTTGACAGCGTCATATCTCCAGAAAACGCAACATTCAAGGCGCGCGTTCATCAGCGCTTCGGTAATGGTCGCCGCGTCTCTAGCTTCTTCGCCTCGACCTACACGGCAGTGACACTTTGTGTCAAAGCGATGGTTGCGGTGAAGACTGATGATCCACAATCCATCCGCAGGTACCTTGCCGCGACGCCGCAGATGAGCCTGCTTGGCCCTATCCGGGTTGATGAAAACACTCATCATGCCGCGCTGCCGTTCTATATCGGCAAGATTAACACGCAGCTTGGGTTTGATATTATCGCCTCAAAATTACCGATCGTTGCTGATCCCTATTTGACAGGTCGCGTGAAGCGAATGCCCGCCCAATTGAGGGTGGTTTCATGAGAGTAACACCGAACTTTGCTGGTTGGCGTGCCACCATATTGCACAGGCAGAGCGAGACTACAGATCGCTTATCGCGGCAACTTGGTTTGCTAGGCCTGATTGTCTCCGTTCAATGGGAAGCGCTGAGTGCTGCCGCCCTGCCGGATATTGTCTTGGTGGACGCCGATGAGGGCTGGGACGGGCTGTTGCCTTGGAGCAAGGGGGAAGCGCCGCGCCCGTTAATTGCGCTGCTTGGATCGGAAGCGCCGGGCCGCGTGGCATGGGCGATGGATCAGGGCGTTTGCGCGATTATTGCCAAACCCTTGGCACCATCGGCCGTCTATCCTGCACTTGCTATGGCCCACGCATTACACCGCGAGCGCAAGGCAAACGTTGAAACACTGACCCATCTCGAAGAGCGCATTCGCCTGCGCCCTTTGGTCCATGCAGCGGTGAAGGCGATTATGAAATTTCGTAATGTGGATGAAAGCGGTGCCTACACAATTTTGCGCAATTGTGCGATGCAGCGCCGCCAGCCAATTGAACAAATTGCGGCAGCCATTGTCAGTAGTTCACAGCCAATTCCGGAGGTTGGTTGATGGGTTTGCTAAAACAAATTGCGACCCGACCTGCCGCGCTGTTTGGCCTCATCATTGTGACGCTGGTTATTGTGATGGCGCTCGCAGCGCCGCTGCTGGCTCCCTATAGTCCCGACGAGCAAATGTTTGACGGACTCACGTTGGAAGGCGCACCGCTGCCTCCAAGCGCGCAATTTCCCCTTGGCACCGATACTCTTGGTCGTGACCTATTTTCGAGGCTGTTATTTGGTGCGCGCACATCGCTGATTATCGGATTGGTGGCCAACGGCATTGCGGTTTCGATCGGACTTTTCGTCGGCATTGTGGCTGGCTATGTGCGCGGATGGTTCGGCAATCTTTTGATGAGATTCACCGATTTGATGATGGCGTTTCCAGCACTTCTCCTTGCTATCGTGTTGGCGGCGCTGCTTCGCCCGAGCCTTTGGATCGTTGCCATGGTGATTGCACTGGTCAATTGGGTGCAGGTGGCGCGCATTGTATATACCGAGACCCGCGGGCTGGTGGAACGTGATTTCATTTTGGCTGAACGTTCACTTGGCGCGGGACATGGACGCATCCTGTTCAAACATATCTTGCCGCACCTCATGCCCACTGCCATCGTGTGGGGCACTCTGGGTATTGCAACAACGGTGCTTTTGGAGGCGACGCTGTCGTTCCTCGGCATTGGTGTGCAGCCGCCACAGCCGTCTTGGGGCAATATCATTTTCGAAAGCCAAAGCTATTTTCAGTCTGCACCTTGGCTGGTCTTTATTCCCGGTGCGATCATTTTGCTGACCGCACTCTCATTCAATTTGGTGGGTGATGCGCTGCGCGATATTCTTGACCCAACCCAGCGCGGGAGGGGCTGAATGACATCCGTCCTCATCCGCCGCCTCTTGCAAACTGCGCTGATTTTGTTTGGTGTCGCTGCCATAACATTTATTCTGCTCTACGCACTCCCCGCAGATCCAGCCCGCATGATTGCAGGGCGTAGCGCGACGGCGCAGACGGTGGCCAATATTCGCCATGAACTTGGGCTGGACCAATCGCTGCTCATGCAATTCTGGCACTATCTGGGCAATCTGTTCCACGGCAATTTCGGGCGCTCTTACGCACAAAAAACCGACGTAGGTTTGCTGCTGTTATCGCGCCTTCCGGCCACGCTGGTTTTGATGGCCGCAGGAATAATCATCGAAGTACTGCTAGGTGTCGTTCTTGGTGTTACGGCCGCAGTGAAGCGCGGTAGCTTCATTGATAATCTTGTAATGATGACATCATTTGTCGGCGTTTCCGCGCCACAATTCGTGGTGGCGCTGCTGCTTCTTTATGTGTTCGCCGTCACGCTTGGTTGGTTTCCGATGAGTGGTTACGGCACATGGGCGCATGTTGTTTTGCCCGCCACGACGCTCGGCGTTTTGGGTGCTGGTTGGTATGCCCGCATGGTTCGTTCGGCGATGATTGATGTGCTCAATCAAGATTATGTACGCACTGCCCGCGCAAAGGGGCTCTCAACTGCCCGCATCTTGCTGCGCCATGCGCTGCCCAATGCGATGCTGCCGATCATTGCCATGATCGGTATTGATATCGGTCAGTTTATGGGTGGGGTGGTTGTGGTGGAAGCGGTTTATGGCTGGCCGGGCATTGGTCAGCTCGCGTGGCAAGCCATCCAGCAGGTCGATATTCCGATTATCATGGGCGTTACGCTCGTCTCAGCATTTGCCATTGTTTTTGGCAATCTCATCGCGGATCTCATCGCTCCTCTCATCGATCCGCGTATTCGCACTAGTTAGCTCACAACAAAAAAGGGAACAAACATGTTCAAGAACTGGCTAAGATATTCAACAGTTGCAATGGCATTGGCACTCACTCCCCTGCCCGCGTGGGCGCAGGATGCTGTGAATCAAGGCGGCGATATCGTTGTTACCTACAAGGATGATATCTCGACGCTTGATCCAGCGATCGGCTACGATTTGGTCAATTGGTCGATGATTAAAAGTCTCTACTCCCGCCTCATCGACTATACCCCGGGCACGCCTGATCTAGTGCCCTCGTTGGCCGAAAAATATGAAATAGCGCCGGACGGCCTGACCTACACATTCCACATGCGTAAGGGCGTAAAGTTCTCTAACGGTCGTGAGGTTATTGCCAAGGATGTGAAATATTCCATTGAGCGCGCCGCAAACCCGAAGACACAAGGGCCGGGCGCTGGCTTCTTTGCTTCAATCAAAGGCTATGACGCAATATCAAGTGGCAAGGGTGAAACACTTGAGGGCATCGAAGTACCAGACGACTATACAGTTGTTTTCCATCTTTCGCGCCCAGATGCGATTTTCTTGCATGAGTTAGCGATTAACTTTGCCTCCGTCGTTCCGCAGGAAGCGGTTGAGGCCGCTGCTGGTGATTTTGGCAAGCAGCCTGTGGGTTCAGGCGCGTTCACCTTGAAGGAATGGACAGTTGGACAGCGTTTGGTTTTTGAAGCCAATCCAAATTACTACCTCAAAGACACGCCACATTTGCACCAATTCACTGTTGAGATCGGACAAGATCCGCTCGTCGCGCTACTGCGTCTCCAAAAGGGCGAAGTGGATATCGCGGGCGATGGCATTCCACCGGCAAAATTCTTGGAAGTGAAGAACTCGCCGGAGGGCGCAAGCATGATCGTTGACGGTGAGCAGCTGCAAACTGGCTATGTGACGCTTAATGTAAAGGTCGCACCGTTTGACAATGTGAAGGTCCGCCAAGCCGTGAACATGGCCGTCAACAAGGAGCGCATTACACGGCTTCTTAACGGCCGCGCAACCATTGCCAATCAACCGCTACCGCCATTGATGCCGGGCTACGACAAGGCCTTCACCGGCTATGCTTATGATGTTGAAAAGGCAAAAGCTTTGTTGGCAGAAGCTGGTTTCCCCGATGGATTTGAGACTGTGCTGTATTCGACCAACACAGACCCGCAGCCGCGTGTCGCGCAAGCCATTCAGCAAGATTTGGCGGCGATTGGCGTGAAAGCCGAGCTTCGCTCGCTGGCTCAGTCTAACGTG
>JAYTVD010000108.1:0-20317 GCA_043744175.1 Phyllobacteriaceae bacterium
CTCACAATCCTGTTTGTGATGTTGGCGGAAATTTTGATTTTTGTTCCCTCCATTGCCAATTTCCGGATGCGCTGGCTGGAGGACAAAGTGAACACCGCCGCTGTTGCTGCCGTTGTTTTGGCTAACTCGGATGTTGCCAGCCTGCCGCGCAGTTTGCAGGATGACGTATTGATGGCCACCGGCGCGAAAGCCATCGTACTACGCGAACAGGGCGTATCGCGGCTGCTGGCGGTCGAGACGATACCCTCTGAAGTGGCACGTAATATTGTGATCAAAGACACAGATGCGCTGATGGCCGTGCGTGATGTTTTTGATACCATCATCAATGGCGGCGACAGGACCATCCGCGTGGCCGCGCCCGTTGGGCAAAGCGATAAGCAGGTCGAGATCATTATATCTGATAAGTCGCTGCGCGAGGCGCTGTTCGCCTACGCCCGCAATGTATTCTTGCTATCGTTGCTGATATCAATTTTCACGGCAGGGCTGGTGTTCTACGCCATCCGTAAAATGATGATTGTGCCCATCCGTGACATGACCAAAAACATGCTGCAATTTTCCGCCAACCCGGAAAACCCCGCAGGCATTATGGTGGTCGATAAGCGCAATGATGAGATCGGCGTGGCGGGCAGGGAGTTGGCCACCATGCAGCGCGAATTGCAGCGAACGCTGGCAGGCCGCAAGCACTTGGCGGATTTGGGCCTCGCGGTTTCCAAAATCAATCATGACATGCGCAATATGTTAGCGCCTGCGCAATTACTCTCCGACAGGCTTGCTGATGTCGATGATCCCGCCGTTAAGAAACTAGCGCCGCGCTTGCTGCGCACGCTGGACCGTGCGGTGAGTTTTTCCGAAAGCGTGCTCGCCTATGGCAAAGCACAAGAAAGTGAGCCACACTTAAAGCGACTGCGCGTCCATCCGTTAGTCGAAGAGGTGTATGAACTTTTAGGGCTGGATGAGCTACGCGCAGCGGGTATCGAAGCAATCAACCTCGTGCCGCATGAGCTGGAAGTGGATGCAGATCAAGATCAACTTTTTCGGGTGTTGTCCAACCTCGTGCGCAATTCCATTCAGGCGCTAACCAACAGTGTTGTGGATGCCGACGAACCTAAGCGACTGACAACAAGCGGCGGGCGCATTGGTGCCTTCGTTGTCATCGGCGTGGAAGATACCGGCCCCGGTTTGCCAGCCAAGGCGCGGGAAAATCTGTTCACTGCCTTTCGCGGTTCTGGCCGCGCCGATGGCACCGGCCTTGGTCTTGCCATCGCCCATGAGTTGGTAACAATTCATGGCGGCACCATTGAGCTACGCGCCGACAGGCCAACGGGTACGCATTTTGAAATTCGCCTACCCGAGCGCCCGGTTTTAATTTCCGAGTGGAAGCGCAAGAACCCGACCCTGAAAGCAAATTAAGAGTTTTGCGGTCAAAAATCGAAGTCTGGGCGCTCTCCGTACGCTTTCCGCACGATGTTCGTGCGGTTCCCGACCGGTCTTCATGCGCTTGCCGATCAAGTTTTTTAGCTTCTCGCTACTTTTATTTCAAACTGTCTTGCTTTTAGCCAAATCACCCCTTAGTGGAGGCGCAAGCACGGAAGTTTTGTGTTTACATGCGCGCCCTTAGCTCAGCTGGATAGAGCATCAGACTACGAATCTGAGGGTCAGGAGTTCGAATCTCTTAGGGCGCGCCATTCCTTCCTCACCGAATTTATTACCCGTGAATCCTTTCAGACTTCGGGTCATACATCGGTTTTAGCGAGGCTTGCGCCTTGAACCGCACCCCAGCCACTTCGATTTCATATGTCGAATCAAGCACTTGCTCCGGCGTCTCGCCCTGACATGCCACATAGCCAAGACCTATAGCCCCACCAAGCGCATGGCCATAATTGCCCGATGTGAGGAATGACACGATCTTTCCATCCCGCACAATCGGCTCATTGTGGAAGAGCAATGGTTCTTTATCTAAAAGCTTGAATTGCACCAATCTTCTGGTCAATCCGCTGGCTCTCTTCGCCAAAACAGCATTTTTCCCGATGAAATTGGCCTTTTCAGTCTTCACCGCAAAGCCAAGCCCTGATTCCAGTACATGATCCTCATCGGAAATATCATGGCCAAAATGCCGGTAGGCTTTTTCGATCCGGCAGCTATCCAGCGTGTGCAATCCACATAGCTTCAAGCCTAGCTCTTTGCCGGATTCCCTAATGGTTTCAAACACATGCGCTGCCATATCAACCGGCACATATAGCTCCCAACCCAACTCCCCCACATAAGTAACGCGGTGGGCGCGGGCTATCGCCATGCCAATTTCGATCTCCCGCATCGTACCGAACGGGTGCGCCGCGTTGGAGAAATCATTGGGCGAGACCCTGTTCAAAAGCGCGCGCGAATTCGGCCCCATAATACAAATCACCGCCTCGCTATTGGAAACATCGCGGATAAAGAGATGAGCAAAATCAATGGCATGCTTGCGCAACCAGAACAAGTCACGCTGCACAGTCGCCGCTGGAACCACCAGCATAAACGACGTTTCGGTAAGCCGCGTAACCGTCAGATCGCTCTCCACCCCGCCCCGTTCATTCAGCATTTGCGTATAGACGATCCGCCCATTTTCAACGTCTATCTCATTGCCGCAAACATGATTGAGGAACCGGCAAGCATCCTTACCCTCAACAGCGATCTTGCCGAAGGATGACATATCAAACAGGCCAACATTGGTGCGCACGGCCATATGTTCTAACGCATTGTTTTCAAACCAGTTTTGCCGTTTCCATGAATATTTATAAGCCGCTTCTTGGCCCTCATTGGCAAACCAATTGGCCCGCTCAATGCCTGCCACCTCGCCAAAAACAGCACCCTCTGCCTTCAAATGTTCATGCAAAGGCGAGCGCCGGACCCCGCGCGATGTCGCCATTTGGCGATAAGGCCAATGGTCAGCATAGAGCAGGCCGAGTGTTTCAGTAACGCGTTCTTTTAAATAGCGGCGGTTCTTTTGGAAGGGCTGCATCCGCCGTATGTCCACTTCCCAAAGGTCAAACGGTGCTTCGCCATCATTGATCCATTGCGCCAGCGCCATGCCCGCCCCGCCACTTGAGACGATACCGATGGAGTTATAGCCCGTCGCCATATAATAGCCGCCCAGTTCCGGCGCTTCGCCCAAATAATAGCGATCATCCGGTGTAAAACTCTCCGGACCATTGAAAAATGTATGAATTCCCGCGGTTCCGAGCATCGGCATACGGTTGACGCCCATTTCGAGAATCGGCTCAAAATGCGCAAAATCCTCCGGCAATTGGTCGAAACAGAAGTCTTCGCGAATGCCATCCATGCCCCAAGGCTTGGCAACCGGCTCAAAAGCGCCGAGCATCATCTTGCCGGCATCTTCCTTGTAATAAGCGCACTCATCCGGCACGCGCAATACAGGAAGGCGACCAAGGCCTTCGATGGGTTCAGTAACCAAATAGAAGTGCTCGCAAGCGTGCAACGGCACTGAGACGCCAGACATGGTGCCAAAATCCTGCGCCCACATGCCAGCACAATTCACCACCACATCAGCATCAATCCGGCCCGTTTGCTCACCTTGTTGCCACGAAACACCTGTCACCCGGCCGTTATTCTGGTGAACGGAGGTCACTTTCGTGTGTTCGAAAATCTGCGCCCCGCGCATACGCGCACCCTTTGCCAGCGCTAGCGCAATGTTGCCGGGGTCACATTGCCCGTCTAGGGGTAGATGCACAGCGCCCACGACATCCGATATGTTGAGGTGCGGGTACATTTGCTTCACTTCGCGCGGCTCAATTTCACGAACGTCAACATTGAAAGCCCGAGCCAGCGAGGCTTGCCGGTAAATCTCTTCCTTGCGGTCTTCTGTAAGCGCGACGGTGATTGATCCGCACTGACGCATCCCTGTTGCGATGCCAGTCTCAGCCTCCAGCTTCACATAAAGATCAGCCGAATATTTCGCCAGCCGCGTCATATTCTGCGTGCCGCGCATTTGGCCGATAAGCCCAGCCGCATGCCATGTGGTCCCGGACGTTAGTTGTTGGCGCTCCAAAAGCACAATGTCCGTCCAGCCCAGCTTCGCTAAATGATAGGCAACTGAACAGCCGGAAATACCGCCACCAATAATGACAGCGCGGGCTTTGGCGGGAATGGTTTTAGTCTGGCTCATGCCCGTATCCTTGCATTTTCGGGATCCCAAAGTGGTTGGTTTTCCTGAACCACGGCTCTATAAAGCTGCCCGTAAATCTCTACTTGCAACTCGGTTCCCGGCACATTGAGTTCAGTTTTCAGCATTCCCAACGCAATGGATTTATTGATGCGATAGCCCCAATTGCCGGATGTGGTTTCACCCACCACTTTGCCCCGATGCCAAAGCGTGGACATATATGGCGCATCACAATCGCCAGCATCAACAATCAGTGTAACAAAGCTTTTAGCCGTACCGCGCTGTTTTTCAGCGGCAAGCGCCGGTTTCCCGACGAAATCATCCTTCGCCCAGTCAATGAAGCGATCCAACCCGCCCTCATTCAGTGAGTAATCAGAGGAAAGATCGCCCTTCCACGCACGATATCCTTTTTCCATGCGCAAACTATCCAGCGCCTCCATGCCGAACGGCTTCAAGCCATGCGCCTGTCCTGCCGCCCAAACAGCATCAAAAATCGCCGGCGTATCTTCCACCTTCGTATGGATTTCCCATCCCAATTCTCCGGCGAAAGACACGCGTACTAACTGGCAATAGCGCCCAGCAATCTGTGTAGATTGATGTGTCAGCCAGCCCTTAGAAAGGTCAGCATCTGTAACAGAAGACAAAATTTCGCGGGATTTTGGTCCCGTCAAAATTTGGCAAGAAAACTGCTCGGTAACATCATCAAGTGTGAAGGCCGCATTCTCAGGCATAAATTTCTTCAGCCACTCAAAATCATGCCATTGCGCGGTCGCCGCTGTGATCAGGAAGAAAAAATCCTCGTCCAGCGCCATAACGGACATTTCCGTCATAATGCGTCCGCGCCTATCGCTAAAGTAGGCGAGGCCTATACGGCCCGGCTTTGGCAGTTTGCTTGCGGTAATAGTATTCAGCCATGCCCGTGCACCTTCGCCTTTCAAGCGATAGCGTGAGAAGCCCGGTAAATCGAGAATGCCGCAGGCATCGCGCACAGCTTCGCACTCTGCTTTGATGCGCGGCATCCATGGCCCTGCACGATCCCATGTCTGGGTAGTTTGCTCTGAAGTATCATCGCCATCTTGAGCATACCAATTGGCGCGTTCCCAGCCATGGTAAGGCTTGAATTGCGCACCAAGCGCCGCGATGCGGTCATGAATCGCCGACAACTTTTTGTTGCGCCCCGCTGGCCACGCATGTTTGGGAAAGTGCATGGCATATTCGTGGCCATAGGTCTCAATGCCTTTGGCATTGGTGTAACTTTGATCGGCATATTGCGTGAAGCGGCGCGGATCGCATGACCACATATCCCATTCGGTCGCACCTTCCGTTATCCATTCCGCTAGCACCTTGCCTGCCCCGCCTGCCTGCGCAATGCCAAACGTAAATACACACGCCTCAAAGGCGTTAGGCACACCAGGCATTGGCCCAATGAGGGGCAGACCGTCCGGTGCATAAGGGATCGGACCATTGATAATCTTGGAAATGCCAGCGGTGCCTAGCAGCGGCACACGGGCCATGGCGTCTTCAATGTACCATTCCAACCGATCCAAATCGTCAGGAAATAGCTGAAAGCTGAAATCCTCTGGCATGGCATCTGCCGGGCTCATCCAGTGCGCTTTGCAATTGCGCTCGTAAGGACCAAGGTTAAAGCCGGTCTTTTCTTGGCGTAAATAATAGGAACTATCCACATCGCGCAGCAATGGCAGCTTGTGGCCCATTTCTTTGGACCAAGCTTCAATTTCCGCAATCGGTTCCGACAGCAAATATTGATGGCTCATCACCATCATAGGAACCGTGCGCCCGCCGTAGGGCTTGAACCATTCGCCGACACGCTGGGCATAGTAACCGGCGGCGTTCACTACATATTCGCAAGTAATATCGCCCTTTTCGGTGTGCACAATCCACTGGTCATTTTTGCGCGAAACGCCAGTGGCAGGTGTGAAGCGCATTATCGTTGCACCTAAATCGCGCGCACCTTTTGCCAAAGCCTGAGTTAGTTGCGCTGGATCAATGTCCCCATCCGCCGGATCATACAGTGCACCCGCCAAATCATGCGTTTCCACAAAAGGATATTTGCCTTTGATCTCGTCAATGCCGAGTACCTCAAGCGCCATGCCTTGATAGCGCCCCATGCCCTTGGCGCGCGCGAACTCCTGCATACGCTGTTTGGAATGAGCCAGGCGAACTGACCCCGTGACATGATAATTCATCGGATAATCAACGGCTTCACCCAGCCCGCGATAAAGCTCAGTCGAGTAGCGCTGCATGTTCATAATTGACCATGAGTTCGAAAACGTTGGCACATTTCCCGCCGCATGCCACGTTGACCCTGCCGTCAGTTCGTTTTTTTCCAACAGCACACAATCGGTCCAGCCAGCCTTGGCAAGATGATAGAGGCTGGATACGCCAACTGCCCCGCCTCCGATGATAACAACGCGGGCGGTGGTGGGAAATTCAGCCATGATAGGAATCCTGATATGTCAAACGTCACGTGCACAGAAAAGAACAAATGAAAAAATTAGTATAATTTTCATTTATAAATAATTGCAAGCAATTTATTTTTGGCGATCATTAGCATGCTCCAGCGGAAACCAAGCTGTTAGTTGGCTGTCTTGCTAAGATTGCGCTTGCTAACGGAAACGACATATGGACCTATTGGCATGATAATAGTGCCAGAATACCAGCTTTTAAGTGGTCTAGCACAATAAGGAATTTTAGGAGGATTTTGTGCGCGACGCCATTTTCCATGTCGATCCGGTCAAGCTGACGACTTTGCAGTCGCAGATCAGGGAGACGCTGGTCTCGGCAATTTTGTCCGGCCAGATTCCGACCGATGCGCCGGTTCCTTCCACGCGTCTGATGGCGCAGCGGCTCAAAGTTTCGCGCAATACTGTAACTCTCGCCTACCAAACGCTGGCGACAGATGGATTTTTAACGCCGCGTGAGCGCTCAGGTTTTTACGTTTCGAAAGACTTGGCAAATTTGCCGTCATCGGCAACGACCCGCCAGCCCAAGGCGATGGCCCGTGCAACGAGCGCTGACAATGCTGGCATTTTGGATATCCGCGCGCGCCTGCGCATCACGCCCTCGGTCCAAACCAATATCGTCAAACCAGAAAATTGGCATGATTATCCGTTTCCTTTTATTTATGGTCAGTCAGATCCCGCGCTGTTTCCTATTGCGGAGTGGCGCGAGTGTATGCGTCAAGCCATGAGCCGCAAATGGCTGGATGCTTGGACAGATGATCGCTTTACGGTTGATGATCCGATGTTGATTGAGCAAATTCGCCAACGCATCTTGCCTAGACGAGGCATTCAAGCGGGCGCGGATGAGATATTGATTACACTCGGCGCGCAAAATGCGCTCTATCTTCTTGCAAGTCTATTGGTGAAGCCGGGCACGGTTGTTGGCGTTGAAGATCCGGGTTATCCCGATATTCGCAACATTTTTGGCCTGATGACTAATAATTTACGACCTCTCCCGATAGATGCTGAAGGGCTGAGGCCTGATGAAAAGCTAAATGGCTGCGAGTTGCTGTTCGTAACACCAAGCCACCAATTTCCTACCAATGTGACCATGAGTTTGGAGCGCCGGCAAACTTTGCTCGGCTGGGCAAACAAGTCGGATGCAATAATCATCGAAGACGATTATGAGTTTGAAACCAACTATCTCGGTCAAGCGACGCCAGCACTGAAATCTCTTGATGAAAACGGCCGTGTTATCTATGTCGGCAGCCTTTCAAAATCGCTGATGCCGGGCTTACGCATGGGGTTTATTGTCGGCCCGCCGGAACTCATTAGGGAAGCCCGTGCATTGCGGCGTCTCATGCTTCGCCACCCGCCAGGCAATAACCAGCGTGTCGTGGCTCTTTTTCTGGCACTGGGCCATCATGATATGTTGATTAGCAAACTGCACCGTGCCTACCGCAATCGCTGGCATGTGATGAAAGCAGCAATGGAAGCACATTTCCCCGGTTGGACACAAAGCCCCGGCTTTGGTGGCACATCATACTGGGTAGCAGGGCCACCATATCTCGACAGTGCCAAACTGGCTGAGCGGGCAATGGAGCAGGGCGTTTTGATTGAGCCGGGCGCGGTCTATTTCAGTGATCCATCGCAAAAGGCAAATCATTTCAGGCTGGGTTTTTCGTCACTTCCGGCCGAACGCATTGCGCCGGGTATTGAAATATTAGCCAAGGTCGCAGCGAAACTATAGGCAAGGTTGCGACGAAGCTGCTGGACTGTGGACCTATTGAAGTTCCAATCTGGCTATAGAGCCAGAAGCCTAACAAAGCTAATTTTAGAATGTGCACTAAGCGCTTCGGATTTTTGACAGCGCCGAGGTAAAGACAGACCTAAATTATTTCCCGCAGACAAGGATTTGCCGAATGAAAATGACCACCGAAGAAGCCTTTGTCAAAGTGCTGCAAATGCACGGGATTGAGCACGCATTTGGCATCATCGGCTCGGCAATGATGCCCGTGTCGGACTTGTTTCCGAAAGCTGGTATAACCTTTTGGGACTGCGCTCACGAAACCAATGCCGGTCTTATATGCGATGGCTACTCCCGCGTTACTGGCAAAATGGGCATGGCCATTGCCCAAAATGGACCGGGCGTCACCGGCTTTGTAACAGCAGTAAAAACCGCATTCTGGAACCATACACCGATGTTGCTGGTAACACCTCAAGCCGCCAACAAAACTATGGGCCAAGGCGGCTTCCAAGAAGTGCCGCAAATGGCGCTGTTTCAGGATATGGTTTGCTATCAGGAGGAAGTGCGCGATGCTTCGCGGATTCCCGAAGTCTTGAATCGTGTAATTGAAAAGGCCATCCGTGGCTGTGGTCCCGCGCAAATCAACATACCGCGCGATTTTTGGACGCAAGTCATCAACGTCGAACTACCGCAAATCGTGAAGTTTGAACGCCCCGTAGGCGGCAGGCTGGCCATCGCAGAGGCCGCACGGATTTTATCCGAAGCAAAATTCCCCGTCATCCTCAATGGTGCAGGCGTCGTTACCGGAGGCGCAATCCCTGAATCCATCGCCCTTGCCGAGCGCCTGGATGCAGCCGTTTGTTGTGGGTATCAGCACAATGATGCCTTCCCCGGGAGCCATTATCTGGCAGTTGGCCCGCTCGGCTATAATGGCTCAAAGGCCGCGATGGAACTCATCGCTAAGGCGGATGTGGTGCTGGCACTCGGCACGCGCCTCAACCCATTTTCCACTCTTCCCGGTTACGGCATCGACTATTGGCCAAAGACCGCCAAGATTATCCAAGTGGACATCAATCCAGACCGCATTGGTTTGACCAAGAAGGTCACCGTCGGCATTTGCGGCGATGCCAAACAGGTTGCCACGCAAATTCTTGAAGGGCTTGATGCCAAGGCTGGTGATGCAGGCCGCGAGGCCCGCAAGGCCACAATTCATCAAACAAAATCAGCATGGCTTCAGCAATTGTCGTCTATGGACCATGAAGACGATGACCCCGGCACAGTCTGGAACCAAGAAGCCCGCAAGCGCGATAAAGACCGCATGTCTCCGCGCCAAGCATGGCGCGCCATTCAGGCAGGACTGCCAAAAGATGCGATCATCTCGTCTGACATTGGCAATAATTGCGCCATCGGCAATGCCTATCCAACATTCGAAAAGGGCCGTAAATATTTAGCTCCCGGCCTGTTCGGTCCCTGCGGTTACGGCTTTCCGTCCATCATCGGCGCAAAAATCGGCTGCCCCGATGTGCCTGTATTTGGCTTTGCCGGCGATGGCGCCTTCGGCATATCGGTCAACGAAATGACGTCTATTTGCCGTGATGAGTGGCCGGCCATCACCATGGTCATATTCCGAAATTACCAATGGGGTGCAGAAAAACGCAACACGACTTTATGGTTCGATGATAACTTTGTAGGAACCGAGCTTGACCCCAAATTGAGTTATGCCAAAATCGCTGAAGCCTGTGGCTTTAAGGGCGTCACAGTGCGCACAATGGCGGAAACCACCAAGGCGCTACAAACGGCGGCAGATGACCAGAAAAACGGCATTACGACCTTCATCGAAATCATTCTCAATCAGGAACTTGGCGAACCCTTCCGCCGCGATGCGATGAAGAAACCGGTCTCCGTGGCCGGAATTGATCGCGCCGATATGCGCCCGCAGCCTGATCTTAAATGAGCGAGAACAAACCGAATCTTCTACTGCAACAGCCGCTAATCGCGGCTTTCGCCAATTGGTGTTCGGTCAACGGGCCGGGCCTTATTGTCAGTGCGCTGGTAGCCTTGGCGGCACAATTCTTGTCGGAACATTATGGCGCGCCTGCGATGCTGATGGCGCTTCTGTTGGGTATTGCGCTGCATTTCCTGGCCGAGGAAGGCAAGTGCGTTGAAGGCATAAACCTCACTGCCAAGAAAGTGCTGCGCATCGGCGTCGCGCTGCTGGGTGTGCGTATCAGCGTTGAGCTAATCATTAGCCTTGGCGCCGGCACAGTCGCACTGCTCGTCGGCGGCGTGGTGCTCACAATAATTATGGGTCTGGGGCTTGGACGGATTGTCGGCCAGAACTGGCGCTTGTCTCTTCTCACGGGCGGGGCCGTGGCTATCTGTGGCGCGTCGGCTGCAATGGCGATAGCCGCAGTATTGCCCAAGGATAAAGACAGCGAACGCAATTTGATTTTCACAGTACTAGGCGTTACCGTACTCAGCACCGTAGCCATGGCAATGTACCCAGTACTCACGCAGAAACTCGGCCTTAGCCATCATGAAGCAGGTGTATTTCTCGGTGGAACGATTCATGATGTGGCGCAAGTGGTTGGTGCGGGTTTCTCCGTTAGTCAGGAGACTGGCGAAGTGGCAACGCTGGTAAAGCTCATTCGGGTCACAATGCTTGCCCCTGTCGTCCTTTGTTTTTCGCTGATGTTTCGCAATATGGCGTCAGAAGGCGCTGACGTCGGTAAGCGCGCACCCATTATGCCGGGCTTTGTGATAGGTTTTCTAATCTTGGCCACCCTTAATTCGCTTGGCTACATCCCCAAGCCAACGGCGGATGCAGTTGCGGATATTTCGCGCTGGGCGCTGCTCTGCGGCATTGCGGCTTCCGGTCTCAAAACCTCATTGAAAAGTATTTTGGACGTTGGCCGCGCTGCGGTTTTTCTTATCGTCGCGGAAACGGTATTTCTCGCGGTTTTCATTGTTACTGGCATGAAATACCTAGGTTGACGCGCCATGTCAGTGCTCAACCTCATCATTGAAAAAGCAATATTGAACCAGCGCCACATTGTTTTGCCCGAGGGCGATGACAGGCGAATTGTTGAGGCGGCCTACCAAGCTGCACACGATGGTCTCGCCAAAATTACGTTGCTTGGAGACCCAAAAAAAATAGCAAAGTTGGCACCGCCCCAGAGCGATGTAGCGATCATAGATCCCCGGCATTCGTCACTGCATGGCACACTTTCAGATGCGTTCTATGAACTTCGTAAAGACATTGGTGGCACGAAAGAATTTGCCGACACCGCCATGCGCGATCCCATTAAGTTTGCGGCCATGATGGTGCGCCTTGGTCTCGCCGATGGCACAGTCGGAGGTGCGGGGACACCGACGGCGGAAATCATACGTAATGCCGTTAAAATAATCGGGCTCGCCTCAAACACCAAAATCGCATCAAGCTTTTTCCTGATGGTGCTGGATAAGCCCTTTCAACCCAAGCAGGGCGCATTTGTCTTTGCCGATTGCGCCTTGACAATCGAGCCGGATGCCATTGAGCTTGCTGATATCGCGATAAAATCTGCAATGTCATTTCAAAATTTGACGGGTATAGACGCTAAAATTGCCATGCTGTCCTTCTCCACGCTCGGCAGCGCCAAACACAAGCGGGTCAGCAAAGTTATTGAGGCTACGCGCATTGTGAAATGGGCGCATCCAGACCTCATGATTGATGGCGAGTTGCAATTTGACGCCGCCTTCGTGGAAAGCGTGGCACAAAGCAAGGCACCGCAATCACCACTCAAGGGAGCAGCCAATATTTTTGTTTTCCCTAATTTGGAATCGGGCAATATCGGCTATAAAATTGCCGAACGCATTGGCGGCGCAAAGGCTATCGGGCCTATATTGCAAGGCTTGGCAAAGCCAGCAAACGATCTATCCCGCGGCTGCACAACTGACGATGTCTACAATATGATCGCAGTTACCGCTGCGCAGGTCGCAAGTGTTTGAGGCTAATTGCCGAGTTCGCTTTCAAGCAATTCTTGCGGTGAGCGGATTGGTGCTAAATCTGCCGCAGTGAAGGCGTTTTCTGAAAGTTTGCTGTCAATTTTGGACGGATGCGACACACCAAATATTTCAAACCCGCTAGATTCGATAGCAAATAGCGTGGGAAGATGGGCGACGATATTGCAATCAGCTATATTTTGACTGCTATGCACATTGGAAAACTATAGACGGAGTGCCGGTCTGATTGGCGGCCGTAACAATATTTGCGAGGAAATGAGTGATGACAAGCTTGACAATTATCATCGGAGCCAGCCATGCGGGCGTGGCGGTTGCCGCTAAACTTCGGGCGCACGCGCCGGATGCCTCCATCACACTCATTAGCGCTGAAGATAATTTCCCGGTCCAGCGACCAGTGCTGTCTAAGGCATATTTGTCTGGTAAATCCACACTGGATTATATTTATCTGCGCGCACCGGAATGGTACGCTGATAACAATATTGAATTGATACGTGGAACGAATGTGGCTTCGATCGACGCCGCAACTAAAAGCGTTGTTCTCGCCGATGGTACCAAGCTTACATACGATAATTTGGTAATTGCCACAGGAGCGACACCGCGCCGACTGCCCGTTGAAATTGGTGGTCATTTGAAAAATGTATTCGTAGTACGTGATTTGGGTGACGCAGACGGTCTCAAAGCAACGCTCCATGAAGGTCAGAAGTTGGTTGTCATTGGCGGCGGTTATATCGGTTTGGAGGCCGCATCCGAAGCGTCGAAAATGGGCGTTGCTGTGACCGTTCTTGAGGCAGCGGAGCGCATTGTACAGCGTGTAGCTTCAAAAGAGACTTCGGACGTGCTGCGTGACCTCCACCGCGCCAACGGCGTTGATATTCGTGAGGGCGTACATGTCAGCCACATTGTAGAAACTAATGGCATGGCAAGCGGCGTACAGCTGAAAGACGGCAGTGTCATCCCCACAGATCTCGTCATTGTTGGTATCGGTATCACGCCCAATATCGCGCTCGCTGTTGACGCCGGCTTACAAACCGGCAATGGCATCATTGTCGATGCGCAGTTGCGCACGTCTGATCCCCACATCTACGCTCTCGGAGATTGCGCTGCGTTTCCGAAAGATGGAGCATTGATGCGATTGGAATCGGTACAGAACGCTCATGATCAAGGCGCACTGGTTGCAGCCAATATCGCTGGCGAGAATAACACTTACAATGAAGTGCCATGGTTCTGGTCGGACCAGTTCGATTTGAACTTGCAAATCGCTGGTCTCAACACTGGCTATGATAATATTGTGGTGCGTACCAGCGAGGGCCGCCGCGCCCATTTCTATTTTAAGGCTGATAAATTTCTCGCCGTGGATTGCTTCAATGATGCACTGACCTTCGCGATGTCCCGCAAAATTCTAGAGCTTGGCAAGCCACTGACACGCGAGCAGGCAGGCGATGCCAATATGTCACTTAAGTCCATCGTTAAGGGCTGACCCGACGCGACATTTGTGCATTTCACTAAATGGCAAACAGTCGCTATGAAGGGTAAATGACGACGGAAATCCAAAACACGGACAGATTTGAGTCGCGCCGTTTGCGCTTGCTAACACTAATCAGGTTGCGCTGGTTGGCAATTGCAGGGCAATCTATGGCGGTTCTGCTGGTCGCCTACGGTCTTGGGTTCCCGATGCCGGTGAGCCTTTGCTTTGCGCTGATTGCGCTTTCGGCATGGCTTAATCTTTTCCTGACATTTCGCTATGCAACAACCGTGCGGCTCGACCCGCGCTCGGCATTTGCCATTCTCGGCTTTGATGTTTTGCAGCTGTTTGGCCTGCTTTATTTAACCGGCGGCATCTCAAACCCATTTGCGATGCTGATGATCGTGCCCGCCGTTGTTTCAGCCTCGTCGCTTCCCCTTCGCCTAACGTTGATATTGTCCGGCATAGTGGTGACCTGTGTCAGCATTCTCGCCGTACATCATCTGCCCCTTCCGTGGACAGCAGGCACTACGTTTATCATTCCGTCGGTTTTGAAAGCCGGTATCTATTTCGCTATTTTATCCAGCTTAGCCTTCACGTCTGTCTTCTCGCGGCGTGTCGCTCAAGAGGCGCGCCAGCTTACGGACGCCCTGGCAGCAACCGAACTGGTATTGCAACGCGAACAACATTTGTCCGCACTGGATGGCCTTGCCGCCGCCGCCGCCCATGAACTGGGAACGCCACTCGCGACCATTGCTCTTGTTGCCCGTGAGTTGGATTTAGCGATGAAAAAGTCATCGCCGCACAAGGAGGATGTTGAGCTTATCGTCAGCCAAACCGGACGCTGTCGCGAAATATTGCAACGTCTCAGCAGCCTTTCGGCGGAGGGTGAGCAGCATTTGAGCCAAATGCCGCTGACATCATTGATCGAAGAGGTCATAGCGCCGCATCGCGAGTTTGGCATAATTATCAACAAGCTTGAGGGCAAGTGTGAAGGTGCGGAACCTGTAGGGCGGCGCAATCCTGGCGTTATTTACGGGCTAGGTAACTTGGTAGAAAACGCGGTGGACTTCGCTAAGTCGGCCGTCTCAGTTGAGTGGAAATGGACTGGCCGGACAGTTTCAATCAGCATCATTGATGATGGTCCCGGATTTTCGACCGATATGCTGGATCACATTGGCGAGCCCTATGCCCGCAGCCGTAACCCCACCCCGCGCAACGGCGGCGGTGGCTTGGGCTTGGGTTTGTTCATTGCCAAGACATTACTGGAAAGGTCCGGCGCAACATTGACCTTCAGCAACCGCAACGATGCGCTTACTGGCGCGAATATCCAAATTCAATGGCCGCGAAACGCCATGGAAGCACTCGATTCTACGCAAAAGGTCGCAATGGCTTTGACAAATGCCCCCTACCGCGCCAAATCAATCTAAAGATCATTAAAAGGGATAACGCAATGAGCGAAACGGGCACAATCGACCTGTCAAAAATTGGTGCGGATCGCAGCCTGCTTTTGGTGGATGATGACAAGCCGTTCCTAAATCGCCTTTCGCGCGCCATGGAAACGCGGGGCTTTGAAGTTCGCGCTGCCGACAGTGTTGCCGCCGGCCTTGATGCCGTCACCGCAGCAGCGCCCGCTTATGCGGTCGTAGATTTGCGCCTAGGCGACGGTAATGGCATTACAGTGATCGAAGCGATCCGCCTGAAACGCGCCGATGCAAAGATCATCGTGCTCACAGGTTACGGCAACATCGCTACCGCGGTCACTGCCGTGAAACTGGGCGCAGTTGACTATCTTGCCAAGCCTGCAGACGCTGATGATGTGTTCAACGCTTTGACACGTGTGGGTGATGAAAAGCTGGAACTACCAGAAAATCCGATGTCGGCGGACCGCGTACGCTGGGAGCATATTCAGCGCGTCTATGAAATATGCGAGCGCAATGTTTCCGAAACCGCACGCCGTCTCAATATGCACCGCAGAACTTTGCAACGCATTTTGGCCAAACGCGCGCCGAAGTAAGCACCACTCACAACCTCTGTTCTTAATAACGCTGCGTGCCAAGAGGGCCCGCAGCGTTTTTGTTTGGCTATTCACTCCAAAAATTAAATACCGAAAATAAGTGTCTCAACTCTTGTAAGTCATATCTTAAGATATATCTTTAGATGTATCGTAACAACAGAGAAGGAAATCAAATGACTTACGAATCTAATGCTAATACCGAAGATTTTGCCAAGGGCCGCCACCACTTCCGCCACTCACATGGCGAACGTTTCGGCTGGGCCAAGCGCCCGGGCTTCAACCCGGTAAAAGCACTGGCTCTGGTAACTGGCATCGCAATCTTCCCGCCGCTCGGTATCGCCGCGCTGGGCTATTTCATCTGGAATGGACGCCGGTTCAGACAGGATGGTCAGAGTTTTGATGGGCAAGGCCGTGGTATGCACGGGTTTGAAGGGCGCGGCGGCTGTGGGCGCGGTAATCGGATGGGCCGAACCGGCAATATTGCCTTTGACGAACATCGTGCCAAGGTTTTGAACGACCTTGAAGTGGAGCGCCAAGCCTTTGCCGAAGATCGCGCCGAGCAGCGCCGTAAGCGCGATAAGGAAGCGTTCGACGCATTTCAGGCCAAGCGCAATGCCGAAGGTCGAAATGCCGAGGGCGATGAAGCAAAGTAATCGCCGTCTTATGACTGCAACAATACCCTGTGCTCTAATCGCGGCACAGGGTATTGTCATGTAAAGTGCGGAACAGAATCATGGACAAGAACGATACAAAATGGGGCTGGGCGCGCAAAGGCGGCGCACCGTGGATGCGTGGCGGTCCGTTTGGTCCCGATGGTCCCAAAGGATTTATGGGCGGCGGCCGCCCCGGACGCATGTTCGGGCAGGGGGACTTACGCCTTCTTCTACTTGCTCTTATCGCCGACAAACCCAGCCATGGTTACGATCTCATCCGCACCATTGAAGCTAAATTTAACGGCACTTATGCGCCGAGCGCCGGGGCGATATATCCGACGTTGACACTGCTTGAGGAGCAGGAGCTGGTGCTTAGCGAGGCCATAGCTGGCGGTAAAAAATCCTATTCGGCCACGCTCGAAGGTCGCCGTTTCCTTGCTGCCAATTCCGATCAAGTCAAAGCCTTGATGACCCGCATTGACATAATGGCGGGCGCAAAATCCGCAGACTCGATGCCCGAAAGCATCATGCACGCCATCCACACCCTGCGCCACGCCATCATGGCCAAAGGGTGGAATGAGGGCGAAGCGGTGCGGGTGTGCAAGATTTTGGAAAAAGCCGCGCGCGAAATTTTAGGTGGTGGGAAGTAAGGTCATTCGTCCGGCAGGCTAGCAATATCAATGCCCGCTCTTTCCGCCGCCAGCAACCTGTGCGATCCAGACCGTGCATAGCGCAGTAACAAGGCCTTACGCGCCGCACCACTTAGGGCATGGGTTGGTGCCTCCCGCAACATTTCCGCGCCATAGCCATCCGAGATGATAAAGCCGCAATCATCGGGGAAAATCTCCATCGGCACATCCGGTAGCGTGGCGAAAAACAGGCGATCGCAAAACTGGCGGTAGTCTGGCCATTTATTATCCACGCGCAAATCCTCAATCGAGGATTTGATTTCAATAATCCAAAACTCACCCTTGGATGAAAGCGCCAGCAAATCCGCTCGTCGTCCTGTCGCCAGCGTCACTTCCGGCAGCATTGTGTGGCCCATATTGATGAGCAAACGTTGCACACCGCGCCGTACGGTTAGCGCGCGCTGCGATTGGCGGCCATCTTCAAGCGGATTGGTTTTTCCAAATTCGATAATAGGCATGACAGGACACTGCCCGATTCGCACCCAAAATAAAACCGCCGAAGTTTCCTCCGGCGGTTCCAAACTCTAACAAATAATCAGATCAATAAGGGCAAGCATTGTCAGCCATGAAGTCATGAACTTCTGTTGTTCCAGCAATAATATCGGCCTTTACCTTATCAACAGCGGCAACCATTTCCGGTGTCACAAGCGCCTTATTGTTGTCATCCATCGCATAATCGATGCCGCGTTCTTTAAGGCCGAGCGCGACGATACCAGGAGTAAACTTACCACCCTGTGCATCAGCAAACGCGCTGTAAACAGCAACATCAACGCGCTTCAACATTGATGTCAAAACCGAACCTGGCTGAATGCCGTTCTGGTTAGAGTCAACGCCGATAGCCAGCTTGCCGGCATCTTTCGCAGCCTGCAACACGCCAAGACCTGTCTGGCCAGCGGCAGCAAACACGACATCCGCTCCGCGATCAAACTGGGACTTGGCCAATTCGCCGCCCTTCACAGGGTCGTTCCATGCAGCGCCCGTGTCGCCAGTCATGTTCATGAACACTTCGCCATCTTTCTTCACAGACTTGAAGCCGCCAGCAAAGCCGCAGCCAAAGCGCGAAATCAACGGAATATCCATGCCACCAACAAAGCCGCCCTTGCCAGTCTTGGAGGCCATGGCAGCCAAAACGCCTACAAGGAACGAACCTTCCTGCTCCTTGAATACGATGGAACGTACGTTTGGCTTGTCCACAACCATGTCAATGATGACAAAGTTAGTCTTTGGAAATTCATCGGCTAGCTTGGTGATGGCATCAGCATTGGCAAAGCCAATCGCTACAACCGGGTTCGCACCGGCTTCAGCAAACTTGCGCAATCCTTGTTCGCGCTGGTCAGCGTTCTGAATTTCAAATTCCATATAGGTCTTGCCAGACTCGGCCTTCCACTTTTCAGCGCCGTTAAATGCTGATTCATTGAAAGACTTGTCGAACTTGCCGCCAAGATCGAACTGTACAGCAGGCTCGCCGTCAGCAAACGCTGCAAATGTCGAAAGCGTGAGCGCCGTTGCGGCAAACAAGCCAGTGAGAATTTTCGTCATGATATCCAACCCTGTTGGTTTGTACCAAATTTGACATCTGGGGTTTCCCGCTCAGCCGTCAGCAGGAGGGTTCATCCCTCCCGGCCAAGGCGAAGTCTTGCATGGCTAAAAACAAATATCATCATGAATCTTTAAGTATTTGTAGAATTTTTACCTTGCGGACAAATTTACCTAACGTCAGGCGCGAACGCCAGTCGGCAATGGGCAGGAAACTCCCGTTCCGCGCAAATTGCAGTATCCGCTAGGATTTTTAGCCAAATATTGTTGGTGCATTTCCTCGGCAAAATAGAACACAGGGTCAATCACAATCTCAGTGGTGATTTTGTCACGGCCAGCAGCCCGTAAGGCCGTTTGAAACATATCACGGGACGCGAGCGCCTCAGCCAGTTGCGCCTCATTTTGCGCATAAACGCCGGAGCGATAACAAGTCCCCACATCATTGCCTTGGCGCATACCCTGCGTAGGGTCGTGGTTTTCCCAAAAAATCGCCAGAAGATCGTCATAGCTGATGATTTTCGGATCATAAACGACGAGCACAGCCTCGGCGTGACCGGTCAGACCCGTGCAGCTTTCTTCATAGGTAGGGTTTGGTGTGATGCCGCCGCTAAAGCCAGCCCCTGTAACCCATACGCCCGGCGTTTCCCAAAACAGCCGCTCAGCACCCCAATAACAGCCAAGCGCAAATACGGCCGTTTCAAATCCTTCCGGATAGGGGCCCTTGAGCGGATTGCCATTGACGAAATGCTTTTTGGCCGTTGGCAGCGGCGTTGGACGACCCTTCAATGCGGCTTTCTGGTCTGGCATTGTGGTTTTCCGGTTAAACATCTCAACGAGGAACATGGCGCAATCCTTTTCAAACAAGAGGCAAAGACAGACACAAAGCGCAACGTTGCGCTTTTTATTGTCCTAAATATAGGTCGGACGCGACGTTTATCAAAGCACAGATATGTGTTTAGGAATTGATTGGCTTAAGCCTGAAAATCACCAAAAGGACGATGCCGCTTGGCACCGATCATATAAAACAGCAGCGCAAGAACGCCCAAAATCGCCTCGGTTGGCATATTCAGCATCCAAACCATCACCGGATCCCACATAAATGCGGGCAAATACTGCTGAATATGAACCTGCATCCACGAAAGGCTGGCGGGCGCAAAATCACTCCAGCCCTTGAGCAGTGGCGTTAGCATCAGTGAAGACGCCGCTAAACTGCGCGACGCATCGACGACAGCACAAATTACAGCCACGGAAAGGGATATCAATGCCAAAAGCCGGAAAAACAATCTCATCATCGTGCCTTAAATTGTCACCAATTTTCATGCCGCATGGCGCTAGCCCTAGATAATCCGTTCAACGGCGAACGGCAATCCATTGCTTGCCATTATGCTTTATTCGCAAGCACACAAAAATTCGCCGATTTACGGGTTGAACCTTGCCGCTTTCCAGTTATAAGGAGCGCGATTTTGCTAACTTTGTTGGCAACGCAAATGGCCTCAACCAGCCATCTTGTGAAATGTGGACAGGTGGCCGAGTGGTTGAAGGCGCACGCCTGGAAAGTGTGTGTGCGTTAATAGCGTACCGCGGGTTCGA
>JAYTVD010000109.1:0-1686 GCA_043744175.1 Phyllobacteriaceae bacterium
TACAAAATAAAGATCCGCGCGGCTGGCGGGAATTCGCCAATCAACTCGCAGAGCATTCCGCAACGGGCGCAGCATTCACCATGCGTGGTGTGCAGATGAAGCGTCCGTCGCTGTGGGAATTGACTGAGCAAATGAAAAAGATTCAGACGCCCACACTCATCATCAATGGCGATGAAGACGATCATTGCCTCGAGCCCGGTTTGCTGATGAAGCGAAACATTTCTTCAGCGGCGTTGCTGGTATTGCCGCGCACAGGTCACACCTTAAATTTGGAAGAACCCGATGCCTTCAATCGTGCCGTGTCAGAGTTTTTTCACACCATCGCGACGGGCCGATGGAGCAAGCGCGACCCCCGTTCGCAGACGCAAGGCATCATGTTCAATGACGGCAAATGATGTCGCTTTCCGTTGGTTGTAATACATGGCATCAATGTTCTTTTTAGAAGAACGTTAGCATCACCAAGAGTTGTATCTATTGCGAATGGAGGCCCCGTTCGTCGGAATGGTTCGAGGCCACCTAAGGCATTTCACTTTTCCGACCTACGAGCTGGCTTTGCCTATGGATTAGTAGATCACGAGCTATGATCGAAAGTTGTGTATGAGTTGAAATGAGAGGCGGCGTATTCTTGAGGGTTCTTCCGGAATCATCAATTAACCTTTATAGGAGTGAATACGCCGTGAGTAACGATAATGTATTTGAGTTCAAGAATCCAGGGGTTGCCAATGCGGTACGCGACGTGTTGACCGACGTGCTGCGGCAAGGCGCGCGGGACTTGCTTGCGCAAGCGATCGAAGCCGAGGTTGCCGAATTTTTAGGACAATATCGCGGCGAACAAGATAAAGTCGGCCGAACACGTAGGGTGCGAAATGGTTACCTGCCAGTGCGGACGATCCAGACCGGCATTGGCGAGGTGCCGGTCAAAGCGCCGCGGGTACGTGACCGGGCGGGCGAAATTCGTTTCAGCTCATCGATACTACCGGCGTATTTACGCCGCACCAAGACGATCGAAGAATTATTGCCGTGGCTATACCTGAAAGGCATCTCCACCGGTGGATTTTCAGAAGCGCTGGCCGCGCTACTGGGGCGTGATGCGCCCGGATTATCCGCTGGCACGATCAGCCGTTTAAAGAGTGTTTGGCAAACCGAGCATAGTCGCTGGGAAACACGCAGCCTGGCGAGCAAGCGCTATGTTTATCTGTGGGTTGATGGTATTCATTTTGGTGTTCGATTAGAACAAGCCAACCCATGTATTTTGGTCGTGATCGGCGCCACACCGGAAGGCAAGAAGGAGCGGGTGGCGCTCAGCGATGGATTCCGCGAATGGCCCTAGGCCAGCCCCTCCGAGCAATCCTGGAAAGTGGTTAACAGACCACAAGAGGTGCTGATGGATTTAAAGCAACGCGGGCTGAAGATTGACCCGAAGCTAGCCATTGGTGACGGCGCGCTGGGTTTCTGGAAAGCCTTACCGCAGGTATTTGGAACCACGCAAGCACAACGGTGCTGGGTACACAAAACCGCCAATGTGCTCAACAAGCTGCCCAAGCATAGTCAAGCCAAAGCCTTGTCCCCTTTCCGGGAAAAGACCGAACTACAGCAAATCTGGATGGCCGAAACCCGGGAGGATGCCCACCAGGCCTTCGCGACGTTCGTGCAAAATTATCAGTCCAAATATCCGAAAGCGGCGGA
>JAYTVD010000110.1:0-1680 GCA_043744175.1 Phyllobacteriaceae bacterium
ATCACCGGTTCTGCTGCGACTGCGACAAAGAAGCCGTCAGCCACCGCTGCGGCTGCCCCGGCCAAGGCTGAGCCGGTCGCAGCGCCTTCGACTGCCGTGATGGATGAGGCTGACAAGGACACATCCACTGCACCAAGCGCGACAGGCATTTCCAAACTCCGCTGGCCGGTTCGTGGCCGCACGCTGGTTGGCTATGGTCAGGCTGATGCAGGGCGCACCAATGATGGTGTGGATATCTCTGTCCCGGTTGGAACACCAGTAAAAGCGGCGGAAAACGGCGTGGTCATTTATGCCGGAACCGGGCTGAAGGACTTTGGCAACACTGTTCTCATCCGCCACGAGAATGGGCTGGTAACGGTTTACGGACACAATGGCGATCTGATGGTCAAGCGCGGCGAAACCATCAAGCGCGGTCAGGAAATTGCCCGCTCGGGCATGTCCGGCAACACAAAAGTTCCCAAGCTGCACTTTGAAGTGCGCAAGAACTCAAAGCCGGTCAATCCGACCAGCTTCCTCGAGTAGCAGCTGCGCCTCCAGTCGCAGCGCCGATGCCCGCCGTCATTCGTGACGGCGGGTTTTTTATTTCAAACTGAAGCCAAGGCGCCCGGCAAGGTCCTGGATAAACTGTGAGGCAACCCGCCCGGACCGGCTGCCACGCGTGGTCGCCCATTCGAGCGCTTGATGCACAAGATCATCCTTGGCAATTTTGATGCCATGATAGGCCGCGTATGCCTCAACCATCTCCAGATATTCGTCCTGGCTGCATTTGTGGAAACCCAGCCACAGACCGAAGCGATCCGACAGCGAAACTTTTTCTTCCACCGCCTCATGTGGATTGATCGCGGTCGAGCGTTCATTTTCCATCATGTCGCGCGGCAGCAGATGCCGCCGGTTTGATGTCGCGTAGAACACGACGTTTTCCGGACGCCCCTCAACACCGCCCTCCAGCGCCGCCTTGAGTGACTTGTAAGACGTGTCGTCATGGTCAAATGAAAGGTCGTCACAAAACAGGATAAACCGGCAATCAGCATCACGGACAATGCCCATCAGCTTGGGCAGGGAATCAATATCTTCACGATGAATTTCAACCAGCTTCAAGGGCGCAGCGCCTTGAGGTTGATCCTTCGATATCGCGTGATGGATAGACTTGACCAGCGAGGATTTGCCCATCCCGCGCGCGCCCCAAAGGAGCGTGTTGTTGGATGGCAAACCGTCTGCGAAACGCTTGGTATTGTCGAATAAAATGTCCCGCACATGATCGACGCCGCGAATCAGCGAAAGGTCAATGCGGTTCACTTTAGAGACCGGAGCCAAAGTCAGATGTTCGGGATCCCAAACAAAGCAATCAGCTGCGTTGAAATTAGGCGCTGCAGCTTTTGGCGGCCCCAATCGTTCGATGGCGGCAATCAATTGATCGATTTTCGCCACCAGTTCAGAGTCTGCCATGTTTTTTGCGCCTGTTTGTTTGTCTGTGGCCTTAACATATGCCAAAGGCACGGTGAAAGAGCGATTGCTGCGTTGCAATGACACTGGCAATCACTATATTCCGCTCACTTTCAGGGGTCTGAAATAAAACCCCTCCACCGGGAGATTATCCATGTTCGTTACCGAGGCGCTCGCCCAGACATCCGTACCTGCTACTGGCAGCGCAGATATCATCATGAGCATTTTGCCATTCAT
>JAYTVD010000111.1:0-5194 GCA_043744175.1 Phyllobacteriaceae bacterium
CTCCGTCTGGGCGCGGTTGGGCGCTAAGGTGACGGTCATTGAATATCTCGACAAGATTTTGGGCGCGATGGACGGCGATGTGTCCAAGCAGTTCCTGCGTATGCTGCAAAAGCAGGGCATGGACTTTAAGATGAGCGCCAAGGTGACCGGCGTTGCCAAAGCCAAGAAGGGCGCGACGGTAACGTTCGAGCCCGTGGCTGGCGGCGCGGCAGAAACCATCGATGCCGACATCGTTTTGGTCGCCACAGGCCGCAAACCCTTCACTGAAGGGCTGGGTCTGGAAAAAGCCGGCGTGGTGCTGGATAGTCGCGGCCGTATTGATGTGGATGGCCATTGGCAGACGTCCGTCACCGGCATTTACGCCATCGGCGATGTCATCAAAGGCCCGATGCTGGCTCATAAGGCCGAAGACGAGGGCGTCGCCGTTGCCGAAATTATGGCGGGCCAGCACGGCCATGTGAATTTCGATGTCATCCCCGGCGTGGTTTATACATCACCGGAAGTCGCCTCAGTTGGCAAGACCGAGGAAGAGCTGAAGGCCGCAGGCATAGCCTACAAAGCAGGCAAATTCCCCTTCACCGCCAATGGCCGCGCCCGCGCCATGCAGCACACCGATGGCTTTGTGAAAATCCTCGCTGACGCTACCACGGATAAGGTTCTCGGCGCTCACATCATCGGCTATGGCGCCGGCGAGCTTATCCATGAATGCGCCGTGCTGATGGAATTCGGCGGCTCATCGGAAGACTTGGCGCGGACTTGCCATGCCCATCCGACGATGTCCGAAGCGGTGCGCGAGGCAGCACTCGGGACTTTTGCCAAGTCGATACATATATAAGCGCTGCCTGTCATAGGTCTGTCACCGATCGCTCCTAACTTTAGCCATCGCCGATGGATAGTGAAAGGAATGACTATGACATTGACCCGATTGCTTTTATCTGGTGCGGCTCTTGTGGCCGCTTCAGTTCCCGCATATGCCCAGCAGGCATTGCCGCAGGCCAATGATCCTTATTTCAAATCTGCGCAAGCGCAGCTGAACGAACGGCTCACCCTCAAGCCAAATACTGGTACGGCCAAAAACATCATTCTGATGATTGGCGATGGCATGGGTATTCCGATGATTACCGCCAGCCGTATCTATGACGGACAAAAGCGCGGTGTTGACGGCGTTTCCAATAAGCTTGCTTTTGAGACATTGCCCTATTCCGCACTTTCGCGCACCTACAGCGCGGATGCTCAAGTGACGGATTCGGCACCATCTGCAACAGCCATGACGACGGGCGTCAAAACCCGTAATGATATTTTGGGCTTAAATTCCGATGCCGTTTTGAAGGATTGTGCGGGCGCTAAAGGCAAGGAAGTCACCACCATTTTTGAAATGGCAGAGGCCGCTGGCAAATCGACCGGCGCTATCACAACAACGCGCATTACCCATGCCACGCCTGCCGCCGCTTTTGCTCATTCTGCCAACCGCGACTGGGAAAATGATAAACAGCTTGGTGATGCCGCCGCGCAAGGCTGCAAAGACATTGCCGACCAACTGGTCAACTGGCCTGCCGGCGACGGGTTTGAAATCGCTATGGGCGGCGGACGCAGTAATTTCCTGACAGCAGAAACCGCCGATCCTGAAGATGAAGGCAAGATGGGCGAGCGCACGGACAAGCGCGACCTGACAAAAGAATGGATCGCCAAAGACAATAATCATGTCGTTGTCTATGATAAGGCAGCCCTTGATGCGGTTGACATCAAATCCGGTGCCAAAATTCTTGGCCTGTTTGAGCGCTCGCACATGCATTATGAGGCGGACCGCGCCAAGGACAAAAAGGGCGAACCATCACTGGCCGAAATGTCCAAAATCGCGATAGATCGCCTTTCGCAAGACACTGACGGTTATGTACTGATGATCGAAGGCGGGCGCATTGACCATGCTGAGCATGAAGGCAATGCTGCGCGGGCGCTGGAAGATACATTGGCGTTCAATGACGCCGTCAAACAAGTTTTGGCGATGACAAATGCAGAAGACACACTTGTCATCGTCACTGCCGATCATAGCCATACCATGACGATTGCGGGCTACCCAAAGCGCGACAATCCAATTCTCGGCCTTGTGACGGATGTTGATGGCAAGAAAATACTGAGCAGCGATGGCAAGCCCTACACCACCTTGTCATTTGCCAATGGTCCCGGCGGCGTGTTTCCAAAGCTTGAAGAAGGCCAGACCGCAGCACAGGCGCTGCCTGCGGGTGTTCGCCCAGATCTTTCGGATGTCGATACAGAATCCGTCGATTTCATCCAGCAGTCCGGCGTTCACTTGGCGTCAGAAACGCATGGCGGCGAAGATGTGGCGATATATGCCTCCGGCCCGCAAGCCTATCTGTTCGGCGGCACAGTGGATGAGCAATACATCTACCATGTCATGAGCCAAGCCTCCGGCCTAGGTAAATAAATCCGGGCTTAGATATAAGCAGTGATACACGCGGGTCGGATTTTCATCCGGCCCGTTTCGTATTATAGACAGCCAAATTTCTTGCCCAATGAAAGTAAAGCTAATGAGCGACATCATCATCTATCACAACCCGCAATGCGGCACGTCGCGCAACACGCTGGCGATGATCCGCAACAGCGGGGTGGAGCCGCATGTGATCGACTATCAAAAATGCCCACCCACCCGCGTGATGCTGCAAAGTTTGGCAGCGCGGATGGGCGTTCCCTTGCGCAGTCTGTTGCGCGAAAAAAACACGCCTTATGCGCAGCTCGGTCTGGATAACCCCGCTCTCAGCGATGACGATTTGCTGGATGCCATTGCCGCGCACCCCATCCTCATCAACCGCCCGATAGTCATCTCGCCACTCGGCGTGCGGCTCTGCCGTCCGTCAGAACTAGTGCTGGAAATTTTGCCAGCGCCGCAGCGCGGCGAATTTACCAAAGAAGACGGCGAGCGGGTGATAGATGCCAGCGGGCGTAGGGTGGCGGTGGCTTGAGCCTGCCAAACTGTCGCAATGCCAATGCGCCACATGGTGCATGGCATTGAGAGGGTTCAATCTCCTAAAGTTCACAAAGGAGTGCCGCCATGACCCAAGCCATGGAAATGCCATTCGCAAATCCAGACTCAGTGCTACCCGGCGCGCAGTTTGCCGATAGTTATGCGCTGACAATTGAGGGGCAGAACTTTGATGCTATCTCGGCAACGAAGGCTGTGATGGGGCGCAATCCGGCTTGGATTTCTAATCTCATGCAGCTGCGTAATAAAATTGTTGCCCCGCTCGGCCTCAAGCCCGCTCCGGACAAAAAGCTTACGGAAGAAAACTCCATTGGTACATTTCCGCTCATTTCCAAGTCTGCTGACGAAGTGGTGCTGGGCATGAATGACAAGCATTTGGATTTCCGCATAGTGGTTCGTGTTACCAACGGCGCGCGCGGGCGACAGACGATCACGGCTTCCACTATCGTCAAAACCCATAATCTCATGGGCCGCATCTATCTTGGCATCGTCAAACCGTTCCACCGCCTCATCGTGCCGACCATGCTCAATCAAGTGGTGAAGGCATAACCAGGTTTCGCGTGACTTAACACCGGACTCTTCGCCATTTCGCGCGCGCTAACCGCCGCCTCTGAACCCATCCATGCGGCTTTTCGTTCACGAACCGCGTGAACAGGCGTGATATTTCGCATTTGCGCGAAAAAATTGAAGTGAAACTATTTTCAAAGGGCGGATTATTCGTCTAATTTTTGATATTCCTGCGATATAAATCGACTAAATGTCATCACGGCTGCTTGATTATAGGTCGCAGTTTCGTGAATTCTGACATGTTGCTCACGCTTCCGTGATTGAACTCAAAACAATTAAGCTATTGATATTATTATATAATATTTGCTAGCCCGCGCGACTTTGCCGTTACAAGGGAACAAATGCGTGAGAATTTCCCAACTTTTTGTGGTTTGAAAACCGCGTTTTGGAAGCTCATATTCAACTCATCGGAAACGAAGAAAAACAAAACAAATTCTTCCTGAACCGAAAAAAATCGAAACTAAACCTCCCGTTGGGCACAAATGCCCACACATATGAATGGATAAAATTATGAACAAGATCATTATCGCACTTGGCGTTGCACTTGTTTCCGCCACAGCCGCATTTGCCGATTCTTCCGCTTTGGATGCAAAGGCACCAGACGTTTTCAACGCCTCTATTGCAGACCAAACCGCAACCGGTTCAATCGGCGCAGCACCAACTTTGGAATTCCGCGCGAAGCTTGGTGATGGTTCGCCAATGTATTTGCAAGGCAATTCAGTGTCAGGCGCTCCAGTGACTACTGTTGATTACACAATTCAACGCGCTCACTTTGGTGATGGCTCACCTGCCAACCAGTCATAATCAAGACTGAACCAAAACGAAGACTGAACGCTCATCCTCCCGGACGTTCAGTCTTCTCCCCAAAATTCTCCTCCCCCAATTCCCCTCCCGATGGGCAAAGATGCCCGCACATATGAATGGATAAAATTATGAACAAGATCATTATCGCACTTGGCGTTGCGCTCATTTCCGCCACAGCCGCATTTGCCGATTCTTCCGCTTTGGATGTAAAGGCACCAGACGTAAGCAATGCTTCTGTTGCAGACCAGACAGCAACCGGTTCAATCGGCACAGCGCCAACATTTGAATTGCGCACGAACTTTGGTGATAGCGCACCAATCTACTTGCAGGGCAATTCAGTAGCAGGCGCTCCTATCAGCACCGTTGATTACACAATTCAGCGCGCTCACTTCGGTGATGGATCACCTGCCAACCAGTCATAAGACTCCTTTGATCAACGTTAGAGCATTCGTCCTCCCGAACGCTCTTCTTCACCCAACATTTCCTCCCGATGGGCCATGATGCCCGCACACATGAATGGATAAAATTATGAAAAAGATCATTATCGCACTTGGCGTTGCCCTCGTTTCCGCAACAGCCGCATTTGCTGACTCTTCAGCTTTGGACGTAAAGGCATCTGATGTTTACAACGCATCAGCTGTTGATAGCACAGCCACAGGCTCAATCGGCACAGCACCAGCATTGGAATTCCGTGCACACAATGGTGACGGTTCGCCGCAATATTTGCAGAACAATTCCGTGTCAGACTACACAGCAACCGGTTCCATTGGTGCCGGCAGCCAAGTTCAAGAGAACAATCGCTATGGCGACGCTTCCCCGGTTTAT
>JAYTVD010000112.1:0-5190 GCA_043744175.1 Phyllobacteriaceae bacterium
TCATGGCGAAAAGGTCGGCGCTGATGCGGTGCTTGTTGTCACGCCCTATTATAATAAGCCAAACCAGCGCGGCCTTTATGCGCACTATGCTGCGATTGCCAAGGCTGTCAGCCTACCAATTGTGATCTATAATATTCCGGGCCGCTCCATCATTGATATGACGCCTGAGACAATGGGGCAGCTGGTTCATGATTTTAAGAACATTATTGCCGTAAAGGACGCGACCGGTAAAATTGAGCGCGTGTCTGAGCAACGCATCACTTGCGGCCATGATTTCATTCAGCTTTCCGGTGAAGATGGCAGCGCATTGGGCTTTAATGCTCATGGCGGCGTCGGCTGCATTTCAGTCACAAGCAATGTTGCGCCGCGCTTGGTATCGCAGTTTCAGCTGGCTTGTTTGGCTGGCGATTATAAGGCGGCGCTGGCGCTGCAAGATCGCTTGATGCCGCTTCACAAGGCCATGTTTATTGAGCCAAATCCAGCGTGTCCAAAGTATGCACTTTCAAAGCTAGGCAAAATGCAAAACATTCAACGCCTGCCTTTGGTGCCAATTGAAGCCGCCACGGCTGCTAAGATTGATGCCGCGATGAAACATGCGGGGCTGATTAACTAGTCCATGGCCAAGGCACAGGTACAGCCCAAATACGCGGCGGAAAACCGCAAGGCGCGCTTTGATTATCATATCACCGATACGCTTGAAGCCGGAATCATGCTCACCGGCACGGAGATCAAGGCTCTGCGTCTTGGACGTGCCAATATCACCGATAGCTACGCTTCCCATGAAGACGGCGGAGTGTGGCTGATTAACGCTTACATCCCGGAATATTTGCAGGCCAACAGGTTCAACCACGAACCTCGCCGCCGCCGCAAACTGCTGCTGCACGCCAAGCAAATCGTCAAACTAGCTCAAGCGACCGAGCGCGAGGGCATGACGCTTATCCCGCTCAACATACATTACAATGATAAAGGCCTCGCCAAGGTCGATCTGGGCTTGGCCAAAGGCAAGAAAAATCACGACAAGCGCGAGAGTGAAAAAGAACGCGATTGGAACCGTGAAAAGGGCAGGCTGCTAAGGGATAAGGGGTGAGGTTTTAACTCCTCACCCCATCATCCGCATAATCGTCTTCATTGCGCTTATAAACCGGACGTTCGCTCGCTGCCCGTCCGATTTCATCCTTCAAGGACAGCACGTCAATGAAATGGTCGCACTGGCGGCGCAAATCGTCAGCAATCATTGGCGGTTGGCTGGATACAGTTGACACGATGGACACTTTGCGTCCCTTGCGCTGCAAGGCCTCCACGAGCACGCGGAAATCGCCGTCTCCTGAAAAAATGACAAAATGATCGACCACATCGACAAGGCTCATCGCATCTATCGCCAGCTCCATGTCCATATTGCCTTTGACCTTGCGGCGGCCCATGGCGTCGGTGAACTCCTTGGCGGGTTTGGTCACCACTTTGAAGCCGTTGTAATCCAGCCAGTCAACAAGCGGGCGGATCGACGAAAACTCCTGATCTTCAATCAATGCTGTATAATAATAGGCACGAAGCAAATAGCCACGCTTTTGAAATGCTTTTAGCAGTTTACGATAATCAATATCAAAACCAAGCGCTTTGGATGTGGCGTATAGGTTCGCACCATCAACAAAAAGTGCAATCTTTTCCCGTTGGTCAAACATCATGAAATAGTCTCCAATATAATTTCTGCTCAAATAGCGGGTGAAGTTGGTATCTTACCGATAAAATCCGGCCCTTTACCCAGAAACACAGATAGCTAGTTTTCCGGTGATTTCCAAGAGTGCAGTCTGGCAATATCAGGTAATCAGCAATATGACGGTTTTGCTTGTAATTTTTAATGCAACAGGCTAATGCGAAGCACATTCTCCGTTAGATTTTAATAGGAAAGGGGCATCCATGGCCCGTGTTACCGTTGAAGATTGCATTGATAAGGTTGATAACCGCTTTGAGCTGGTGCTGCTTGCCAGCCACCGCGCACGGTTAATCTCGCAAGGCGCTCCTATCACGATCGACCGTGATAACGATAAAAACCCGGTTGTAGCGCTGCGCGAAATCGCGGATGAAACTTTGTCACCAGGTGATTTGAAGGAAGATTTGATCCATTCCTTGCAGAAGCATGTGGAAGTTGATGAGCCGGAAGCACCGCATGGTGCAGGCAAGAATGATGATGAAATCGTCGGCTTCGTGTCCGCAGAAGACGATGACGATAAGGTCGTATTCGGCCAAATGTCTGAAGAAGAATTGCTTTCCGGCATTGAAGGCCTCGTTGCTCCAGAAAAGAACGACGATTTCTAATTTTTCGTCTCGTTGAGACTTCCATTTATCTAAATTTACCGACTACCATATCACGCGCCGCAAATCACTGCGGCGCGTGATTTGTTTGAATGGGATACAGCGTGGCGGGTAAGACAGGCATGATGAGGCAATATGAGCTTGTGGAGCGCGTGCAGCGCTACAAGCCGGATGCTAATGAGTCACTGCTGAACAAAGCCTATGTTTATGCCATGCAAAAGCATGGACATCAAAAGCGCGCCTCCGGCGATCCCTATTTTTCCCACCCGCTCGAAGTCGCGGCCATTTTGACGGATATGCGGCTGGACGAATCGACGATCGTTGCTGCTCTTCTCCACGATACGATCGAGGACACCAGCGCGACTCGCAGCGAAATTGATGAGATATTCGGGTCAGATATTGGTGCCTTGGTCGAAGGGCTAACCAAACTTAAGAAACTGGATTTGGTCTCCAAGAAAGCCGCTCAAGCCGAAAATCTGCGCAAGCTCCTTCTCGCAGTTGCCGATGATATTCGTGTACTGCTGGTCAAGCTCGCTGACCGTCTGCACAATATGCGCACGCTCGATCACATGCAGGCGGATAAACGCCTACGCATTGCCGAAGAAACCATGGACATTTATGCGCCGCTGGCCGGCCGCATGGGCATGCAAGACATGCGCGAGGAGTTGGAGGCGCTGGCGTTTAGACAAATCAATCCGGATGCGTGGAAAACCGTCACCGAACGCTTGGCGGACTTGCTCAATCGAAACCGCGACTTGTTGACTCAGATTGAAAAGGATTTGAGCCAACTCTTTGAAAAAAATAACATAAAGGCCGAAGTCACAAGCCGCCAGAAGAAGCCCTATTCTGTTTTCCGGAAGATGGAATCCAAAGGCCTGTCGTTTGAGCAGCTCTCTGACATTTTTGGCTTCCGCGTTATGGTCGGCAGCCTCGACGATTGTTACCGTGCGCTGGGCGTTATCCACACCACGTGGCAAACTGTGCCGGGCCGCTTCAAAGATTACATCTCAACGCCAAAGCAAAACGATTATCGTTCCATCCACACCACCATCGTCGGACCATCCAATCAGCGTGTGGAGCTGCAAATTCGCACACATGCGATGGATGCGATAGCCGATTATGGTGTAGCCGCGCACGCCATTTATAAGGACGTTGGCGGCAAGAAAGATCCGGAATCACAGAAGCTAACCAAAGACAGCCGCGCCTATGGTTGGCTGCGCCAGACCATTGAAACGCTGGCCGATGGCGATAATGCCGAGGAGTTTTTGGAGCACACCAAGCTAGAATTGTTCCAAGACCAAGTGTTCTGCTTTACCCCAAAAGGCCGCCTCATTGCCCTGCCACGCGGTGCGATCCCGATTGATTTTGCCTACGCTGTTCACACTAAGATCGGCGACACATGCGTTGGCGTCAAAATCAACGGCCGCATGATGCCGCTGATGACTGAGCTAAAAAATGGCGATGAGGTCGAAATCATCGGTTCCAAAGCGCAGGTTCCACCGGCGGCTTGGGAGTCCATAGTTGTTACGGGAAAAGCCCGCTCCGCCATCCGCCGCGCTACGCGCTCCGCCGTTCGCAAGCAATACTCAGGCCTTGGTGCCAAAATTTTGGATCGCGCATTCGCCCGTGCCGGCAAATCATTTTCGCGTGAGCAACTGAAGCCCGTATTGCATCGTCTCGCCCGTAAAGAGCCGGATGATGTGCTGGCGTCCGTTGGGCGCGGTGAACTTTCATCGTCTGATGTCATGCGTGCTGTTTTTCCCGATTACAAAGAAGACCGCGTAGCCGTACAGTCCACACCGCCGCCCAAAGAAGAGGGTTGGTTTAACTTGCGCAATGCAGCGGGAATGCTTTTCAAAATGCCTGGCCGTCAAGAAAAGGCGGGCGAGAAAGAGCCAAAGCTCAAAAAATCCACATCTATTCCCGTGCGTGGTGCCGGAAGTGATTTACCGGTGTCGTTCTCGACGGATGGCGCTGTGCCGGGTGATCGCATAGTCGGCATCGTCACGCCGGGGCAGGGTATCACCATTTACCCTATACAGTCCTCCGCCCTCAGTTCCTATGACGATCAGCCGGATCTCTGGATTGACGTGCGCTGGGATATTGAAGAGGGCATGAAAGAGCGCTTCCCTGCCCGCGTTTCCATCACGGCGCTCAATGAGCCAGGTACGTTAGCGGAAATCGCGCAGGTCATCGCCACCAACGAAGCCAATATTCACAAACTCGAAATGGGCAACACTGCGCCTGATTTTACCGAGATGTTGTTTGATCTCGAAGTCTGGGATTTGAAACATCTCAACAGGCTTATCAGCCAAATCAAGGAAAAATCTTGCGTCTCAGCCGCCCGCCGTGTCTATGGCTGAAAAACGAAGCTGAAGGATTGTGCGCTATGACTGTTGATGAAGTTCTTGATATTTTCCGCTCATGCGGCGCGATTCTTGAAGGCCATTTCATTTTAACATCCGGCTTGCGCAGCGCGGTATTCCTACAAAAAGCCCGCGTTTTCATGCACGCCGACAAAACCGAAATCCTATGCAAGGCATTGGCTGCGGAAATTCGCGCCAATGTCCCCGGCAAGATTGACTATGTCGTCGGCCCTGCCATTGGTGGCCTCATTCCAGCCTATGAAACCTCACGCCATTTGGGCGTTCCGGCCATTTGGGTGGAGCGTGAAAATGGCGAGTTTCGCCTGCGCCGGTTTGAAATTGAAAAAGGCGCGCGCGTCGTCATTGTCGAGGATATCGTTACCACTGGTCTCTCAATCCGTGAGACCATTACCTGTCTTGAAGCTTTGGGCGCGGAAGTCGTTGCCGCCGCCTGCATCATTGACCGTTCTGCAGGAAAATCAGATGTGGGTGCGCCGTTGATTGCACTGGCGCA
>JAYTVD010000113.1:0-5178 GCA_043744175.1 Phyllobacteriaceae bacterium
AGCCGTGCAGAGTTCGGGGCTTAACGGCCTGAACGACGGGCAGAAAGTGAGTTTCGACACCGAGCCGGATAAGCGCGGCAAGGGGCCGAAAGCCATAAATCTAACGCTCGTATAATATAAGGCGGACTTCCCGGCAGGGAGACCGGGGACAAATGCAACGCCACATCATCCTCTCCCTCACGCTCACCGCGCTGGCGCTGGCCGAACCGCTTTCGGCCGCAGCTGAGCCCTTTGCGCCTATCATACCTGCCCCATGGGCCAAAATTAGCAAATCGCTAGAAACCGACGCCACCGTCGATCACATCTGCACGTTAATCAGCGTAGAGGCCGAAAAGAATAACATTCCCAAAGAATTCTTCGCCCGCTTGATCTGGAAAGAAAGCCGGTTCGACAAGAACGCCGTCTCGACCGCCGGCGCGGAAGGCATCGCGCAGTTTATGCCTGGCACAGCTAAGATCGTCGGCTTGGCAGACCCGTTTGATGTCGATCAAGCCATACCCGCATCCGCAAAGTTTCTCGCCTATCTTAAAAGCAATCTCGGCAATTATGGCCTCGCCGCCGCCGCCTATAACGCGGGCGAAGGCAGTGTCAGCCGCTGGCTGAATGGCGGCTTCTTGCCGCTGGAAACCGAAGACTATGTGCTGGATATCACCAGCGAGCCTGCCGATAATTTCGTCGGACGGCGCAGCGCGATGGTGCCCAAACCGCTGGATGCCAAGCTCTCGTTCGATGAAGGCTGCCGCAAGCTGCCGGTCATTGAATTCAACACCATCCCGATGAGCCGTATTGCCCGCAAACCGTGGGGCGTGCAGGTGGCAGGCAATTTCCGGCGCTCGGCAGCCGTCAATCAATATGAGCGCGCGCGCCACCAGTTCGCCTCAGTGCTGGCAAACCATAAACCCGTGGTTTCCAAAGTGCGCACCCCCATGGGCCGCCGCAGCATTTATGCCGTGCGCATCGGCGCCGATAGTCGCGGCGAAGCGAATAAGATTTGCGCGCTTTTGCACAGCGCAGGCGGGGCCTGCATCGTTCTCAAAAACCGTTAACTATTTATGACCGGAATGTGACGCAGGCGTTCAGGTGCGGTTCATGCGCGTAGATTTAAGTATGGTTCCAAGCCGGATGTCCGGCGCGAATTTCACTTAAGGAGACCGTCATGAACCGTTTCGCCAAAACCGCCGTTGCCGCCCTTGCCGGCACTGCCTCACTGGTTGCCACAATGGATACCGCCAGCGCCCGCCGTCTCAATGACCGCGAAGTTATCGGCCTTGGCTTGCTAGGCGTTGTTGCCGGTGCACTTATTATTGATAACAACCACCGTCGCTATGAGCAGCCGCGCCAAGTTTATCGCCCTGCACCGCGCCCGGTTTATCAAGAGCCAGACTATGATGCTTACGATCCTGATTATGACGTCTATCCGGATGCCCCGCCCGCCCCGCGTCGCCCGCACCATGCGGTAAACTACTATAACGCTTCAGAGCCATGGACTGACGGTTGGTACCGTTACTGTTCGGATCGTTACCGTTCATTCAATCCTGAAATCGGCACATTCCGTGGCAATGATGGCCGCAGCCATTTTTGTACCGCTGGTTAAACTAACGCATACCGGCGAGGTAGGGATTAGTACGTCTCTCCTCGCCAATTTTGCCGCCCGGTCCATGCCCGCAGATAAAGCCAACATGATCCCCCAGCGGAAGCACTTTAGTGGCTATTGAATTCATCAGAGTCTGATGATCCCCGCCCGGTAAGTCCGTGCGCCCAACTGAGCGCTGAAATAGCACATCGCCAACATGAGCAAAGCCAGCAACACGATTGTAATAGATCACATGCCCCGGCGCATGGCCCGGCGTGTGGAACACTTCAAAATCATGCCCCGAAAATGAAACCACATCGCCATCATCAAGATAGCGATCACTAGTGGCGTTTTTCATATCGTCGCCAAGACCATACTTTGCAGCCTGCGTTTCGATGCGTTGCAACAGTGGCTCGTCGTCCTTGTGCGGCCCCAATATGTCCACACCAAGCTTCGCTTTCAGCTCCATCGCGCCACCAGCATGGTCCAGATGGCCATGCGTCAGCCAGATGGCCTTTGCCTCAATGCCATATTTGACCAAAGCGCCAATGATCTTGTCCACATCGCCGCCCGGATCGACCACAACGCCTTGCTTGGACACATCATCAAACAGGATTGTGCAGTTTTGTTGGAACGCGGTAACGGGAACAATGACGGCTTGCAGCGTGCTCATAAATTGGAACTTTCAAAAACAAAAACGGGCGAATTGCTTCGCCCGCTTTCAAAAACAACCGATGAAAAAGAATTACTTCTTCATTGCGTTCATGACAACACTTGCAAGCGCTGTCAAAACGCCGCCGCCGAGGCCGCCGCTGATGACTTGGCTCAAGATTGTCATTGGATCAAGACCACCGGTCGCTGCTGCACCGAGCAATGGACCAATGATGCCGCCAAGAGCAGCATTGCCGCCCACGCCGCCAACAGCACCAGCAAGGAGCTTAGGAAGCAAGGTCATGCCTGCGCTTTTGACGATGTTGCCAATGATGCCGCCGCCAGCAGCACCGGAAAGTGCCTGAATGATGATTGGAATAAGTGTTTCCATGTTCGTAAATCCTATTGTTACCCCGTCACGACTTCTCGTCGCTGCGCGAGACAACAGGCATATGCACCTAAAGTCAAATACGATTAACACTTTGTTCACCATAAATGACCGCAAAAGACGACTTACGGACATTTATGGTTAATTTTAGACCACTAATGTACGGTTAGTACTCAGCTTTTTGGCTGAACTTCCGTTGTATAATCTTCCAAAAGTGTCTGCGAAATTTTACCTGGAACGAATCTGTATGGCCCGATTTCAGAAACCGGAGTTACTTCTGCGCCGGTTCCACAGATGAAGCACTCTTCAAATGAGGCCAAATCTTCCGGCATGATGCGGCTTTCAACAACCTTGATGCCACGACGCTGTGCCAAATCAATAACTGTTGCACGGGTGATGCCGCTCAAGAAACAGTCTGCAATCGGTGTGTGCAATTCGCCATTCTTCGTGAAGAAGATATTGGCGCCCGTGCATTCGGCAACGCGACCCTGCCAGTCCAGCATCATCGCATCAGCATAGCCACGGCGTTCAGCGCGATGCTTGGAAATGGTGCAGATCATATAAAGACCGGCAGCCTTCGAGAAGCACGGCGCAGTGATTGGATCCGGACGGCGATATTCCGCAACATCAAGGCGGATGCCCTTCATCTTTTGCGCAACGTCAAACATGGATGGCCAATCCCAAACAGCAATTGCCGTATGAATTTTGGCATTATGTGCAGCAACAGCCATCATTTCGCTACCGCGCCACGCAACGGGGCGAACATAGCAGCTTTGGAAATTATTCAGCTCAACGCATTTCTGCTTGGCAATGATGAGCTGATCGACGGTGTAAGGAATTTCAAACCCGAGATATTCTGCGGACTTCAAAAAACGCTCGGAATGCTCACGCGATTTGAAAATCTTACCGCCATAAGCGCGTTCACCTTCAAATACGGAGCCGCCATAGTGCAACCCGTGTGTCAGCACATGAATCTTGGCATCCTGCCAATCAACGAACTCGCCATTGAACCAGATAGTGCCTTTAAGTTGGTCAAAAGGAACAGTTGCCATGAATATCTCCCGTGTTTTTAATTGTTTCGACCAATTCACACACAAGAGAGCGACAGCGCCGCTTTACGTTCCATGCAATTTATGGCCAACAGAATTAGCAAGTTACGTGAGATAAAAAATATGTCAATAGTACTGACATAATTTGGGATTAAAAAATGGGCAGTCAGAAAATCAGTCCAGAGATCGTGCGTGAGCCATTGGCACAGCAAGACGGCATCGACTTTGTTTTGATCGAACGTTTCTTTTTTGCCTATCGCGATTTCACCGGTGATGCCGATGCTATACTGGAAGGCTTGGATTTTGGCCGCGCCCATCACCGTGTTCTGCACTTTGTTAACCGCAAACCAGGGCTTACCGTCGCTGAATTGCTGGATATTTTGAAAATCACCAAGCAAAGTCTTGCGCGCGTGCTCAAGCAATTGATTGATTCAGGTTACATCGCGCAGATCACTGGACCACTGGATAAGCGGCAACGCGAACTCTATCCCACCGGCAAGGGCCGCGAATTGGCATTACAGCTGGCAACGCCGCAATCCCGCCGCATCGCTGATGCACTTGCAAGCGCAGGCGCGGATTCACGCACCACGATTGAAACATTTTTGAAATCAATGTCGGCCGAATAATGATATTATGCAGATGAGCTATCCGGGGGGATAAAACATAGCGGAGGATTTATGGCTAATTCAGCTCTCGATATGGCGCCAACGCCAACAATATTAGATGATAATGCGCCCCACTTGTTGGTGGTTGACGACGATACCCGTATCCGTACGCTGCTGTCGCAGTTTCTCGTCGAAAATGGCTATCGCGTAACGGTTGCAGCAAGCGCGGCAGAAGCCCGACGGCGCTTGGAAAACCTCGATTTCGACATGCTTATTCTCGATGTCATGATGCCCGGTGAATCCGGCGTTGATCTAACAAAATCTTTGCGCGAAACGCATACAGTGCCAATACTGATGCTGACGGCCCTTTCAGAAACTGACCGTCGCGTGCAAGGTCTCGAGGCTGGCGCGGATGATTATTTGGCAAAGCCTTTTGACCCGCGCGAATTGCTTTTGCGGGTTAACAATATTCTTAAGCGCGGTGGCCCTGCTCCTGTTGTCCGTCAAGAACAGGTCATTTTCGGCCCCTTCGCTTTCCACATTGCCCGCCGTGAGTTGAAGCAGGGCGCAGAAATTATCCGCCTCACCGAACGTGAGCAGGACATCATGGTGCTGTTTGCAGAGCGGGCCGGTGAAACTGTGCCGCGTTTTGAATTGGTGGGATCAGACTCAGTCGTTGGCGAGCGCACAATTGATGTGCAAATAAATCGGCTGCGTCGCAAGGTCGAGACCGACCCAACAAACCCAATCTATTTGCAAACGGTTCGCGGTGTCGGCTACCGTCTCAGCATCGAACGGCAGAGTTCGTAAAATTGCGCAGCATGGCAACATGGTTTGATAAATGACAATTACGGATAAGGATAGGACAAGAAAGTTGCTGCGTCTGCAAAAAGCGGCACGGCTGTTTTCCGA
>JAYTVD010000114.1:0-1624 GCA_043744175.1 Phyllobacteriaceae bacterium
ATCATCTGCACTGCGATGATCAGTGGCGGAATGCCAAAGATGAAAGTCGAGCCCGGCGGCAGGATGGGGATCAGGTTTATCGCTGAAAATACAACCAGAAGCGCCGCAAAAGATCGATCGCCGAGTGCCGTGCGCAAGCCGCCCAGTGAAACGCGATCCTCGTTGGCATTGGCAAACTCGCGCAGCACACGCGACAGGGGCCTGTGGATACGCTTTTTGCTCGGCGTAAATTCTTCAGCCGGGCTTTCCGGTTCCATCACGATCTGTCCAAACTCCGGATCTTCAGGCGAAAACAAGGCACTTGTCCTCCACGTTCGCATATTCACAAGCAGTCATGACGAAATGGTGAAAACGCGCCGGAATCTTGTCGGCTGCGATAGTTATTTGTGGATCAGAGCGCTTTCAAGGCAGGCGTGAGGTCGCCATAACCCGTATACCGATATTCATAGTCGAGGCCGAGATAGTCCGCCGCCCATTTGGCCTTCGCCTGCAGCGCTTCATCGACTGTTTGGGCCAAATACACGATCTTGGTATAATTGCCGAATACCATCTGCTTGAGTTCCGGATGCTCCTCAAGTTTGAGCGGTTCGATGACAAATGTTTCGAACTGGCGGGCAAGCAAATCTGTAAGATAAAAGGCAGTGAATTCTGTCTCGGCTTCCTTGATGAACTTTTCTGTGCCGGTAAAAAAAGCGTAGCAATGCGGCCCGGCAATCCGCTCAATTCCTTCTTCTGTGCATATCTTGTCCAGCTCGCCCTGCGTGCCGCATTCGGCATAACCGATGTAGATTTTGCCAAACCCCTCTTCGCGGGCTTCTGCAATGGCACTGCGCATGGCGGGGGCGATTTTTGCTGGATAAACGTGCCAAATGGCAGGAAGGCATTTCAGGTCGATGTGGTCCAGGCCGTTTATGTCCTTGATGGCAATGATTTCGCGCGCAATTGCGCCGCACGCAATAATTCGAACCTTTTCCGCGTTCATGCGTTGTGATGTTGATTCGCCGTCACGCATCAACTTCTACCTAAAAAACCAAAAGGATAATGACAAATGACCAACCATCGTTTTCTCACCGTATTTGCTCTTGTTGCCGCTCTGTTTGCCGCGTCGTGCGCCAACACCGTGCGCGGTGTAGGCAGAGACGTCAACCAAACAGCTGATGCTGTCAAAGATTCAGTGAACTGATCTTTCGCGCCAACTGACCACATACAATAACGACGACCGTATCAAAGCGGTCGTCGCATTTTCCAATTTGCTCATTGCTGTCGCCCATAGCGCGAGCCAACAGTTCAGGCGCGTCCAAAATCAAATTCACCGCACTTAAAGCGTGAAAGGCTAACCCGAATGATTTGCGCGCACCCGATTTCCGGCGTTTGATCAAGCCCGTCAAGCTAGGCCCATCAAGCCGAATCAATAAAGCCAAGCCGGTTAGTCTAACCCATCAAGCGTTGGCGCGGTTGTGTCTGCGCTTCATGTAATCCTTGGCGGTCTCCACTGCCACTGCCGCATCACGGCAATAGGCATCTGCACCGACAGCCTTGCCGAACTCTTCGTTCAGTGGCGCGCCGCCGACGAGGATGACATAATCATCGCGTATGCCTTTTTCCTTCATCGTGTCGATCACGA
>JAYTVD010000115.1:0-19252 GCA_043744175.1 Phyllobacteriaceae bacterium
TTATGACAGGCGTTCGCGACACATCTCAAATCGTGGCGCTGGTCGCCGCCATTGCCTCGCTGTGACGGGGCGCTGATGTATCAACCCGCCAACACACGCTGCGCCCAACGTATTCATGCCGCAACCTTTGCACAGAGCGTGCGCACGCTCGGAATTTCTGCGGTCGAAACCGAAGCCAAGTCCGGAGATCTCGCTAGGGACATTGCCATAACCACGGCAGGATTTGGCAAGCGCGTGATGCTCATAAACGTGCGAGAACTCAACGAGTTTGGTGTCAAGGGCGGAACAGCCAGAGACTTCCTCAAAGGCGCAATAGATTCAAACGAGGGCATTTTGGACGTGCGCATCATGCGCGGCAGCGATGCCCAGCGCACCATCAATGACAGAAGTGCATTGCACGCCCTGCTAACAGAACTTGCTGAATTCATCGACGCCATCATCTTCGATTTACCTGCACATGATGAGGCAATGCCGGCGGTTTATGGCCCGATTGCCGCGCTTGTGCTGGATTCAGTGATGCTGGTCGCCATGCCTTCGGTCACGCCAACTATCAAGCTAAAAGAAGCTCTGTCGTGGCTACGCGAATCCGGCGCGGTGATTGCGGCGATTGTTCTCAATGACAGGTACAACCCCACACTTGGTGATGAAATCATCCGCGAATTTCGCCGTCTTTCCAAATACTTCCCTTTCCTACAGCGGTTTATTGAGGCGCAAATTGCCGGCTTTCCCGCTCTAAACCGCCACCATTAGGATCAATAATGATACTGCATTTCTTAGACACAAGAATAATTGGCGGCATCGAAACCCATGTCGAGACATTGGTGAAAGCGCAAAACGCGGCAGGCCACAGCGCAGCGGTAGTCCTGTGGCGCTGTCACGATCATGGACAAACGTTGGAACGCTTCAAAAAGTCCGGCCTGCGCGTTATAAATGCGGGCGGCAGTTTACGAAGCTTGTATCGTATTTTGACCCGCTTGAGGCCATCAATATTACATACACATGGCTACAAGGGCGGCATAATTGGTAGATTGTTAGCGCGAATTTCAGGCGTCGCGGTCGTCTCCACATTTCACGCAGGAGAGCGAGGAAAGTTTCCGGTAAACGTCTATCAAACCGTCGATGAATGGACGTCGTTCCTAGGTACACGCATTGCTGTTAGCCATGAGATTGCCGACGCTATGCCCTTTGCCACCGAGTTTGTGCCAAACTTTGTTGAGGTTCCGGAACCAAAAAATCACCGCAAAGACAATCGACACATTTCTTTCGTTGGTCGAATTTCACACGAGAAGGGGCCTGATATCTTCGGGGCGATTGCCAAAGCCTGCGGTGACAAAAGCAGTTTTGTGATGTTTGGGGATGGTCCGCTTATGGGCACACTCAAATTGAAATGTGGCAACTTCGTCCGCTTCAATGGCTTTGCAACTGATATGGAGGAGGTCTGGAAACGCACCGAGCTTTTGGTTATGCCCAGCCGCAACGAAGGCCTGCCGATGGCCGCGCTGGAGGCGATGGCCAGAGGAATTCCGCTTCTTGCGGCAAAGGTGGGTGCACTGCCATATATCATTCAGCATGGAAAAAATGGTCTATTATTCGATGCGGAAGATGTTGATGCCGCCATTGCTGCGGTGAGGACTTGGCAATCAACATCACAACGCAAAAAAGTCGCCATGAGTGCTGCAGCGCGCCAGACAATTCAAGAAAAATACAGCACCACCATTGGGCTGCCAAAAATCATGCATGCTTATCGTCGGGCAGGTTGGCACGCCCCGGCCTCAATCATCAGTATGGTCCAATCATCATCGGGTCGATAGCCCGTCAATCTATCCAGCGCCGCAGCCATCGCGTCTATTGCTACCTCAATTGGCGCATCCGCACCGTCAGTAGCCGCCTGCAATACAGATGAGGGGATGCCAATGCGGTAGGCAAGACCCTCCGGATCAATGCCATCGGTCGCCGCGAAAAGCCTTTGCCCTTTACCCAAGTCAAGCTTGACAGTCTTCGCCAACGGCTGGTCGCTCAACCCCGGCAACGCTCCCGCTACGGATATCTCCGCAACGTCCGTGCCTGAAAATAGAAGCGGTGAGGGGTGCCCGCCTGATGCAATTTCAATCTTGCCAAATGGCAACAAATCAATCACCAAAAAAGTACCAATCACATGCTCTGGCAACTTGGCATGATAGAGCGCGGTAGAGAATCCGTTCACAAATGCGGCGGGCTCGCAGTCTTCAAGACCCGCTTGGATACCACGAAACAGGCCGACCCATGTTGCCGAGCGGGCGAGCGCATTCGTGCCGTGCCCCATCAAATCTGCCAGAACCAAACGGCGGCGTGGCCTGCCGCCAAGATCAAGCAGCAGATCACCGCCGCCACTCGCCGCAGTTCCCATGCTATAGGCGAGTGAGTAGCCCTCCAGCGTCGAAAAATCCGGACGACCAACAATGCCCTCAAGTACTTTGTTGAAATGCCGTGCCTCAATCAAGCGCTGACGCGAACGGGCAGCAAGCGTCTTATCAACGGCCGCAAGCAGCGCCTTGGGGCGCACGGGCTTGGCCAAAACCGTCTCAATGCCCAGCCGCACGGCATCTTGAATGACCTGTTCTGAAGTGTCTGATGTTACCAATATCAACGGTACATTCAGGTCTTCGCCGCTACGTTCTAAAGCGGCTAAAAAGTCACTGGACTTGCCATCGCTTAAGTGAATATCCGCGATGATTAGATCAATATCACTCGTCAATTTTTGCTTCAGTTCCGCCAATGAACTAGCCGTGCTGATCTCAAATCTACCCGCCAGCACCGCCTCGAATAGTGCAAGCGTCGCGTCGCTGTCCTCAACGATAAGCACCCGTAATTTCGCCCGTGCGAACCGGCGAAATAGTGTTAATCTATTCCAACCGTCGGCTCTGGAATACTGAACCTTGTCCATCGCTTCACGCACCAACGCAAGGCCGCGCCCACCTTCCGAAAATATATCCGGCATGATTGCGGCCTTAGTGTAGGCCTCATTGAAACCCAGATATGCCCCGCCATTGTCCTCTATCATAACCTCGATACCATGGCTGTTTGCCAGCAACTTTATGCGCAACTTCTCGGGCTTCGGGTTCCCGTGCAAAACCGGATTGGCCGTGGCCTCTGCGATGCAAAGTTCAATGGCATCATTAACATCTGCAGAAAATCGCAAATCCTCCAACACGCGGCGAATCCGTTTGCGCGCATCTGCAAGTGCGCCAAGGTCTGCGGAAATGGTCTCGCCAAATAGGTTCATTTCAAAACCGGCTCTGGGCGTTGAACACCGAGAATTGACAATATATCAGCGCCGAGTGCCTTGGCCAATCGAGGTGTCGGATGCGCTCTTAGAGCTGTAAAATGCGATTTGGCCGCCTGCGTAAAATCTTGGTCAGCGCGGTGATGTTCTGCCAGAGCGACATGGTAGCGGCTCCAAGCTTGGCGCAGCGCGCGTCTCATCGGTTGGCTGGTATCGGGTTCATACCGTTTAATAATTTGGCGCATGGCACCCAGGCGTGCTTGCCGGTTGGTGGTTAGCGAACCTGTACGCTGCAAATAAGACATCGTGACTGACGACGAACATCCAACTTTACCTCGCTCCACCAACCGCAGCCACAGATCCCAGTCCTCCGCGGATGGCATCTCTTTTGCAAAACCATTTGCATTTTGCAAAGCATCTCTCCGCGCCATCACGGTCGATGTCCCGACTAAATTACGACCAAGCAGCAATTCTAACGGCCGCTCGATGAGGCGATACTGAGGGGAAATAGCTGCTAATCTGTTTGGCTTCCAAAATTCAAATGCGGTGCCGTGGGTCATGCCGTTCATATCTACATGCAGATAGTCAGTGAAAGAAAACAATGCCTCCGGATGTTCATGGTGAAACGCGATCTGACTCTTCAACTTACGGGGCCACCAATAATCATCGGCATCCAGAAATGCGATGAGGTCAGATTTAGCTATTGAAATCAACAAATTACGCGCTTCACTAGGGCCTATTTGTTTCATTTTTATCGTCACTAGTTCCGGATACTCTGCCTTAGCCTGTTGCAGATAATCCCAGCTTCCGTCCGTCGATCCATCATCCAACACTAATATTTCTAGCGGCCCTGCGTTTTGCATACGGATCGAATTGAGGGCGATTGGTAGATACTCAACACAGTTGTGTGTTGGGATAATGATTGAACAGATAGGCGTGGTCACAGGCGCGGGCTCCTCGATGTTTCTATGTGGCACTGGCTTTGCAAGGCTCGTGCCGCAGCCGCAGCGAGGATTTCAACTATGGCAGAGAGTAACCCCGAGCCCAAGCTAAGCGTCGGACAGACGCTGGGGCAGATAAGCTCAATGGCAGTCTATGGTCTGTCGATCTTGATGCTGAAGGGCTTCTCGCTGATCACCATTCCGCTTTATGCGCGATATCTTGGTCCCGCCGAATATGGCAAGCTCGATATCGTTGTTTCGGTGATCGAGTTTGTCGGCCTGTGCGCCTCGTTAGGTTTGGCCGACACACTTTATCGCTTCGCCTCCAGCGGTAGTGTAATGGAACGGTCACGGGCCGAAGGCCAAGTCTTTGGCTCCGGCCTGATGGGCGCGCTGTTCATAGCCACTATTGTCCAATTTCTTGTACCGTTCATTCGTGATTTTTTCAGCATGACTATTGCCATCGCGCCGCTACGGGCAGGGCTGTTCGCCGCAACCATCACCGGGCTTGTGGAACTACCCTTGGCGTGGATGCGCCTGCATAATCACACTCTGCGTTATCTCGCATTTGTCACGGGGCGCTCGCTTTCGCAAATTATGCTGACGTGGATACTACTGCGGCAGGGCCATGGCGTGGCGGCAATTCTATACGCAACATTGTCCATCAACCTTGCCTCTGTCACCGTCTTCGCCACGCTTAGCGCCCATTCATGCCGCCTAGTGTTTAGCAGCATTGGCTTTACCAACATGGCGCATTATGGCCTGCCCTTGGTTGGCGGCGGGCTGGCCATGTATGCGCTCGGCACGTTTGATCGACTGTTTCTTGCTAAAGCTGTCACCCCGCAAGATATCGGCCACTATGCCATCGCTGCCAAACTTGCGCTGGCCACCGCGCTTTTTGTCCAGCCTTTGGCGCTATGGTGGTACCCAAAACGCGTGGCTGTCCTAAGAGAGCCAGACGGCATCGCGCGGAACGCCAAGGTCTGGAATTTGGGCTTCACCATTCTCATGGCTGGCGCATCTTTCGCTGCCCTTGGATTGCCCCTGTTTATCGAATTCGGCTTGCCGCATGTATATGCGCCAGCATTGAAATATCTGCCGTGGCTCATACTCGCCAGCGTGCTGAATGAATTGGTTAGCCTTTCCAGCGGCGGCGCATATCTGCGGCGTGGAGGCTATGAAATTCTCATTGTAAATTCTGCCGCAGCCCTTATCGCGCTCATCGGATACATCGCACTCATTCCTTCATTCGGCGTGACCGGAGCGATAGCCGCAACGTTAGCCGCGCATCTCGTCAGGCTCGCAATCTTTGTATTTCGTACGAAAATTACAGCACCAGTCCCGCTATTCACCGCGCCAACATTGTTGGTCAGCCTGGCAGCGCTCATTCCCGTTCTGGTGGCACTACAAGGCATATCCCTTGCGCTAAGACTTGCACTGGTTGTGACAACGCCGCTGCTGGTCTTCGGCTATGCCCTCATGTTCGGATTGGTATCCGTGCCGAAGATTGGCCGTGTCCGCTTTGTCTGAGTTAGCAACAGCGCAAAGCTCTGGCGGTATTCGCCATCTTTCAAACGCAGGCAAAAGCAAGTCTTTCGTCATTGCCTTGGCCGCATCCATGTTGGCAGTCTTGCCGATACTTGCCATCGCGCAGCCAGCGTTGCTTGTCCCGCTCGGACTGTTACCGGTCGTGATCTTTTTTGTTTTCCGCATTCCCATTTGGCTGTGTCTGGGCTTCGTCGCCTTTTCATTTTTCCGGCTGCATGAGGCTTTCCCGTTTTTGATGCCGCTGCACATTCCGCAATTGTTGGCCTTGCCAACGTTGTTCGTCTTGGTCTGGCACATCGGTGTCAAAAAGCAGGTGAAACCATATTGGGGGCCGGAACTCACAACCTTTTCGGTATTCTTCTCAATCGTCACCTTAGGCCTGCCGTTCGCCTCAAACTTCGGCATAGCGTTTGCTTATTGGAACGCAACATACGTCAAAATTGGTATCATGACCGTCGCCATCGCCTGGCTTGTCCGCAAAGAGACGGACTTTGCCTTGGCGCTCAAAGTTATGGTCGTCTCCGGCGCGCTGGTTTCGATGGTGGCAGTCTCAAACAAGCTCGCAGGCATCGGCTTGGTAGAAGGCACGCGCGTTACTATAGGTCGCGATTTTGGCTCCGTTTTGGGCGACCCGAATGACCTGTCATTGGTGCTTACATTTCCGCTTTCATTTGCGGTCGCCATGGCCACAACCAAGCATCGCTGGTTCCTGCGCCTCCTCGGCTTCGCCGCGACTGGGCTCATAGTCTGGGCGGTGTTGTGCACGCAAAGCCGTGGCGGCATCATCGGCACGCTGGCAGTTTTTGCCGTTACTGGCCTTCGTATTGTGAAATCAAAACTCCTGCTTGGCGGCGTTGGTGGCCTTGTCGGCGGCATCCTGTTTTTGTTCGCTGGCATCTCTGACCGGTCATCTGGCGGCGCGTCAGAATCTGGCATTGATGAAAGCGCGATGGGCCGCATTTGGGCGTGGACCGCCGCCTATAATATGGCGCTGGCCAAACCGCTCCATGGCGTCGGGCTTGATAATTTCATCCCCAATTTTTGGCTCTACACGCCGCATTGGACCGGCTTTAACAAGGCTGTACACTCAACATGGTTGGGCGTTTTGGCGGAAACCGGATTCCCCGGAATCATTGCCTTCGTCGTCATGGTGTTGATGAATGTGCGCGTCATCTTGGTTGCCTCACGCTCGCTTCGCGACAATAACGCACCCGTCTCGGTCACAGCGTTGTCCTATGCAGTCCTGTCAGGTTTTGCTGGCTTTTGCGGTTCCGGAACATTCCTCACGCAAGGGTTCACATGGCCTGTCTATATCCTGATAGCCTTCACCGCAGCAGTCTCCCAATTTGCAAAACAGTTCGCACTTCGCGATTCTGATCTTAGCAAAATATAGTGAAATCAATGATTTAGGACTGGCACACTTCCTGCAATATCCAATATGAGAATTCAATTTGATTTAGTGAGGGAATGAGGCATGTGTGGAATTTTTGCGGCAGCGGGTCGCCAGCCGGTTGCAGGTGTGTTGCTTGAAGGACTGAGGCGCCTTGAATATCGCGGCTATGATAGCGCGGGTATTGCCACCATTGATGACCGCAACATTGAGTGCATCAAGGTTGAAGGCAATGTTTCAACGCTTGGTGTCGCGCTCAACAGTTACAGCCCGTTTGGCAACACAGGCATTGCACATACGCGTTGGGCCACACATGGCGCGCCCAGTGTTGCCAATTCCCATCCCCATGTCGCGCCAGGCGTGGCTGTGGTTCACAATGGCATCATAGAAAACCACGCCGCGCTGCGCCAAGAATTGCAGAAGGGCGGCTGCACGTTCGTTTCAGAGACAGACACAGAAGTCATCCCATGGCTCTTATCGCGGGAACTTGCCAATGGCACAGCGCCGCACGAGGCTCTCATTAAAACCACCAATATGCTGGAGGGATCCTATGCAACTGCCTTTGTAACGAACAGCGCACCGGGAGAAATATTTGCCGCCCGCAAAGGCAGCCCAATGATTGCAGCCCTAGGTCGCGACGGCGGTTTTCTCTCGTCTGATCTGAACTCGCTGGCAGGCTATGCCAAGGAAGGCATGGCCTTGGAGGATGGCGATACGGTGCGCCTATCCGCAGAGCGCATTGAAATATTCGATGTCGCAGGCCGCGCCGCGAACCGCCGCCTGCTGCCGATTGAGACCGCCGCCGCAGCCTATTCGACTGCGGATTTTCCACACTTTATGAAGAAGGAAATTTTTGAACAGCCAAGTGTTGCTGCCAGAATACTAGCCGCCTATTCACGCCCCGAATCCCTGCGCAACCTGTTGCCAATTGACTTTGCCAAAGTGCGAAAAGTCCGGCTTATTGCCTGTGGCACGTCATACTATGCCGCCAGCATTGCCCGTCGGTGGCTGCAACAGTATGCGCGTGTTGAAGCTAGCGTCGAGATTGCCTCAGAGTTTCGCTACGAGCCACTGCCGGAACTATATTCAGGTGAAGTTGCCATTTTGATTTCACAGTCCGGCGAAACTGCAGACACGCTGGCTGCAATGGAACGGCTTCATGAGTTGAAAGTGCCGGTGATTGGCATCGTCAATAGCGCTGGTTCAACGTTGGACCGTCGGGCCGATGTTTCCATCCCACTCCTTGCCGGGCCGGAAATCGGCGTCGCATCGACCAAGGCCTTCACCGCGCAGTTAATGGTTCTCGCCCGCATAGTTCTGCACGCGGCGGCACAGCGCGGTATGAATAAATTGGCCCTGCGCGGACTGCATGACGCACTGGCCAGCGTACCGGATTTGATGCAAGTCGCGCTCCATAATGAGCCAGCTGTTATTGAAGCCGCTGAAGCGATGACCGGGGCGACCAGCGCTATATTTGTCGGCCGTGGCGATCTCTATCCACTCGCCTGCGAAGGTGCGCTGAAACTAAAGGAAACCAGCTACATTCACGCCGAAGGCTTTGCGGTCGGAGAACTGAAGCATGGCCCCATTGCATTGATCGACGACAAAATGCCAGTGGTCGCGCTTGCTGGCACATCCGCATTGCTTGGCAAACTAACATCCAACATCCGCGAAATTTCAGCTCGCGGCGGGCGCATTCTGGCGGTGGGTGATCGCGATGCACTGATGTCCATGTCTGATGTTGCCGAGCGGATGCTGACCATCCCGACAGCACCGGAGTTTGTCCTGCCCATTATCGCCGCCGTCCCCATGCAGCTCCTGTCATATCATGTTGCCTGTTCGCGTGGCCTCAACGTGGACAGGCCGCGCAATCTAGCAAAATCGGTGACCGTAGAATGAGTTTCGCAGCCTCCACCAAACAGTGGCTAAAGCACAGTGACGCGCCATTGGCTCGGCGATTGTTCATTGTAGCCAAGCAACTGCGCACGTTCACGCTGCCATCGTTTCCACCGCTGCACCGCCCGCTCTATGAACTACATATCGCGGTGCGCAATCTTAGTGCAGATCTATTTCGGGTGCTGTGGACGACACCGTTGTTCAAGTCCCGCGTGAGCGGCAGTGCGAAAAATCTTTATCTTTACAGCGGCTTACCAGTCATTCTCGGGCCGCTCGAAATAGAGCTTGGCAACAATATCAGGCTCTCCGGTATCACTACATTCAGCGGCCGCACGGCTTCCAAGGTGCGACCGTTGTTGAAAATTGGCAATAATACCGGCATCGGCTGGCAGACGACCATTGCGGTTAGTACAAAAATACTCATCGGCAATGATGTTCATATCGCAGGCAAAGCATTTCTCGCTGGCTATCCAGGTCACCCGCTAGAACCCGTCGCCCGCGCAGCAGGCCTTCCTGACACTGATGACCAATGCGGCGACATCGTGCTGGAAGATAATGTCTGGCTGGCAACGGGTGTAACCGTCATGGCGGGCGTTACCATTGGCAAAGACTCGGTCATCGCAGCAGGCAGCGTTGTCACAAAAAATATTCCCAAAGGTGTTCTTGCCGGTGGCATGCCCGCTAAGATTATCCGCCGTTTGGATGGTTCTCGCTATGAACCATGATATTATCGTCTTTGGCGAGGACTGGGGCAGGCACCCTTCTTCCACCCAGCACTTGATGCAGCGATTGGCAGGCAGCACAAAAATCATATGGGTTAACTCGCTTGGCCTGCGCAGACCTCGGTTCACCATGGCGGATTGGCGAAGGCTTAAATCCAAAGCGGGTTCAATCCTGAAGAAGCCTTCTCAACACCAGTCTAGTTCAACCCCTTCCCATCCTTTCACCTCAATGGCAAATCCCAAGACTTTGCCCTTTCCGGGAGCAGCCCTTGCTGGGGCCTTCAACCGAATGTCGCTCGCCAAGCAAATAGGAAAACTCGCCGCAAACTGCGATATCTCACGCCCCATATTGTGGACCTCACTGCCCACCGCCTTATGCGCCGTCGGTGCGCTCGGCGAGCGAGCCGTCGTCTATTATGCGGGCGATGATTTTGGTGCTTTGGAAGGGGTGGACCATGCGCCTGTGCTGGCGATGGAACGCGAATTGGCTTGCAAGGCCGACCTCATTGTCGCTGCCAGCCCTCTCATAGCCGAACGGTTTCCAGCGCATAAAACGCGAGTGCTGCCGCATGGCGTTGACTATGACCTTTTTGCCACGCCCGTGGCCCCCGCCAGCGATCTTCCCTCAGGCCGTCCGGTGGCTGGCTTTTATGGCAGCCTCAAAGAGTGGATAGACCTTGAAAGCATTGCCGAGGCCGCGCGGCGGCTGCCGTCTTGGGATTTCGTGCTGATAGGAAAAGGGGAGTGCGATATCCATGCACTTCGGGACATTTCCAACGTCACTCTGTGCGGTCCGCGCACGCATGGCGTACTCCCCGCGTACTGTCAGCATTGGGATGTTTCGCTGTTACCATTCAAAAAAAATCGCCAAATTGACGCCAGCAATCCGCTAAAATTGCGCGAATATCTGGCCTGCGGCACGCCCGTTTTGGCCTCCTATCGCTTCCCCGCCGCAGCCGCCTATGGCGATGCTGTTCACTTTATCGAGGAAGGTGAGGGGCTAGCTGAAGCAATTCTCAGAACAAAAAACGATTCAAAGTCAGCAGCTTTCAGGCAGAACCTCGTGCGCAACGAAAGCTGGGAGAGCAGAGCCGAAACACTGCGTGGTTGGTTGTCCGCACTATGAAATTGCTACATTTGCTTATCTTCATCGCCTGCTGCACCGCCGCCCATGCCGCTCCCGCTGATATAATTTACGATCAACCTCTTTGCGCCAAACCTGGCTCAGAGCTAATCGTCGAAGGCAGCCTAGCCACCCCCGGCTTGGCCACTCTGGTCCTACGAATTGATGACATAAAATCAAACACTTACGCCACCCGCGTCAATCTGGAGCGAGCTTTGCCTGCCGGTCCATTCCACTGGCATGTGCCGCTGGACGGGCTGAGAACATCCGGTGGAGGGAGCCTGAATAGCTGCGCGATTAAGCGCTCCATGCTGTTCATCGGTGCGGGCGAGGGTTTGATCACCCTTGAGAAATTCGAAATATCTCAAATCTCGGGCCGCGCTGATGGCATCTTTGCTTATGACCTTGGACCCGATAACGCCCCCCTCATGTCAGGCTTTTCTCGGCTTTCGTCGGGCGATTCGGCACTAATTGGCTCGGCACTTCATGATATCCGCCGTCCCGGTCCCGATGCTCTTATCGGCGATGGCGTGAGCGGTATTGAGCAAGTACATCTTAATATTCCAAACGGTCGCTGGCGCGTCACATTATGGACCGAAGACCCCGGTGAATGGGAGACACTACCGCACCCGTTCATCCGCAAGATCATCGCCAATGGCACGATCATCCAGGACATCAACTTAAACTATGATCAGTGGGTAGCAGCACGATATTTGGCGGGCAAGCTTCGCCGTTACCATACCGGCGATACGCCTTGGCAAGCCATCGGCAGGCATCGTGGCGGGCATGTTGAAGCCATTATAAACGTTATTGAAGGCGGTCTTAATCTATCGCTTTCTGGTGATACGCCGCAGGCAGGTTTTCTCTCTGGTATCGTTGTTGAACCGGATAATACCAACTTCGCTCGTGAAACAGAAAAGCGCCGTGAACGGGACTTTAACGAGTTATGGCGCATCGCCGCGCCGCAGCAAACCAACAAGTTACTAAGTCTGTCCTCTATTCAAAATACGCAACTAGCTGCAGTAACTATCGCGCCAGATACTGGTGCGCGTACATCTTTCCTGGTTGATAATAATAACTGGCCTGCTGGCACAATAGTCACGCTTGGCGGCCAAGCAGATCCCAATGTTCGCGCGATGCTTTGGCAATCAATCCCGCAATTAGTCCGAAGCAGTGGCGCGTCAACATCGCTCATTGTAACAGATACGCATTTGCTCGCGGTCCCTAGAGGCGGTGCTACAATTGGGGCAGGGCCGACCAAATATGTAATATGGATTTCTGCTTTGCCGTCAGCCAAGCCGGGAACATATGTGGTCCCGGTCACATTGCTTTCATCTACAAACTCGCAAACATTCGAACTTCCAATCAAGGTACTGGCGACAACTTTGCCGCCGGCCGAAAAGCCATCAGGGTTTTATCTCGATGAAGCACCTCATATTATGTGGGCGCAAAGTCCTGCCATTGCCCGTGATCGCCAATTGATTTGCGATCAACAGTTTCTCTCAGGTCTCGGCATCATAGGCAATGCGCCAGCCATCACAACGCCGACTTCTGATAAACTACCTGCGTTCCTCGCCGATATTCAACGTGCGAAGGCAACAGGAATTGCCTTGCCCGCGCTGGCTTATGCACCAGCAAAGCGCCTACTAGCGACCATGGATGGTGCAGCCTTCACAGCCAGTCTGATGGCAGCCAATGCCTTGGCGGAACGCGCCGCGAGCCATGCCTTGGTTTGGAGCCTTTCGGACGAACCCTCAAATGCTGATAACGCGAGCAATTCATTGCTGATCGCGGCGCATACGCTCAAAAAGTTACGTCCCACGCTGCGCTTTGCCGGACATTTCAATGCCAAAGGCGACGAACAATACGCTGCTGACCTCGATACCATCCTCGTCAACCCCGGCTTTGGAGTAGACGCACCGCAGCTGACCGCACTCTTGGGCGATAAAGAAGTCTGGCTTTATAACATGGAGCTTCCTCGTTTGGCGGCGGGTCTCTTTCTGCACTCCAGCCGCGCCGTGCGTTATTTGCAATGGCACGCACGAATGCCAACCGCAGATCCATTTGATCCCACTGACGGACGCGAGGATGATTTCCAAATGTTTATGCCCTCTCTAAACAACTGTCCAGTGCAGCCGGATATCAACGAGGCTATGCTTGATATGGCGGAAGGTTTAGTTGATCAGCGCTGGTTACTTTGGCTGGATAAGCAAACTTCGCCAGAAGCAACGGCGCTAACCGCCCGCTGGAAATCCATCGCAACCGAACCTTGGGCAGTGCTGTCCAAGACACCGGAAATCACAAACAGTTTTCGTCGCGATGTCGTCGAATTGGCACGACATTTGATTGGTTCTCCATAAAGAAAATGCAGGACGCCAAAAAATGCCTCATCTTTCCACTTCGCTTCTTGCAACATTGCTAATTGCAATGTTGACGTCTGGCTGCGCGTCGCAAAACGCGATGAGCCTCTTGCCAGAAAGTGTCAAACTTGATGTCGCCCGCGATAAGGCCGTTAAGCAAGGCCCGCTTTCGGTCGATGAAATGATGACCAAGGCACGAAAATTACATCCGAATGCCGTCGCCGAAACACAAATTGCCGACAAGGTTGATGACACAAAAACAGCTACGCTTCCTGAGCGGTTACAACAAGTCGGTGAACCAGCGCAAAGCGCCTATGCTGAGGAAAAAATTGCAGCCTCTCAGGACCAAGCTAACAGCCCATCCGCACTCTTCCAACAGGCGATTGTGCTGAGCGAACAAACGCGAACCGGTGACCAATCTCCATCTTTCGATGAAATAAAAGCTGCCGCCGCCGCTGATGAATGGCGCAAGTTAATGGACGAGCAGGGCGTCGAAAAGTCGGCGGCGGATAGTTCCGAGCCTATTGTCGCAAACGTCGAGCCACCGCTGGTCATGCCTCTCACCGAGGTGGAAATCATACCCGTAAATTTCAACAAAACCCGCGACAGCCTTACCAAAGACGATGATTTGAAAATCAGACTGTTGCGCTTCGGCAAACGCATTCCCCAGCAAATTACGATCGGAAAAATCACTAACGCTCAAGGATTTCAGGTCATGCAGTCGGCGCTCGCTCTGGGAAAAATTGTCACTCAAGCCAGCGGCGGCTCGCCGGAAATCACCTATGATCCCGCCTTGGCCGCGGGGGTGGCGCAAGTACGCTATGCCTCCACAAGGCGGCAATCATGAACGTTGTCGAGCTACTTTTCCTGGGCCTTGAGGCAGGTTGGCGGCGGCGCTATTTGGTCGTGGTTCCAATCTTGGCCATGCCGCCCATGGCCTTCATAGCTGCTGGTTTTGCACCGAAAAGCTATGAGGCCAAGACAACCATCTTGGTGCAGGAAACTGCCAAGATGAATCCGTTTCTGACAGATCTGGCCATCGGTCCTAACTTGAAAGAGCGTATGCCGGCGCTCAATGCGCTGGTACATTCCTCACATATTCTGGAGCAAGTGCTTCGTGATGTTCACCAGATGGATGACACCACCAGCCAAGCGGACCGTGAAAAGCGCGTCGCTACCTTATCAGCGGCAATCGCGGTTGATTTGATGGGCAACGATCTCGTGTCCATCAAAATCAAGGGCCCGCACGGCGAGGGACTGGCAATCACTTTAACGGCACTCTCCAACCGCTTTTTGGAGCGTATGCTAGCCCCTGAGCGCAGTGCGATCACGGACAGTCAAACCTTTCTCAAAGGCGAATTGGCCGAACGCGAAACCCGCCTTAAGCAAAGCCAAAAGGAACTGGCAGATTTCCGCTTGGCAAATGCCGAACTGCTGCCGACGCTGGAATCCTCCAATGTTACACGCCTGTCTGATTTGAAAACCAAACTCTCCGATAATCGTATGGAACTGGCCGCTGCCAAAGCCGAGCTCGGCGACATCAAACGCCGCCTTGTAGAGACCAATCCGCTGATCGGTCAAATCGAGGAAGACATTATGAAAGATACACGGATCCTCGGCGACTTGCGCGCGCGCTACACCGAAGATCATTCAGCTGTGCAAGGTGAACTGAGAACGCTTCGGCGCTTGCAGGAGGAGCGCGACCGGTTAGTTAAACAGTCGGAATCCATCGGCACGCAGGATATTGATGCGCTATGGAATATGGCCGCCGGCGCTATGATGAAAAGCAAAGATGCCGCGCCTGAGTTGCTGGTTTCGCAAATGGGCAAACTTCAGGAAACCAGCGCCAAACACGCTCGCCTTGAAACTGAGACCCGCGAGGTCGAGCGCGAGGTGGCGACACTGGAAACGGCAATTGCTGAAAGCGGTCCCGTAGCGCAAAGCCAGAAGCAGTTTGAGGAAAACATCAAGTTTGCGCAAGACAGCTATGATGCGATCGCCAAGCGTTTTGACAATGCGGAGATCACCGGTGCGCTGGGCAAGTTTGAAGCGCCGGAGCGTGTGAAGATCATTGACGCACCAGTCGATCCATCCGCTCCCACAACTCCGGGCAGGGTGTTGTTCGTGTTAGCAGGGATGATCGGCGGCATTTTTATGGGCGTCGGCCTTACGGTACTCGCCGAGATTTTTGATCCGCGCTTGCGCAGGCTAGTGGATTTTGAAAAGGCGGCAGGTATTCCGGTGCTCGCACGTTATCGCGCCTAGGGCTAAGCGGCGCTTTCGGTGCGCCACGCTTCAATGCGGCGATAGAGCGTGGACGGGCTGACATCAAGCGCGGCGGCGGCACGGGGAATAGACCCGTCACAGCTATCCACCGCCGCCTCAACCGTCTCACGGATAACATCCTCCAGCGGCTTAATGGCGGATTTCTTGGTGATTGTTGCATGCGCCTTATCCAACAAAAATCGTAATGGCGAGGTTTCAAGGCTTGGTGTTTGGTTCGTGGGATCACTTCGCTGGTCAATGAGAAGCTCTGTCGGTAGCATGTTTTCCGTCACCATTGCGCCATCGTTCAAGACGACCATATTGCGGATTACATTCTGCAATTGCCTGACGTTACCGGGCCAAGCGTAACTCATTAATGACGCCTCTGTCTCAGGCGAAAAATCGCGAAAAGATTTGTGATCCTCCTTCGCAAATGCCCTCAGAAAACTGGCAGCAATATGGATAATATCCTCGCCGCGCAGCCGAAGCGCCGGCATCTCCACGGGTATAACATGCAAGCGATAGAATAGATCCTCGCGGAAGCGACCGGCGTGAACCTCGGTTTGCGGGTTGCGATTTGTGGCGCAAACAATACGCACGTCGCTTGAGCGCAAGCGATCTTCGCCCAGACGCTGGACCTGTTTGGTCTGCAAAAAACGCAATAGTTTAGACTGCAGCGACAGGTCCATTTCGCAGATTTCATCCAAGAAAAGCGTGCCGCCATCTGCCTGCAATGCAGCGCCATTGCGCTCTGATGTTGCGCCGGTGTAAGCGCCCTTTGCGTGGCCGAAGATTTCGCTCTCAAGCAAATCCTTCGGAATTGCAGCGCAGTTGAGTGTGATAAATGGACCATTTGCGCGCTTGGATAATTTGTGCAAGGCCTCCGCGCAGAGCTCTTTTCCCGTGCCGCTTTCACCGGTAACAAATACGGTGGCATTGCTGGGTGCTGCGCTACGCAAGATGCGATAAACCGCCTGCATCGGTTGTGAGTTTCCGATGAAGTTGGCAAAACCCCCTTCGCAACGCTCGTCCCTGTAGATCGATATTGCCGCCGCCAACTGCCGCCTTTCGATGGCGTTCTTCACTGTGACACGGAGCCGTTCGGCATTGAATGGCTTGACCAGAAAGTCAGTCGCGCCTTTGCGCATCACATCTACCGCCAGATTGATAGAGCCGTCAGCAGTGATGACAATTACCTCAGAGGTGATGCCTTTGGCACGCATGGCCTTCATCACATCAAGCCCGGTCATGTCTGGCAAATTTACATCCAAAACTACAGCATCAAACGCCTCGCTGGCCATCGCTTGCAATGCGTCCTCACCAGTTTCCACGATAACACTGGCAAGGCCTACGCCTTTCAAAAAGGCCGCATAGGTTTCCGCAAGCGAGAGCATGTCCTCGACAATCAAAACTTTACGCACAGCGTTTGGTTGTTTTTCAATCATTTACAATTACTAAAAGTTGCATATTAACAAATAGTAAACGAACGATAGAAATCAAGCAGCCTTGTCGCTTGGCATATCACAGTGCCGGTACATGATGTGCCGCAACAGGCGCAAGCCGTCACGGCTGGCATCTGCCACGCTTTCGAGATCGCGCGGCAACCTTGCGACTGCGGGCGTTTGCTCCAGCGCCTTGGCAAGTTCCGCAGCGCTCGCCACGCCAAATTGCGATAACAACCCCGATAGCTTATGTGCCAAGCCGGTTATTTGTTCGCAGTCCGGTTCTGCGTGACAGGCCATGAGTAGCTCAAGCTGCTCATTCACGTCCCGCTCAAAGCGCGCTATTAATTGCGGCAATTGCTCAGGCCCAACGGCCAGCGCCAGATCGTTGAATGCCTCATCGTCTATGGCATCGGTTGCTTGTGTTGCGTTCCGCGTTATCTCCGGCTGCAGAAAGCCAATCGCCAAGTTCTGCAAATCATGGGCGCGTATTGGCTTTGATAAAAACGCATCAAAGCCGTGAGCCAACGCCCGCTCGCGGTCTCGCGCAAAACTTTGTGCGGTCAGCGCAATAATCGGCGTAAAGGCACGTTTGCAGGTGAGGGCACGGATCGCCGAAACCACCTCCATGCCGCCGACATCGGGCATTTGAATATCAATAAACATGATATCAAAGTCCTGACACCTCGCCGCCTCGATCGCTGCGCTGCCACTGTCAACGGCCGTTACCAACATGCCGACCTTTTCCAATATTGCTTTTGCCACGAGGAGATTGGCAGGCGTGTCATCAGCGATCAGCACAGTGCGCCCACGCAATATTTCAGTCTCGCGGTTGACCGCTATAGCCGGGATTTCTGCCAGCGGGTGATGTGGCAATTCTAATGGTAGTTCGAAGAAAAATGATGTGCCAACGCCAATTTCAGACACGCATTCTATCTGCCCGCCCATAAGCCGCACCAGCCTGTCCGAAATGGCAAGCCCTAAGCCGGATGAATTTTTGCCTTCAGCGCGGCCATCATCGTCCTGCTCAAAGGGCTGAAACAACCGCGTCTTCATCTCGTCGGAAATGCCGTTGCCATCATCGCTTATGGTAAAACGCACAGATTTCTCCGTGGCACCTTGCGTGATCTTTAGAGCGATCTCGCCGCCGCGCGTAAACTTCGCAGCATTGCCCGCCAGATTCAAAAGCACTTGGTTCAGCCGATCAAAATCACCGTGCAGCCCGTGGGCAAAATTTGTGTCTGCAAAGATAGAGATCTTGTTGTGGTTCTTTTCGGCGATAACGCGAATAACTTTCGTCACTGTCTCTAGGAGATCAACAGGCGCAAAGTCCACTTTGCGCAATTCCATCTTGCCGGTTTCCAGCTTCGTCAAATCGAGAATATCGTTGATAAGCCCCAACATGTTATCACAGGCCAGTGCGATGGCCGATGCGCATGTGCGCTGCTCTACATTGAGTTCGGTCTCGGAGAGAATATCGCTATAGCCGATAATCGCATTCATCGGCGTGCGCAGATCATGGCTCATCATGGCCAGAAAATCAGACTTTGCCTCGCTGGCTTTCCGGGCTTTTTTAGCCAATATCGCCATCCTGTCGGCTTGCACTTGCAGCGCCTGCTGCGAGGCCTTCGAGTAAGCCAACAAGGCCGCCGCGCGGCGTTCCGTCACCAATGTGTAGGCAATGAGGATAACGAGTAACGCCACCGCCGCAATGGCAAATTTCGAAACTTCAAGTTCGGCCGCCATTTGCACAAGTGCTGGTTCGTCATTGAAATCGAGGTATGTCGCTAGCGTCTGATAGCGCACCCACGCTGTAGCACTTAAGTAAACCAGCGCAGCGAATAGCCCAACGAACATCGGAGGGATGAAGCGCCTTTGCGCAGCAGAAATATAGGCATCACCCCCGCGCACTAGTCGAGAAAACGGACGGAAGAGTGGACGAATTAGGCGCTGCATTAGACATTCCAATCAGGTTCAGTCTAAAACTAGCAGGCTATAGGGAAAAAATAGTTCACGTATTGGTTGTTGTAAAAACTATCGAAATTCTTGCTTAAGTTTTGATTGATGAAATTAAATCTGTTTGGCGCGTCCTTGCGGAAAGGGCAGGGACTTTAGCCCATGGCGATATTCCAGCCCCTGACAGCCCCAGATAATGCCGACCAACATGTAAAAATGCCGCCAGTGGTCGGTACTGATGATATTGCCGATGACGACATGGGCGAGATAAGTCGCGTAAGCGCAGATTAAAAACGGCTGCCACGGCCGATCCCGAAACAGCATCCGTGCGCCCATCGCAATTGTCA
>JAYTVD010000116.1:0-19169 GCA_043744175.1 Phyllobacteriaceae bacterium
CCATGCCCTGCAAAAAGCGGGCAAACACAAACCAAAGCAGTGAATTTGCTGCCGCGCAGGCAAGCGAGCCGACCATGAAAACCGAAATAGCCACAATGAATATGCGCTTGGCACCAAAGCGGTCCGCCATCCAGCCACTAAGCGGAATAAAAATTGCCAGCGAAACCAGATAGGCAGTCAGCGCCAGTTTCAGTGCAATCGGGCTGGTACCAATATCACTGGCAATCGCTGGAAGGGCAGTGGAAATAACCGTCGAGTCAATCTGCTCCATAAAAAGAGCGAATGCCAAAATCAGCGGGATGATGCGGTTCATATAAATCTAACTGGAGAGTAAGCAGACGATTAGAATAATAACCTGCACAAAATACTATGGCAGCGCCTTAAAGCCATCGGCAAAGCCCTTAAGCTCTACGGGGATACCAATGCCTTCTTCAGGGGTCTGGAACACGATAAATGTCGCCGAGGTGCCCGTTTGCAAGGCCTTAATCAGCACATCTTCGAGAATAACCTCGGCATAGCAGCCATCCTGAAAGCAGCGCACGAAGTAAGCGCGCCCCATGTCTTTGCCATCAATATTCAGGCCCAAACCATTGGGCAGCAGCACGCCGAGTGGCGCCAGCACACGCAAAATTTTTGCTTTGTTATCGGCGGTTTTCAAAACGACAACCGAAAGGCCAACTTCCGGCCGGTCCTCAGCGACAACGTTTTGCACCATTGCGCACTGTTCAACCTTGGCGCCCGCAGGTGTGTCGCACAATATTGACCATGCGCCGTGGGTGGATTTCAACGTGCCATTTTGCTGGGCTTGAGCCTGAGCGCCGCCTGCAAAGCCCAAAGATATGAACAGTACCGCGATGGATGATGTCAAAACTGACCGGCAAAAAGGCTGCCAAAGTGTTTTCATTGTAATCCCGCCTCGAATCAATCTGCTCAAAATGACGCACCATGGGTAAAAAAGAAAGGGCACAGCGACATTTGTGATAAGTCAGCTTGTAGCAAAGACTGCGGCGGCAGTGAGGCTTAAATCAAAACTGATTTGTCATATTCCCGTGTGTTTCAAGTCTGCGGGCCTTCCGAACTGTAAAAATAATGTTCAAGGGAGAAATTGCCGCATCTAATATGCTCTAGCATTTCTTGCGGCCTGACGCAGATTGTGGTTTGAGAGAGACTGAACAAGGCTCGCTTTATCGGGCCACGAATCGTATGGAATGACATCTAAGCCATTCTTCGGGGGACATGACGTGAAAAAGACTATTTTGGCCGCAGCAGCCATGCTTTTGATGACCGGTTTGGCAAGCGCAAACCAAGCCGAAAATTGGGGATTGGATTTGCAAGGCAGTTCATCAGACATGATGACTCAAATCCGCTGGTTTTTTGACTACACTCTTTGGTTTGTGGTTCCGATCACATTGTTTGTTCTGGCCCTTTTGATTTACGTCGGCTGGCGGTTTTCTGAAAAAAACAATCCGGTCCCTTCAAAGACCAGCCACAACACACTCATTGAAATTATCTGGACCCTCGGTCCTGTTCTAATCTTGCTTCTGATTGCTGTTCCGTCATTTCAGCTGCTCACCTATCAATTTACGCCACCAAAGGAAGCCACCTTGACCATCAAGGCTACCGGCTATCAGTGGTACTGGGGTTATGAATATCAAAGTAAAGATACCATCACCATGGAATCGCGCATGATTGCTGATGCTGATCGCGCTGCAACTGGCAAAACTGACTTGGTAGCCTACCCGAACCTTTTGGCAGTTGATAATGAAATGGTCGTTCCGGTGAATGCCGTTGTCCGTCTCATCGTGACTGGCAGTGACGTTATCCACGCATTCGCCATGCAGCCTTTCGGTATCAAGATTGATGCGATGCCCGGCCGCTTGAATGAAACTTGGTTCATGGCGGATAAAGTGGGCATCTATTACGGTCAGTGCTCTGAAATCTGCGGCAAGGATCACTCTGCAATGCCAATCGCCATTCGCGTTGTTGACCAAGCTAAATATGATGCATGGGCAACGCAGGCCAAGGCGGATTTGCCTGGCGCTTATAAGGCTCTCATTGCGTCAATTGATGCAGACAAAAATATCAACGTCGCTGCCAAATAAATTGCGCGCGGTTCAAGAAGTTTAGAAAAAGAGGATTGAGGCAAATGGCTAGCGGATATAACGCACACGACGCCCACGACGGTCATTCACACGATGATCACGCTCATGATAATCATGCGCACACGCCAACTTTTGCGCAAAAATGGTTGTTTTCGACTAACCATAAAGACATTGGCACACTCTATTTGATCTTTGCGATTTTTGCGGGGATTTTTGGTGGCTTCCTGTCCGTTATGATGCGTATTGAATTGGCTCACCCCGGCATTCAGATATTCCCGGGCTTTGCTTCGATGGTCTATGGCGTTAGCGGCGATGCAGCGCTCGATGCCGGCAAGCATATGTATAATGTGTTCACTACGGCGCACGGTCTCGTCATGATCTTCTTCATGGTGATGCCAGCCCTCATCGGCGGCTTTGCCAACTGGATGGTCCCGATCATGATTGGCGCGCCGGATATGGCGTTCCCGCGCATGAACAACATCTCTTTCTGGCTCTTGCCGCCAGCATTCTTGTTGCTCGCGTTGTCAATGTTCGTGCCCGGTCCTGCCGGTGGCATGGGTGCAGGCGGTGGCTGGACGATTTACCCACCGCTCTCCACCTCAGGCCAGCCCGGTCCTGCGATGGATTTGGCCATTTTGGCGCTCCATCTTGCCGGTGCATCATCCATCCTTGGTGCGATTAACTTCATCACAACAATTTTCAACATGCGCGCTCCGGGCATGACAATGCACAAAATGCCGTTGTTTGCATGGTCCGTGCTCATCACCGCCTTCTTGCTCTTGCTCTCGCTGCCAGTGCTGGCCGGCGCAATCACCATGCTTTTGACAGACCGTAACTTCGGCACTGCATTCTTCGCACCAGAAGGCGGCGGCGACCCGATCCTGTTCCAGCATTTATTCTGGTTCTTCGGTCACCCTGAAGTGTACATCTTGATTTTGCCAGGCTTCGGCATCGTCAGCCACATTGTTTCGACATTCTCCAAGAAGCCAATTTTCGGCTATCTCGGCATGGCCTATGCCATGGTCGCCATCGGCGTCGTCGGCTTCGTGGTCTGGGCGCATCACATGTACACCGTGGGCCTCTCGCTCAACACACAGCGCTACTTCGTGTTTGCCACCATGGTTATCGCGGTCCCAACGGGTGTGAAAATCTTCTCGTGGATTGCCACCATGTGGGGCGGTTCCATCTCATTCAAAGCACCAATGAAGTGGGCAATCGCGTTCATCTTCTTGTTCACGCTTGGCGGCGTGACAGGTGTTCAGCTCGCCAACGCCGGTTTTGACCGCGTGGTTCATGATACCTACTTCGTGGTAGCGCATTTCCATTATGTGCTTTCCATGGGCGCTGTGTTCGCCATCTTCGCTGGCTGGTATTACTGGTTCCCTAAGATGACCGGCTACATGTACAATGAAACCATCGCATCCGTGCATTTCTGGATGACATTCATTGGCGTGAACATCGTGTTCTTCCCGCAGCATTTCCTCGGCCTTCAAGGTATGCCGCGTCGCTACATCGACTATCCAGATGCATTCGCTGGCTGGAACCAAGTTTCGTCCTACGGTTCATATTTGTCAGCCGCTGCGGTGTTCGTGTTCCTATTTGGTGTTTGGGAAGCCTTCTCCAAGAAGCGCGTTGCCGGTGCCAATCCTTGGGGCGAGGGCGCAACAACTCTTGAATGGCAGCTTCCATCCCCGCCGCCATACCATCAGTGGGAACAATTGCCTCAGATCAAGTGATTGCCACATTTGTAAAGGGGCCGCAGACCAGCGGCCCTTTTAATATCTTAATCCATAAGAAAGCTAACAGCGCATGGCACTAGCCCAAACAAATGAAGCACCTCAAGTCCGGCTTTCCGAAGCTGACGCTGGTGATTTCTTTGCGCTGTTAAAGCCGCGCGTTATGTCGCTGGTGGTGTTCACTGCCTTTGTCGGCATGATGCTCGCGCCCGGCCACATCAGCCCCGTCCTCGGTTTTATCTCGATTTTGGCTATCGCTGTTGGTGCTGGCGCATCCGGCTCGCTGAACCAATGGTACGACGCCGACATCGACGCCATCATGACTCGCACCAAATCACGCCCCATTCCATCGGGCAAAGTTTTGGGCGGCGAAGCGTTGGGCTTCGGGCTTATACTATCGCTGCTGTCGGTTATGTCGCTTGGCCTGTTTGCCAACCTTCTGTCCGCCGCGCTGCTGGCCTTCACGATATTTTTCTATGCCGTCGTTTACACCATGTGGCTGAAACGCTCCACGCCGCAGAACATCGTTATAGGTGGCGCGGCTGGTGCCTTTCCGCCGATGATTGGCTGGGCCGTCGTTACCGGCACAATCAGCATCGAAAGCTGTGTGCTGTTCCTCATTATATTTCTATGGACCCCGCCGCACTTCTGGGCGCTCGCACTTTTCAAGTCCAAAGATTATGGCGATGCAGGCATCCCCATGCTGCCAAACGTTGCAGGCGAAGCATCCACCAAAAACCATATTCTAGCTTACGCGCTCGTCGTCGCGCCTGTGGGCGTGTTGCCTTGGTTCCTTGGCTTTGCCGGTGTTGTCTATGGCATTGCTTCCGCAATTCTTGGCGCAGTGTTTATTTGGTATGCGTTCAAGGTCTGGCAAATGCCCGAGAGCGACCGCGACATGAAGCCAGCCAAACGCCTGTTCGGCTTCTCACTCATCTATCTTTTCGCGCTGTTCGCGATACTCCTTGGTCAGGCTTTGACCACAATGATTTTGGCGGCAATGTAATGATTGATTTAGTAACCCAAACTGACAAGCAGAAAAAAGCCCAACGATCACGCTCGATAGCACTGGGCGTTGCCTTGGCGCTATTTGTGATCCTTGTTTACATCGCCACTTTTGCCAAGCTCGGCAACGGCGCAGGTGCAATGTAATGAATAAGCCAACGACAACAACGCCCAAGCGCAGCAGCAATTTGCTCGTTGCGGGCGCTTGTCTGGCGTTCTTTGGCGGTATGATTGGCGTGACCTATGCGTCTGTGCCGCTCTATAAGTTGTTCTGCAAAGTCACTGGCTATAATGGCACAACACAGCGCGTCGATCAGGCCTCGGCCAAAATCCTAGATCGCAATATCACGATCCGCTTTGATGCAAATGTGTCATCTGACTTGCCGTGGACCTTCCAGCCCGATCAACGAGAGGTCACCATAAAACTTGGCGAGACCACGAAGGTCGCATTCAAAGTCAAAAACGAGTTTGCGAAAGCCACGCGTGGCAAGGCGACATTCAACGTGACACCAGAACTGGCAGGCGCGTATTTCAACAAGCTTGAGTGTTTCTGCTTTAGCGATCAAACGCTTCAACCGGGCCAATCTTTGGAAATGCCTGTCGTGTTCTTCGTCGATCCGGACATCATCACCGAGCCGGATTTGAAAAATATAAAGACCATCACACTCTCCTACACATTCTTTGCTTCAAAGGATGAAACACCGGTTGCTAACTTGTCGCAAAAGGTCGTTTCGCCCGCGAAACCCATTGAAAATAAGGGCGGGTAATTCTAATGCAGTTCATATCAAAACAGACCGGGGGCTACTATGGCTGACTCACACGGAAAAAATCACGACTACCATATTGTTGACCCAAGCCCATGGCCGTTCCTCGGCTCGATGGGTGCGCTCACCATGGCAATTGGCGGCGTCGCCTACATGCAGTATCTGAAGGGCGGTTCGCTTGATCTGTTCGGTCTGCATTTGGCAACGCCGTGGATTTTCTTCATCGGCCTTTCCATGGTTCTCTACACAATGTTCGGCTGGTGGTCAGATACCATCAAGGAAGCCCACGCTGGCTCCCATACACCCGTTGTGTCGCTGCATTTGCGCTACGGCATGATCATGTTTATCGCCTCCGAAGTGATGTTCTTCGTGGCTTGGTTCTGGGCGTTTTTTGATGCCAGCCTATTTTCTGGCGAGGCCATACAAGCCAGCCGCCTTGCCTTCACAGGCGGTGTCTGGCCTCCAAAGGGTATCGAAGTTCTCGATCCTTTGCATCTGCCGCTTTACAACACCATCATCCTGCTGCTCTCCGGCACGACGGTAACATGGGCGCATCACGCACTGCTTCACGGTGATCGCAAAGGTCTGGTAAACGGTCTGATTTTGACAGTTTTGCTCGGCATCCTGTTCTCGGCCGTTCAGGCTTATGAGTATGCCCACGCACCATTCGCCTTCAAGGATAGCATCTATGGTGCGACATTCTTTATGGCCACAGGCTTCCACGGCTTCCATGTGTTGATCGGCACAATCTTCCTTGCTGTCTGCCTGTTCCGCGCTTTGGGCGGAGACTTTACCGCCAAACAGCATTTCGGCTTCGAGGCCGCCGCTTGGTATTGGCACTTTGTGGACGTAGTATGGCTGTTCCTCTTCGCCTGCATCTATGTGTGGGCTTCATGGGGCGCCGTTATTCATCACGAGTAAGTTGGTGAGGCAGTTAACTTCAAAGATAAAAAGAGGCGGCAGAAATGCTGCCTTTTTGCTGTTGTGGTTGGCAATCGCAATGCCATTTTCCCAGGCAAAGGAAATTTGGCCAACGCCTGAGCGTCCCGTCACCCATGTGCGGGTCATAAAATCCGAGCGACGACTGGAGCTTTGGATAAATGAGATTAAACTGCGCAGTTATAAAATATCATTGGGCCCGCAGCCGATAGGCGCAAAACGCCAAGAAGGTGATGGCCGCACGCCCGAGGGTCGCTATGTCCTTGATTTTAGAAAGGCAGATAGCGTCGCCTATAAAGCCATGCATGTGTCTTATCCCTCGGACTACGACAAGGCGGCAGCTAAAATAGCAGGTGTTAGCGCTGGTGGCTCCATCATGGTGCATGGAAATTGGAACGGATGGGGCTTCTTAGGCCCACTAATGCGTTATTTTGATTGGACCAACGGGTGCATCGGTATGGCCAATGAAGATATCGACGACATGTGGAATCTAGTGGCATGGAAAACGCCGATTGAAATTTTGCCGTAGCGCAAGGTTAAGCATCCCCTAATTTGCCATGTTTCTTGTCCATGTCTCCGTTTGAGAATAATCTGAGATTTGCTTATGCGTCTGCGCCTCGTCGCAACATTGGTTGTTATCCTTGCAGCAATTGCGGCCAGCTACTTTTTTGGTTTCATGCCGCACTTCGTGCCAAGGCCATCTATACGCAGCGCCAACCTGCTGCTCAATCAAGAGCCAATCGGCGTAGCGGATTTCATTCGCGTGGATAAGTCTGATCGGAAGCTGGAACTGCTGCGCAAAAATGAAATCATCGCTACCTATCAAATTGCCTTGGGCCGCAATCCGCTTGGCCACAAGCAACAAGAAGGTGACAAGCGCACTCCGGAAGGCCGCTACACAATCGACTGGCGAAATCCAAAAAGCGGATATTTCCTGTCGCTGCATATTTCCTATCCCGACCAAAACGATACTGCGCTGGCGCAGAATGCGGGCATGGAGCCGGGCGGCAATGTTATGATCCACGGCCAACCAAACGGCTATGATGTCGCGGGCAACGCTTTGCAGAGTTTTGACTGGACCTATGGCTGCATTGCTGTCACCAACCAAGCCATGCAACAGATTTGGAACGCGGTTCCAGATGGAACGCCAATCGAGATTTTACCGTAGCTAGGTGTAAACGTGAACCAAGATCAAGCCCATTATCCGCCTGTCGATCCGGTCAAAGTTGGCATTGCTGGAAAGTGCCCGCGCTGCGGCACAGGCAAATTGTTCAAGGGCTATCTCAACACTGCCAAGGCTTGCTCCAACTGCGGGCTGGATTATAGCTTCGCTGATGCTGGCGATGGTCCTGCTGTCTTCGTCATCCTCATCATTGGCTTCATCGTCACCGGCTCCGCGCTGGTCACGGAAGTGACTTATAACCCGCCACTCTGGCTGCATTTCCTCCTGTGGATTCCGCTGACAATTATCCTCAGCCTCGTGCTGCTGCGTTGGCTCAAAGGCCTGCTGATCGCGCTTCAATATCGTAACAAGGCTGCGCCCGGCGAGATTGACCGCCCATGAGCGCCGCATCGTCACGTACAAGTTTCACCATCATGTCGGTGCTGGCACTGGCGCTATTTGCAGCGCTCTGCTGGCTTGGCAATTGGCAAGTCGAACGTTTGGCATGGAAAGAAAATCTAATCGCCACAATCGAAAGCCGCATCCACCAACCGCCGCACGATCTTGAAACCTATATCAAAACAGAGCCCGGCACAGACTATTGGCCAGTGAGAGTGACAGGTACGTTCCGGCATCAGTCTGAGCGGCATTTCTTCGCCACCAATGATGGCCAGTCCGGCTTCTATGTCTATACGCCGCTGGAAACCACGCCCAATAATTTCGTCTTCATCAATCGTGGCTTCGTTCCTTATGACAACAAAGACGCCGCGACCCGTCCCGCAGGCCAAATTCAAGGGCCCGCCACCATCACAGGCCTGGCCCGCGCCACATTGCCCGAAAAACCGTCCTCGTCCGTGCCGGATAATGATCCGGTCAAAAACATATTCTACTGGAAAGACATCGTCGCCATGACCGCCAGCGCCGATTTGCCAGCGGACGCGACGGTGCAACAAGTCTTCGTCGATGCCGATAAAACCCCCAACTCCGGCGGCCTGCCCATTGGCGGCGTGACCATCATTGATCTGCCCAACAATCACCTGCAATACGCCGTAACCTGGTACGGCTGCGCTGGAGCATTGCTGGTTATCTGGTGTATGCTGGCATGGCGGCAGCGCAAAGCTTGACTCCCACCCCCCAAAAAGCCAAATCCATCTCATGAGCATCGCCAAACCTGATTTGACAATTCGCCTCTGCGGCCCGCGCGGTTTTTGTGCGGGGGTCGATAGGGCTATCCAAATCGTCGTTCTGGCGCTGAAGAAGTATGGTGCGCCGGTCTATGTCCGTCATGAAATCGTCCACAATCGGTACGTGGTCGAAGGGCTGCAAGCGCGCGGGGCCATCTTCATTGAGGAGCTGAGCGAAATTCCAGCGGACCATATTGACGCGCCGGTTATTTTCTCCGCCCACGGCGTGCCAAAGTCCGTGCCAGCCGACGCCGTGGCGCGCAATCTGTTTTATATGGATGCGACATGCCCGCTGGTTTCTAAAGTGCATAAACAAGCCATGCTGCACCATAAGCGCGGCCGCCATGTGCTGCTTATCGGTCATGAAGGCCACCCCGAAGTCATCGGCACCATGGGCCAATTGCCGGAAGGCAGTGTCAGCCTCATCGAGACGGTCGAAAGCGCCAAGGCCTACCAGCCGCTCGATGCCACCAATCTCGGCTTCGTCACGCAAACAACGCTGTCCGTTGATGATACCGCCGATATTATCGCAGTGCTGAACGAGCGCTTCCCGCTGCTCTCCGCGCCGTCCGCTGAGTCGATCTGCTACGCCACGACAAATCGCCAAGATGCCGTAAAGTTCGCCGCGCCGGGCACGGATATGTTTCTGGTCGTCGGCGCGCCAAACTCGTCCAACTCCAAGCGCTTGGTCGAAGTCGCGGAGCGGGCAGGGGCGAAGGCGGCCCTGCTGGTCCAGCGCGCCTCCGAAATCCCGTGGCATGATATGGGCACGCCGCGCGTTTTGGGCCTGTCAGCGGGCGCTTCCGCGCCGGAAATCATCGTCGATGAAATCATAGACGCCTTCCGCGCCAAGTTCACCGTCACGGTAGAGCTGGCGATAACCGTCGAAGAAACCGAAGATTTCCCCGTCGTTCGCGTGCTGCGCGATGTGGACCTCACCAAGGCCGATATGGCCTTCGTCAACGGCTGAAAAGAAAGCAAAACCTCATGGCCGTCTATACTGACATCACAGAAATCGAAATCGCTACCTTTTTGGATGCCTATGATATCGGCAGCCTCTTGTCCTATAAGGGCATCGCGGAAGGCGTGGAAAATTCCAATTTCCTGCTCCACACGAGCGAAGGCGCGTTCATTCTCACGCTTTACGAAAAGCGCGTGAACCCCAATGATCTGCCGTTTTTCCTCGGCCTGATGGATCATCTCGCCGCGCGTGGCATTTCCTGCCCGCTGCCGGTGCACCAAAAATCTGGCAAGATGATCGGTACACTGGCGGATCGCCCTGCAGCCATCGTCACGTTTTTGGAAGGCATGTGGATGCGCCGCCCGACGGTAGCGCATTGCCGCGAAGTCGGCGCTGCGCTCGCCGCCATGCATGTGGCGGGCGAGGGCTTTGCCATCAAGCGCCCCAACGCGCTCTCCGTCAGCGGCTGGCGTCCCCTTTGGAATGCCGCCGCGCCCCGCGCCGATGAAGTGGAAAAGGGCCTCGCCGCCGAGGTGGAAAGCGACCTGCGCGACCTCGAAGCGCACTGGCCGTCAAACCTGCCCGTCGGCGTCTGCCACGCTGATATGTTCCCTGATAATGTGTTTTTCCTCGGCGATAAGCTCTCCGGCCTGATTGATTTCTATTTCGCCTGCGATGATCTGTTCGTTTATGATCTTTCGGTCTGCCTCAATGCCTGGTGCTTTGAAAAGGACAACGCGTTTAATCTCACCAAGGGCAGCGCATTGCTGGCCGGCTATCAGTCCGTGCGCCCGCTAAGCCATGCCGAGGCCGACGCCCTGCCGCTAATGGCCCGGGGCTCCGCCTTGCGCTTTATGCTGACGCGCCTGTTTGATTGGATCAATACGCCCGCCGGTGCGCTGGTAGTCAAAAAAGACCCGCTGGAATATGTCCGCAAAATGCGCTTCCACCGCAGCATAAAATCGGCAGCAGATTATGGCCTTGTCCGCGCATGAAGCACATTGAAATTTATACCGATGGTGCCTGCTCGGGCAATCCCGGCCCTGGCGGCTGGGGCGCACTCTTGCGCTGGAATGGCAACACCAAAGAACTCTCCGGCGGCACAGCCGACACACCAACAACCGCATGGAACTCATGGCGGCGATAAGCGCATTGGAAGCGCTGAAGGAGCCGGTCACGGCAGACCTTTACACAGACTCATCTTACGTGCGCGATGGCATCGCCAAATGGATGATCGGTTGGAAGAAAAACGGTTGGAAAACCGCCGACAAAAAACCAGTAAAAAACGCCGAACTCTGGCAGCGTCTGGATGAAGCCCGCAAAATTCATAAAGTGGAATGGCACTGGGTTAAGGGCCACGCCGGGCATCCGGAAAATGAGCGTTGTGACGAGCTGGCACGGGAAGCGATGGAACCGTTTAAGGGCAAGAGGTAGCGTCTTATCGGCGTTTGCTCAGCGCGAGGCGCCCCCCTCTGTCCTGTCGGACATCTCCCCCGCAAGTGGGGAGATCACGCTCACAACCGTCAGCTGCCAGTCTCCAGATCAAACGATTGGCGAAAGCCGTGGCGCAGTCCAATCTCCCCCCTTGCGGGGGAGATGCCGACAGGCAGAGGGGGGCGCCTCGCGCCAAACTCTCAAAACTAGCCCTACAACTGCCCCAAAATCGCCGCCGCGCCGGAAATATCCGCGCCGCCTGCCGGTTCCAAATTAAACTCTTTCACCACGCCATTATCGACAATCATCGAATAGCGTTTGGAGCGAATGCCAAGCGGCCCCATCACCAAATCCGTGCCGATCGCCTTGGTAAAATCCGAAGCGCCATCGGCCAAGAATAATATCTTGCCCGCCCCGCCAGAGGCCTCCGCCCACGCCCGCATCACATGGTGATCGTTGACAGAAACCACAGCAATCGCGTCCACACCCTTGGACAAAATCACTTCCCTATTTTCCAAAAAGCCCGGCAAATGGTTCATAGAGCAAGTCGGCGTAAACGCGCCCGGCACAGCAAATAGCACCACCTTCTTACCATCAAAAATCTGCGCCGTAGTCATGTCGCCATAGCCATCATCAATGCGCACTTTGAACGTAGCATCAGGCAGGCGGTCACCGATTTTAATCATCAAGTCTCTCCAAAATTAAGCACCGCGCCAAGCGGCGCAGGAATAAAAGATACATAAGGATTGGGTATGAAATGTCGAGGGGCGGGCGAAGTTTTAGGATGGGCAATGTCAGCCCAACCTCGTCTAAAAATAATTTCCAGTGTCTATTGTCAGTAGCTACTTTTGTAGATACAAATACGGTAGGGGATTTCAGTGGGACGCCAATAAAAACGCATCCAACGATGCCAAGCATGGCATCTCATTTGAACAGGCGGCTCAGATTTTCAGGGGCCGTATCCTTAAAAGATTAAACGACAGACGCGATTATCGTGAAGAACGCTTCATCGCATTGGGTGTCTATGATGGCGAAGTCCTCTATGTCGTGTTTACCGAACGCGAGGGCGACTATCGCCTAATATCGGCAAGAAAGGCGAATAAAAATGAGCGCGACAGCTACCAAAACCGCTAAACTGGTGCGGTATGGCAGCATTGATGAACTGCCAGCGGCCCCGCCCTTGAGCAAAGCCGTGAAAGCCATGGACGATAACGAAGTTAACCGCCGCGCCACCGCTGATCCCGATGCGCAGCTGACGACGGCAGACTTTTGGGAAAGCGCGGAAATTGTCGAGCCGGAAGGCACGGAGCTAATCTCATTACGCTTGCCCCGCCGCGTGGTCGGCCATTTCAAGGCCACAGGCAAAGGCTACCAAACCCGCATCAGCGCGGTGCTAGCCAGCTATGTGGACGCGACGAAGAAGAAGGCGGGGTAGGGCGTGTTGGTCTTCAGGTCACGGTGATAGCGCATTAGACTTTTTGACCTACTTCCCCGCCAGCCCCACAACCCCCGAAACCGCCACGTCATCTGAAACCAGCGTATAATTCGCCGCCGCGTCTGCCTGCACGCCACCCTTGGGCGCGTATAAAATCGCTGCCTCAAACTCCGCCTTGCCGCCCGCCGCGCTCACCAGCTTCGGGGCGCCGAATTGCCATCCGCGCGGGGCGGCGAGGTAAAGGTCGGGGTTTTGCGCGGGCGTGGCTACGCTGATGATAAGGCGCTTACGGTCAACCACGGCGCTTTCAATGCCCGTCGTGGCGCTGGCCGCCAGCGGTAGCGCGGCATAGGTGCTGGCGACCAATTGCTGGTCCTCGCTGGAGGTCATGGCATCGCCCAGCGGCACATCAAACTCCACTTTGACAGGCACGCAGATTTTCTCGCACACGCCCAAAAACACGCTGCCCTTCAGCCGCATCGCTTTGGAGGCATCGCTGCGCGTCAGGTCCACGCCGATTGAAACCGGCTCCTTGTAGCCCGCCCAGTTTGTCACCCCATCGTCAAAGCGATGCGGCGCGGGAAACTGCAAAGCGGCCAGTTCCAAATTTTCACTGCCGGTCAAATCAAACTGTGGCGGCACGCCCGCATCGCCGGGGTCACGCCAATAGGTCTTCCAGCCATCATTCAGCTGAATTTGTAAAACCGCATGAACGCTGGTCTCGCCGCTCGCCGGTTCCGCCACCACAATGCGCACCGGCCCGCCCGCGCTCTCCTGCCAAGGCGAGGAGGCGGCGAGCGCGGCTGTGCCCGAAACGGCGGAGACGAAAATGGCGAGAGCGTAATTTAGCAAATGATGTTTCATGGGCCTATCTAATCACGAAACTCTTCATCATTTGCAAATCCCGATTTCGTGAAGGTAATTTTGAGCGCCGTATCGCTTCCGCATCATCCGCGTATCATCTCTGGGCTATGTTCGGGCGATCTCTGTGCGATCCGTGTGCGGTTTCTGGGCGTTTCCCGACCGCTCCGCGACCGCGTTAATCCGTCACAAATTATGATTGGTCTAACCGCTTTTCATTTCCCTCAAACTTGCTAAATTAACCTCATGGACATTTCGCTGCTGCGCAAAAAGGGAACCGGCAAGGGTTTCTTGAATAACCACTTTCTGGTCGCCATGCCGGGAACGGCGGACACGCGCTTCTCGCGCTCGGTCATCTATATTTGCGCCCACTCCGAAGAAGGCGCGATGGGTTTCATCATAAATCATCGCCAATCCTTGGTTTTTCCCGATCTTTTGGTGCAAATTGGCCTTGTTGGCAAAGAAGATGCCATTTTGCTGCCCGATACCACGCGCGATTTTCTGGTGCGCGATGGCGGCCCCGTCGATCGCGGTCGCGGCTTCGTGCTGCATTCCAATGACTATAAAGTCAGCTCCACCCTGCCAATATCCGATGATATCAGCCTCACCGCCACCGTCGATATCCTGCGCGCCATCTCCGGCGGCCAAGGCCCGCGCCGTGCTTTGATGACGCTTGGTTACTCCGGCTGGGCCCCCGGCCAGCTAGAACGCGAGATCGGCGACAACGGCTGGCTCACCTGCGAAGCCACAAAATCCGTACTGTTTGACGACGATATCAACCGCACCTATGAGCGCGCCTTGGCCATGATCGGCGTCGATCCCTCACGGCTTATCACCGAAGCGGGACACGCTTAAGTGTCTGGAAAGATTGATAAATCCAAACTGACAACAGTGCTGGGCACGCTTTATCCGCCGCCCTTTGATGAAGTGTGCAAGTCGCGCGAGCGCACCAAACTTGGTGATAGTGCAGGGCTCACGCAGTTCGGCGTCAACCATTTGCGCCTACCTCCCGGAAGCTGGTCCAGCCAGCGCCACTGGCATACTCATGAAGATGAGTTCGTTTATGTGCTCTCCGGCGAAGTCACCTTGGTAACAAACGCCGGCGCTGAAATACTTCAGGCCGGAGATTGTGCCGGGTTCAAAGCCGGCGATGAAAACGGCCATTGCCTGCAAAATAACGGCACAGAAGATGCGATTGTTTTAGAAATCGGCTCAAGAATTGCAGGAGATGCCGCGTTTTACGCCGATGTTGATATGATTGCGCCAGCCAACGGCGTACCCGCAATTTATGCCAAGCGCGATGGAACGCCCTACACTGATCTCAAACGGCGAGGCGAAAAAGCCTAACCTTTTGCTGTCGGCGCGTTCTGTTCCATTAGCAATCGCCCTGCAATTTCGGGCGACATAGGCTCGCCAAACAGGAAGCTTTGCGCAAATTCGCAGCCCATCTGGCGCAGTTGCAGCGCATCCTTTTCGCTCTCAATTCCCTCGGTCACAACCCGCAATCCAAGGTCGTGCGCCATGGAAATAATCGAGCGTAGCAGCACGAATTTCTTCGGATTATCATCCCGTAAGAAGGACTTGTCGATCTTAATCATGTCAAACGGAAAGCGCGTTAAATAGGAAAGCGATGAATGACCGGTACCAAAATCGTCCAAAGACAAGCCCACACCAAGCCCCTTGATCTTGTCCAAAATTGATACCGCTTGCTCGGGATTATCCATTACGGCTGACTCCGTCAGCTCCAACTTGAATGTTCCTGGTGCGACAGTGGACTTAGACAAAATGGTGCGCAAATCCGCCACTAAATCACGGCGAATTATTTGCTTTGACGACAGGTTTACTGACATAAACACGTCCATATTTCCCGTCGTCTTTTGCCACAAAGCCAACTGCTGGCTAGCCTGATTCATAGCAAAATGACCGATTTGACCAATCATATTGCAATTTTCGGCCATAGGTATAAATTCGGCAGGGGATATCGCACCACGGCGCGGATGGTCCCAGCGCATCAGTGCTTCAAAGCCGCACACAGTCATATCCGATAGGCGCACAATTGGCTGATAAACGACATTGAGTTCATTGCGCTCCGTGGCGCGGCGCAAGTCAGATTCCATCTGCAATCGGTCGCTGCCCACACTGCGGAATGCGGGGCGGAACGGCTCAATACGATCACCACCAAAGCGCTTGGCCTGATAGACCGCAAGCTCGGCATCCTTCACCAAATCCTCCGCTGTCGCCTGCTGCGATGTCCATGTCATGAGCCCGACCGAGGCAGTGAGAATGATCTCGCGCTTGGCAAACATGATAGGCGCGCGGATAGCAGCTTTCACAGCTTCGGCAAAACCAGCAATGCGGGCGGGGTCGGATTCCGACAGCAAAATCAAACCAAATTGGTCGCCTCCAAGCCGCGCTAACGTGTCCTGCGGCTTCACGAGCCGGATAATGCGCCGCGCTAATGTGAGCAAAATTGTATCGCCTGCCGACATGCCTAGTCCGTCATTGACTTGCTTAAACCGGTCAATGTCGATGACAAAAACTGTCGGTCGGACCTTTTCTTCCATTTTGCCGACCGCAATGCTTGTCTCAAGACGGTCTAGGAATAGACGGCGGTTCGGAAGTCCAGTCAAATTATCGTTGATCGCATCGTTAAGCAGTCGTTCTTCGGATTTTTTCTGCTCGGTCACATCCACCAGCGTTCCTACGCAGCGGATGACTTCGCCATCGGAGCCGAGCACTGGTCGCGCCTTCAGAGTGAACCAGTGATAGTGCCCGTCTCGTGCCCGAAAGCGGAAATCCTGTCCTATTTTACCGCGCCTATGTTCCACCACCATATCAAGCGTGGTGCGGAAACGATCACGATCATCGGGATGCAAATGCGGCAACCACACCCGTGCAGCGCCATGAAGCGTGTTGTTATCAAGGCCAATGAGACCCGCAATATCCGGCTTCGTCACGATCTTGTCGCGCGGCACGTCCCAGTCCCACACCAAATCACCGGAACCGGCAATCGCCATGGCCTGGCGTTCCATGTCGCTAAATAGCCCCTGCTGAAGCGCACCGCCAGCAAAGGCGTGCTGCATCACGGTAAAGCCAATGAGCAACACTATCAGCACCAGCCCGCCGCCAAGTGCAGGCTGGATGATGTCATTATCAAGCTGGCCTGAGACCGCCATGAACGCACTAAGCAGCCACAAGATAATCATCGCCCAAGTAGGAATAATCATAATGGCGCGGTCGTAGCCACGGATGGTGAGAACAATCACCAAAATCAATCCTGCAGCAGCCGTTACCGCAAATGAAATACGCGAAATGCCCGACGCAATCTCAGGGTCAAACACTGCCACGCCGAACATTGCGCCAAGGCCGATAAGCCACAGCAGCGCACCATAGCTGAAATGGCCGTGCCAGCGGTTGAGGTTCAAATAGGTGTAGAGAAACACCACCAAAGTGGCCGCCAAACCTACTTCAGTGGCGGCCCGCCATGTCTGTTCACTCCCGGGGGCCAGGGCGATTAACTTCGTCAAAAACCCGAAATCCACGCAAATATAGGCCAATACAGACCACGCCAGCGCCGACGTGGCCGGAAAAAGTGCCGTACCTTTGACTACAAAAAGGATAGTCAAAAACAGCGCCAAAAGTCCGGCAATACCCAGAACAATGCCGCGATAAAGCGTGTAAGCGTTCACTGTGTCCTTGTAGGTATCAGGCGCCCACAAATAAACCTGCGGCAATTTTGGCGATGTCAGTTCCGTCACAAATGTCACCACTGTGCCAGGGTTTAGCGTGACATGAAATACGTCAGCATCAGGGCTAACTTGCCTGTCCAGCGCAAAACCTTCGCTGGGGGTGATCGAGACAATACGGGTCGAACCCAAGTCTGGCCAAATAAAGCCGGAGCTCGCCAGCCGATAATGCGGGGCAACTATCAACCGGTCAATCTGCGTGTCAGTAGCGTTGGCAAGTGCAAATACTGCCCAGTCACCGCTCGTCTTATCGGATGCGCCTTCCACCTCGATGCGACGCACAATGCCATCAATGCCGGGCGCTGTAGATACGCTGAACTTATCGCCCTGATTAGCAAATATCTGCACCGCGCGCGAAAGGTCAATCGCCGTGTCTTCCTTGGTAATTTTAATCGGCTCAACGGCAAATGCGGGTAGGACGAAAATGGCAAAGAAAAGCGCTGCCAAAAGCACCTGCGCTTTCGCCATCAATTGCCGTTTTTCTGTGCCGCTGTGGAAAGTCATCATCTGCCTTTTCGTCGTCACTCGTTTAACCCCGATATGATCGCAAAAAGCAAATGGTCCTGCCATTTTCCGTTGATCTTGAGGTAGGATTTCAACAGACCTTCTCTTGTGAAGCCGGTTTTCTCTAAAACTGCGATAGATCTTTCATTGCTGGGGATACAGGCAGCTTCAAGGCGGTGCAAATTAAGTCTGTTAAATCCGAATGATATCAACGCTTTTACGGCATCCTGCATGAAGCCTTTGCCGGCATATGCTTCGCCCATCCAATAGCCAATCTGGCCCGCTCGCGCCATGCCATAACGGATGTTGCCAAGGCTAATACCACCGACGAGCGCGCCGGACAGCTTATCAAAAATTAAAAATACGTGGCCCGTACCGTTTTCCAAGTCTATGTCAGCGCGGCGAAGGCGGGCTTTGTAGGCGGCCCTTGACAATTCATCGCTTGTCCAGCTTGGCTCCCACGGTTCAAGAAAACCAGCGCTATCGGCGCGAAGTTTTGCCCATTCATGGTAGTTTGCACGTTGTGGATAGCGCAATTCTACCCGCTGCCCGCTAGCTATTACCAGAGGCTTTTGGTGGAATAGGCCGAGAAACATATCCTAATACCGGATTAGTTGACGGTTGCGCTTGCCGCGCCATCGGATTTTAGACCGGCACAAATGTCCTCATATGACGGCAATTTGCTAATTGGGCCGATAGCCGACACTGTTGGCACAGCATCCAAAAACAAACGCCCCGCAAGGTCGCGCAAGCGTTCCACAGTGATCTTTGAAAGACGCTCCATCAGTTCTTCATTGTCCACTGGACGGCCAAACAGCATGATCTGGCGGGCAATCTGCCCCGCGCGGCTGGCCGCGCTTTCGCCGGACATCAGCAGGCTCGCGCGATATTGCGCGCGCGCGCGGTCTACTTCTTCCTGAGAAATATCCGCCGCCGCACGGCGAAGCTCAGAGAGGAGCACGGGGATAAGGCGCGGCAAATCTTCTTCGCCCGTGGCGGCATGAATGCCAAACAGTCCGGTATCAGAAAAGCCCCAGTGGAAGGCATAGACCGAATAGCAAAGCCCGCGCTTTTCGCGCACTTCTTGGAACAGCCGCGATGACATGCCGCCGCCAAGGATCATCGACAAAAGTTGCGAGGCATAAAAATCGCGCACATGATAAGCCTTGCCCTCAAAGCCGAGCAAAAACTGCGCGTCCATCAAATCGCGCTCTTCGCGATAATCGCCGCCAATGTATGTTGCAGGCTCAGGAACGAAAGCATCGGACTTTGCCTGAAATGTGCCCAGCCGCTTCTCGATTTCCGCCACAAATTCTTCGTGATTGATAGCGCCAGC
>JAYTVD010000117.1:0-5096 GCA_043744175.1 Phyllobacteriaceae bacterium
GGCGGCTCTCAAGAGTTTAACAGGGAGGCGTCAATCGGGAAGGCTGAAAGCCACCGCGAATGAATCGAGAAACTCGATAAACACAGTTAACGCATGTAAACCTTAATGGCGGGTAAATAGGGCGCATAAAATTGGAAATTATCTTCTTCCGACACCTCAAAATATTGCGCTAAGGCCTGCCCTGTTCAAACCACGCTCAATCCACTATGGCACAACATAATTTAATCCTGTTGGAATTGGCTCATCGCCCCATTCCGATCATTTTCTTGCGCTTAATGCGCAACACAAAGTTTTGAGGTCCACCTTGTCCAAATTAGCTGATCGTTGCCGCCTAGTCCTCATCGCCTCGCCCGCAGGCGCAAATCCGGTGACTATTGAGACGCTTACCAGCGCCATGTCCGGCGGCGATATTGCCTCAGTTCTTCTGGCCAAGTTTGATGCCAGCGAAGATGCCTTCCGCGTCTGGTGCGAAAAGGCCGTGCCAATCATTCAGGCAGCAAATGCTGCGGCCATTGTTGTTGACGATACCCAGGGCGCCGGCCGCGCCAAAGCGGACGGCATTCATATTTCCAGCGGGCAGGACGCGCTTGCCGAAGCCATATCCAAGTTTCAACACCGCATGATTGTCGGCGTTGGCGAGCCCAATTCCCGCCACATCGCACTTGAAATCGGCGAGTTACAGCCAGATTACCTGTTCATAGGTAAATTAGATGGTGATAATCAGCCGGAACCAAACCCGCGTTCACTGGAGCTTGCCGAATGGTGGGCCAGCATGATTGAAATCCCGTGCATTTCGATGGGCGGTACAGTCGCTGAAAGCGCCATTACAGTTGCCAAGCTTGGCGCGGAATTCGTCGCGCTTTCCGCCGCTATATTCGGCAAAGACGCTCTGGGCAAAGATTTAGACCCCGCCATACAAGTTGCCAAAGTCAACGCCTTGCTTGATGAGTATGCCCCTGAACTTACCGAGGCGACGCGTGAAAAATAAGGCACTCCTCGCACTGGCATTATTGATCGGCAGCGCAAATCTAGCACTCGCCGCTGGCGAAGCCCCTGCACTTGATCCGAACCGCTTCGGTGCCAAGGTCGAGGACGATGCGTTCGGCGCCTATCAGCGCGGGCTTTACCGCACAGCGCTAGACCTTGCCCTCATTCGTGCCAAAGATGGCGATGCCGCCGCACAAACGCTCGCTGCCGAGATTTATTCGCGCGGCCTTGGCGTGCCATTGAACCCCAAAGAGGCCACTCGTCTTTATGGCCTAGCGGCAGATCAAGGCGTGATAGAAGCGCAGTTCCAAATGGCGCTTATTCTTATCGATGGCAAATATGCGCCCAAAGACGTGGCAAAAGCCAAGACTTACCTCGAAAAAGCAACAGCAGCGGGCCATGCGCTGGCTGGGTTTAATCTGGCGCAGCTCATTTTATCAACAGCCACCACAGACGAGCAGCGGAAAGCTGCCTTCGACCTTTTCCTGAAAGCAGCACAGGCCGGCCTACCGGATGCGCAATATGCCGTTAGCCAATATTTGGCCAATGGCACAGCTGGCGTCCCGCTTGATGAGGTGAAAGCCCGAGGCTGGATGGAAAAGGCCGCGCGGCAAAACTATGACACCGCTCAGCTTGATCTCGGCAATTGGATGATCGCTGGCAAGGGCGGCAAGAAAGACTATGAGACCGGCTTTTTATGGATGAAGCGCGCCGCTGAAGGCGGCACTGTGGAAGCCCAGCGCATACTGGCCCGGCTCTACTATGATGGCGTCGGCACCAAGGGCGACAGCATATCCGGCGCCGCATGGTATATCATCGCAAAGCGTTCCGGCCTGCACGATCCTTACATGGATGATGTGCTGGATGGCCTTGATGAGGACCAGTTGAAAAAGGCAATTGAGCTGGCGAACCGCTTAAAATAGACATCACACTTGCTAAAAAAGGCATTTTGTGTTTGTGAGGCGCACAATTTGTCGGGCGGCGAACAATCGCGGCTGACGAGACCTAAAATCAGAAAAGAATAAGACATGAAAATCAACGGCAATGAAATTCGTCCGGGCAATGTTATTGAGCATCAGGGCGGCCTTTGGGCTGCGGTGCGCTGCAACCACGTCAAGCCAGGCAAGGGCGGCGCTTATAATCAGGTGGAACTGAAGAACCTGATAGACGGCACCAAGCTCAATGAGCGCTTCCGCTCTGCCGAAACCGTTGAAAAAATCCGTCTCGAGCAAAAGGACTTCTCGTTCCTTTATGAGCAAGAAGGCTCACTCGTGTTCATGGATGTTGAAAGCTACGAACAGCTTGAATTGCAAAAGGATTTCGTTGGCGACCGTGCTGCGTTCTTGCAAGACGGCATGATGGTGTGCGTTGAATTGCATGAAGAGCGTCCAATCGGCATTCGTCTGCCTGACCATGTGACACTGGCAATTGCCGAAGCTGACCCTGTTGTTAAAGGCCAGACAGCAGCCTCTTCTTACAAGCCAGCGATTTTGGAAAATGGCGTGCGTATTCTCGTGCCGCCATTCGTTTCGTCCGGCGAGCGCGTTGTTGTTGATACCAACGAACTGACATATCTGCGCCGCGCAGACTAATAACCAATTACAGAGCGCCTTTGATCGGTTCATAGCCGGACTGGCGCTCTTCGTTTTTTTACTGCATGAATCAAATCATGCCCGCTTAGGAATATAAAATGGCGCGTTCAGCGATCCTCAACGTAATGGTTCAAGCTGCGATCAAGGCAGGTAAATCATTGGCGCGCGATTTTGGCGAGGTACAAAACCTGCAAGTCTCGGTAAAAGGCCCATCCGACTATGTCAGCCAGGCTGACAAGAAGGCCGAGACCATCATCAAGCAAGAACTGATGCGCGCCCGTCCGGACTATACATTCCTCGGCGAAGAAGGCGGCACAACAGTTGGTACCGACGAGCAGCACCGCTGGATCGTCGATCCGCTTGATGGCACAACAAACTTTCTCCACGGCATTCCAATGTTTGCGGTATCCATTGCGCTGGAACGCCAAGGCCAGATCGTTGCGGGCGTTATTTATAACCCCGCGCTTGATGAACTTTACACCGCTGAAAAAGGCGGTGGCTGCTTCCTCAACGACCGCCGCCTTCGCGTTGCCGCGCGCACCAAACTATCCGATTGCGTAATCGGAACCTTCGTGCCGCATCTGGGCCGGGGCAACCACGGCAAGATTTTGGTGCAACTGCGCAATGTCATGGGCGAAGTTGCAGGCATCCGCCGTTCCGGCTCAGCCGCTCTTGATTTGGCATACGTCGCCGCTGGCCGCTTTGACGGTTTCTGGGAAGACCATTTAGCAGCTTGGGATATTGCAGCCGGCATGGTCATGATCCGCGAAGCTGGCGGCTATTTATCCGATACTTCCGGTGGCCAAGATATGCTCGCCAAAGGCTCCATTGCTGCCGGCAATGAAGTCATCCACAAGGCCCTATTGGCAACCATCGCCAAGCCAATGTGATGAACTGAGTTAAGCACCACTTTTACCGCTTTTATTTTCGCCTTATTCTGCGTTAGGCTATCGTCAAATAGTTTTTGATTTGGCGGGAATAAACATGGCGCTATTCGGCTCTAAAAAGACTGGTAGCCGTTTCGGCAGTGACGCCTATGATCCTGACCGGCTGTCCAGCCCGCAGGTCTTCCTGCTATCAATGCTCATTTTCTTGGCCATAGCCGCCTTTGTCGGGGCGATACTCTACCGCCAAGTCTCCACAGCGTTCAAAGCCAACCCCGGTCTCAACAGCCTGATTTTCGGCGTGCTCGCCATCGGCATCATACTGGCCTTTTTGCAAGTCCTCCGCCTGTTTCGCGAAGTCTCGTGGGTCAATGCGTTCCGTTCCGGCATAACCGCCGTCGATAATGTCAGCGAACCGGTGCTGCTCGCGCCGATGAAAGCGCTGGTTGGCCGCCGCCAATCACTTGTCATGTCCACCATCACCATGCGCTCGATTTTGGACTCCATCGCCACACGTCTCGATGAAGCACGCGATATTTTGCGTTATCTTACGGGCCTGTTGGTGTTCCTCGGCCTGCTTGGAACCTTCTGGGGACTTTTACAAACCATCAGTTCCATCGGCGATACCATCGCCACACTTGACCCGCGCGGCGGCGATGCCAATGCCATGCTGGACTCGCTGAAATCCGGTCTCGCCGCTCCCTTAGCGGGCATGTCCACCGCCTTTTCCTCCTCCCTGCTCGGTCTTTCCGGCTCGCTGATTTTGGGCTTCCTAGACCTGCAAGCCGGCCGCGCCCAGAACCGCTTTTATACCGAACTGGAAAACTGGCTATCGTCCGTCACCGATACCGACCATGATGTCGCCACCATCTCGGCCCCCGCCAGTGCCAAGGGCGAAATCAAAGAACTGGCAGAGCGTCTGAAAACCGTATCGGACAATTCCGGCGGCGCGAACCAAAAGACCGTGGCTGCCATGGCAAACTTGGCCGAGGGCATCCAAGGCCTGGTCAAAAATATGCGCAGCGAGCAGCAGATGATGCGCGATTGGGTGGAGGCGCAGGCCGACGAGCAAAAAGCCATGCGCGCCACACTCGATAAGCTCACGCGCTCCATTACAGATAAGAAAAGCTAGCGATGGCGCTCTCCCGCAATCGCAGCCAACGCACCGTCGATTACTGGCCGGGCTTTGTCGATGCGCTCTCGACATTGCTGCTCGCTATCATGTTTTTACTGTCAGTCTTTGTGCTGGCGCAATTCCTGTTATCACGCGAAATTTCCGGCAAGGACGATGTGCTCAACAAGCTGAATTCGCAAATCAGCGAACTCACAAATCTGTTAGCTTTGGAGCAAACCGGTAAGCAGGATTTGGAAAACTCGCTGGCAAATCTCCAAGCCTCGCTGGATAGCGCCGAGTCAGAAAAGACCCGCTTGCAAACATTGCTTAATCAGGGCAATGGCGCAGGTGCGGCTGCCACGGCCAAACTTGGCGAAGTCGAAAAAACCCTCGATGAGCAAAAGCAACTCAGCCAGCGCGCCACCAATCAGGTCGAACTTCTCAACCAACAAATCGCCGCCCTGCGCACCCAAATCGCGGCACTCGAAAGCGCACTTAACGCCTCTGAAGACCGCGATA
>JAYTVD010000118.1:0-19031 GCA_043744175.1 Phyllobacteriaceae bacterium
AGGGAAAAGGGAAATGGCGCGAGTGACGGGACTCGAACCCGCGACCTCCAGCGTGACAGGCGGGCGCTCTAACCAACTGAGCTACACTCGCACACTTCCGAGCCGAAACAGCAAACTGTCCGGCATGAGCGCTCGTTTAGGGGGTTCACCTTTGGGTGTCAAGCATACAATCGTGCATTTCTGGCCTATTTGGATGACAATCCGGCTATAAACTTTCGGGAGCCACCTACTTCGATAAATCCGTCATTTTTCCATAAGAAAAGTAGTATTAGGGGGTTGCGCTATCTGGTGGATAGCCTTAGACACCGCCTCACCAGCAGCAAGCATGGGCGATTAGCTCAGTTGGTAGAGCGCTTCGTTTACACCGAAGATGTCGGCGGTTCGAGTCCGTCATCGCCCACCATGCACCCTTCCCTAATTTTTAGAATTTGGCAGTCGTAAATTCGCAGCGCACGAATCTGTCTGATCCGCCGGTCGGGAATCGGTCGGCAACCGCCCGAGATGCGCACGGAGATCGTGCGAAGTGCGTGCGCGGCGCCATTGAGCTTGATACGGGCCTCACATAAAAATGGCGCGCGGTCCTTTTGACCACGCGCCGCGCTTAACTTTTGAAATCATCGAATCATGCGGCGGCTACAGTCACCTGCTTCTGGGTGCCAAGGCCTTCGATGCTGAGCTCCATCACATCGCCTGCCTTCAAATAGTGCGGAGGCTTTTGGCCCATGCCGACGCCGGGAGGCGTTCCCGTGGAGATGATGTCGCCAGGATGGAGACTCATAAATTTTGACAAGTAAGCGACGAGGAATTTGACGCCATAAACCATCGTGGCAGTGGAGCCATTTTGGTAGCGCTTGCCGTTGACTTCGAGCCACATTTTCAGGTTCTGCGGATCAGCAATTTCGTCCTTGGTCACAAGCCAAGGTCCGGTCGGGCCAAAGGTGTCGGCGGACTTACCCTTGGTCCATTGGCCGGAATGCTCGATCTGAAATTCGCGCTCGGACAAATCATTGATGACGCAGAATCCGGCGACATGGTCCATCGCGTTTTCTTCTGTGGCATATTTGGCCTTGCTGCCAATGATGACGCCGAGTTCGACTTCCCAATCGGACTTTACCGAGTTGCGCGGAATTTCGACATCATCATTCGGGCCGACGATGGCCGATGTGGCCTTCATGAAAATGACAGGTTCAGGTGGAACCGCCATGCCGGATTCGGCGGCGTGGTCGGCGTAGTTGAGGCCGATACAGATGAATTTACCAGTGCCAGCGACACACGGGCCGAGGCGCGGGTTGCCCTCGACCAGCGGCAGATCATCGACCTTCAATGAGGCGAGCCGCTCAAGACCAGCGGGCGAAATCGCTTCGCCGCCAATATCAGTTGCATGGGCAGACAGATCGCGGATGCGCCCTGCACTATCGAGAATTCCCGGCTTTTCAGAACCAGCCTTGCCATAACGAACGAGTTTCATTTCAATTCCTCAAAAGTCTAAAATTAAAGCGCCCAGCCGCCATCAATAATGGTGGCTTGGCCGGTGGTGTATGGTGCGGTGGCGAGATAAACCGCGAGATCCGCAATTTCTTCTGGTCTCCCGAGGCGACCCATGGGCTGGCGGGCGACAAATGCCTTCATGGCTGCATCATAGTCGCCTGTTGCCCGCAAGCGGTCATCCAGCGACGGGCTTTCGACCGTGCCGGGGCAGATTGCGTTGCAGCGGATGCCTTTGGTGACGTAGTCGGCGGCGACGGATTTTGTGAGGCCGATTACGGCTGCTTTGGTAAGCGAATAGACGAAGCGGTTCGGAACGCCTTTGAGTGATGAGGCAACGGACGCCATATTGATAATGCAGCCATCGCCGCGCTCTAACATGCCGGGCAGAGTGGCGCGAATGGTGCGAACCATGGAGCGAATGTTCAAATCGACCGCGAAATCAAAATCCTTGTCGCTGGCTTCAAGAATGGAACCGGCGTGGACGAAGCCCGCACAATTGAACAGCACATCGACCGCGCCAATTTCGGCGACCAGAGCATTGACAGCGTTGGTATCCAGCACATCCAAGCGCTTGGCAGTGATGCCCTGCTCCTTGCCCAGTGTTTCCAGCGTGGCGTCATTGATATCTGTGCCGATAACCCGGGCGCCTTTTGCTGCGAAGGCAAGCGCGGTGGCGCGACCGATGCCCTGCCCTGCGGCGGTGATAAGAACAGTCTTGCCTTTCAGCGATTGAGTCATTGCAAAGTCCTTTGTCTATAAAATACATTCCGAAAAGCCAATATGGGTCTTCTGGCCGCTGCGCAATAGATGAATGTATGGAGTTTCGAAAATTGTCGCTAAACATAATCCCATGTGGTGCAAGACTATGGTTTGCCATCTTGCCCGGCAAGATGCACGGAACAAATTTCTGGAGTGAACGCGATGATAATTGATACGCATCTTCACACAATTGATAGGGAGCGCCTTTCATACCCTTGGCTTGTGAAAGTCCCGACGCTTAATCGCAACTTTTCTCACCAAGACTATGAGGTTGAGGCAAAACGCTGCGGGATTACCCAAGCCTTGCACATGGAAGTGGATGTGGCAGAAGCGGACATTGAAAACGAAAGTGTAATGGTGGCCGAATTTGCCGCGAAATCTGGTTCGCTAGTCGTTGGTGCGATTTCTGCCTGCCGACCGGAAAAAGAGGATTTTGGGCATTTCCTTGAACGGCAGTTGGCAAATCCAAGTGTCAAAGGATTGCGCCGCGTTTTGCATGACATGCCGGATGAGCTGTCAACGACCGCTGTTTTCAGGGATAATATTAAGCGCATGTCGGGAAGCAGGCTGCCGTTTGATTTGGTGGTTTTTCCGCATCAATTGCCCCAAGCCATTGCCCTAGTGGATCATTGTCCAGATGTGCAATTCGTGCTGGATCACTTGGCTAACCCGCCATTGAAGCAACGCGATCTGGGAGTCTGGACGGGACTTATTTCCGAGATCGCCAAGCGGCCTAATATCTGCGTGAAAATTTCGGGGATGATTAACAATGCGGACCGGGAGTGCTGGCAGGTGGAAGACCTGCGCCCCGCGTTTGAGCATTGCATCAGTGCATTCGGCTGGGACCGCGTGGTGTGGGGCAGCGATTGGCCCGTGGTGACACTTGGCGGCACTCTCAGCACGTGGGTGGCGGCGACACATGCGCTTTTGGCGGGCGCAAGCGTTGGCGAACGGCACAGACTGCTGGCGGGCAATGCGCAGCGCATTTGGCACTTATAAAAAAGCCGGACGAGGCTTGCGCTTCATCCGGCTTTTTACCTTCGGGAGGTATTACTTCTTAGCTGTTGGTTTGCCAGCTGCATCGAAGCAATGGAGTTTACCCGCCATTGGCGACACGCTGATTGTATCGCCAACCTTATATTTGCTCGTGCCATTCAGGCGCACGATCATTGGCTCGACTGTGCCCATCTCGACGAAGACATAGCTATCGGAGCCGAGATTTTCCGTATGGATAACTTCGCCCGACCAGGTGCCGTTTTTCTCAACAACATCCATGTGCTCGGAGCGGATACCGATGGTCTTTGCGCCATAAGCATCTGCATATTTGCCATCAAGAAAGTTCATCTTTGGCGAACCAATGAAGCCAGCGACGAACAGCGATTGCGGATTGTCGTATAGCTCCAGGGGTGTGCCCACCTGTTCGACCAAACCATCGCGCAACACGCAGATGCGGTCTGCCAGTGTCATTGCTTCGACCTGATCGTGGGTTACATAGATCATAGTGGCGTTCATGGAGTGATGGAGCTTGGCAATTTCCAAACGGGTTGCCACGCGCAGCGCGGCATCAAGGTTGGAGAGCGGCTCATCAAACAGGAACACTTTTGGATCACGCACGATGGCACGGCCAATTGCAACGCGCTGGCGTTGGCCGCCGGAGAGTTGCTTTGGCAGGCGTTCAAGATATGGCTTTAATTGCAACATTTCGGCTGCATTTTCCACGCGCTTCTTGATTTCCTCTGGTGAGGAATTGGCAAGCTGCAAACCGAAAGCCATATTGTCGTACACTGTCATATGCGGATATAGCGCGTAAGACTGGAACACCATGGCGATGCCGCGCTTGGACGGGGCAAGGGAATTTACCACCGTGCTATCAAACGACATCGTGCCGCTGGTGATGTCCTCAAGACCCGCAATCAAGCGCAGCAGCGTGGATTTACCACAGCCCGACGGACCGACGAAAACCATGAACTCGCCGGACTTAACATCCAAGTCCACGCCCTTGATGACATCAATGGCACCGAAGGATTTTTTGACATTTTTGAGTTGAATATTTGCCATTTTGAATACTCCTTAGCCTTTCACGCCACCGGCCGTGAGACCTGCTACAATTTTTTTCTGGAAGATGAGGACGAGAATGATGAGCGGGATAGTCACGATGACTGACGCCGCCATAATCAAACCCCATGGAACTTCGTGCTCGCCCGCACCGGACAGTAGCGCAATAGCCACAGGCACGGTTCTTGTATCGTTCGACGAGGTAAAAGTGAGCGCGAACAAGAACTCATTCCACGCGCCGATGAAGGCAAGCAGGCCGGTGGTGACCAATGCCGGCCACATCAAAGGCAGGAACACCCGGCGAATGATAATCCACGGTGTGGCCCCATCGACGATGGCAGCTTCTTCAATCTCAACCGGCAAATCGCGCATGAATGTGGTGAGCACCCAGACGGTAAACGGCAGTGTAAAGATCGTGTAGGAAAAAATCAGCGCCCACGGTGTGTTATAAATTCCCAAGGCGCGAATGAGTTCAAACAGGCCGGCAAGCACCGCGATTTGCGGAAACATGGAAACAGCGAGAATGGTCATCAGCATCAACGAGCGGCCACGAAAGCGAACGCGCGATAAGGCATATGCAGCAGTAACCGCCACAAACAGACTTAGCACCACAGTGAGTGAAGCCACCAAAATCGAATTGCCGAAGTTACGAATGAACGTGCCATTCCCCTTAAAAAGAACATCGTAGTAATTTTGCAATGAAAACGATGTCGGGAAATAGTTGATTTCAAACAGGGCACTACCACTCTTCAAGCTGGTGATGATTGCGTAGTAAAACGGAAACAGCGCTTGAACGACAATAGCTACAACCAGCGCATAAAAGGCCGTGGTCTTGACGTAGCTCCATAGATTTTCTTGAGTCATCACTTGTCATCTCCCGAAAGGTTCACTTTGCCGATCCAGATGTAGAGCGTCACCATTATTATCAGGAATAAGAACAGCAGCGTGGATTCAGCGGAGCCATAGGCAAACTTGTCAAAATCAAACAGGTTTTCGCGCGAGATAACCGACATGGTTTTCGTTTGAGAACTGTTTGGCGTGAGAACATAAATCAAGTCGAAGATGCGCATTGCATCCATCAGGCGGAAGATTACCGCGACCATGACCGCAGGCTTTACCAGCGGCAGTGTTATTTTGAAGAACACTTTGACCGGATGCACGCCATCAATCTTTGCGGCCTCATAAACATCGGCTGGGACCATTTGCAGGCCAGCGAGCATGAGCAATGCCATGAAAGGCACGGTCTTCCATATATCGACCATCAAAACGGCGAACATGGAATAGTTCGCGTCAGCTGCCCACGCAATCTTGGACGAGATGATGCCTAGTTTCAAAAGCATATCATTAATGATGCCGAGCTGATCGTTGAGCATCCATGCCCACATTTTTGCCGACACAATTGTTGGAATGGCCCACGGGATCAAAATGGCCGCGCGAACAATGCCACGGCCTTTGAACTCAGCGTTCAGTACCAACGCGACAATCATACCAATGATGGTTTCAAGCGTGACTGAGACCACGCCAAATCGTACAGTGTTCCAAACGGCATTCCACCACGCCTTATCGGCAAGAACACCGGTGTAAAGACGCTTGCCACTTGGCAGGTCGATCCAGCTTAAATAGTTTTTGAACCCGACCCACTTGGCCTCATAAAGATGGACCAGCGAGGCATCGGTGAAACTGAAATAAATAGAACGGCAGAGCGGCCAGCCAGCGACAATTGCCAGCGCAATCATCATGGGCACCAGAAACCACATCGCCGCGCGAACGCGCTCGGTTTGCAGGTCCGATTTTTTCGGTGCCACATTCGTTGAGGTATCAGAAATAGTCGTCATAGGTCACCCTCCCCGGTAAAGCCCACAAACTCCCCGAAACTCCAATCGCAACGCGAGCGGAACGGCGGAAAATCCTAATTCTTGGAATTTTATTTAATGGAACCGCGGGCGGCTACAAATGCCGCCGCCCGCTGCTTTTTGGAAGATCGCGGGAGGTAAAGAATTACCAGCCGGCACCCTTAAGCTCAGTGAGCTTGGCTTCAAGTATAGCAAGGTTATCAGCCGATGTGCCGCTGCCGGACAATGTATCATGCACAGCTGACCAGAACAGCGAAGACACTTCGTTGTACTTGGCCTTTGTTGGGGCGGACGGGCGTGGAACCGCATTTTGGAAGATTGCCTTCCACTTTACGATAACCGGCTGCTTGGCAGCAACATCAGCATCATCATAAACAGCTTCGATTGTTGGCAGATGGCTCTGCTCCAACGCGTTGGCTTTTTGTGTTTCGGCCGATGTCAGGAACATAACGAGCTTTGTGGCTTCGTCTGCGTTCTTGGAGTATTTCGATACGGCCAAGTTCCAGCCGCCGAGGGTCGCTGCAGAACCGCCGCCTTCGCCGCCTGATGGCAATGGCACAACGTCAAACAGATCCTTGACCTTTGAATCAGCACCGTTGCCGAGTGCGAAAGCATATGGCCAATTACGCATGAACACGGAATTGCCGAGCTGCCATACGCCGCGTGATTCTTCTTCTTGGTAAGCCAATGCGCCCTGTGGAGCGATTGTACCAATCCAGCTCTTTGCACGGTCAAGCGCAGCTGCTGCCTTCGGGTTGTTGATGGAGATCGAACCATCAGCTTCCACGATTTGTCCGCCGCCATTTGATTTCACCCATTCGAGTGCATCACATGTCAGGCCTTCGTAAGCATTACCTTGGAACACGAAACCCTGAAGGTCAGCATTCTTTTCGCCATCCATAACGATCTTGGCAGAAGCTGCCATTTCGTCCCATGTCTTTGGTGCTTCGAGCTTGTACTTGGCAAGCAAATCCTTGCGGAAATAGAGCGCAGGAGCATCGGTGAAGTAAGGCATAGCCACGAGCTTGCCGTTCACGGTCTGCGATTCAATGATGGATGGGAAGTGCGATGCAGCAACATCCTTGGCAGCGGCTGTCAAATCAACGAACTGATCTGCAAGCTGCGGCGCCCAGATAACGTCTGTCATGTAAACGTCGATATCGGTGTTACCCGCTGCAAGCCAAAGCTTGTACTGGCCAAATTGGTCAGTTGTGGACGATGGCATTGGAACGATGGTAACCTTGTCGCCGGACGCAGCAGCGAACTTATCCAACTGGGCCTGCATAAATGCCAAATCATTACCGGTCGCGCCGGACACGATGGATAGGTCAGCGGCGCTGGCGAGGCCGGACACCAGCATTGAGCCAGCGAAAAGGCCAGCGATTACGGACTTAAGTTTCATATGAATACCTCCCAGTATTGCACTGTTGCTGAACTGAAAGCCGGAAAGTTGCAACGTGCCCCTCACGGGCCTTTCTCGACACAAACGCACCTCGAACAAATTATTCTAATTTGCTTGAAGTTTTGAAAGCGCTTTCAATAATTAAGAGACATTGCTCGCTTAAAGTCAAGACGCTAGTTTCAGGTTTTTTAACGAGCGTGTATTTAAGTGCGGTTTTCAAACATTATTCAAAATAATATATAGTTATATCAATATGTTAGTGAATATAAGAAATCTGTGATTTTTGATACCCCCTGTATTTTCTGAGGGTGCTTTCTAAAAGTCACCTACTGATTGATACCGCTTTAGATATTTACATTGACCCCACCATAGAAGTATCCAAGTATTGCCCATTGAGTACAAATCCGGCTGCGCTGCCAACGGCGGGTTGATTTGGCGGGTGGCGGGGGGAGCCGCATTCGTAGATATGAACTTAAAAGAATTTTCACGAAAATTAGGTCTGTCGCAGACGACGGTTAGCCGCGCCTTGAGTGGTTACCCGGAAGTCAAGACTGAGACGCGCGAGCGCGTGACAGAAGCTGCGCTCAAATATGGCTACCATCCGAATCGCGCAGCAATCGGGCTTGCGACAGGACGCGCTGGTGCTATCGGTATCGTTTTTCGCGGCGGGTCAGAATTCGGGCCGCATACAAGCGAATTTATGGGTGGATTGGGGACCCAGCTTGAGCAGGACGGCATCGACATGTTGCTATCGACTGTCGATGGCCGTGAAGCTGAAATGCAGACCTACCGCCGGCTTGCTGCGAGTAAGAGAGTGGATGCGGTGATCCTGCACTCCCCGACGGCAGAAGACGAGCGAATCCCGTTTCTCATGCAGTTGGGCCTACCGTTTATTCTGCACGGACGTACCAAATCGAGCCAGCCTTACCATTTTCTTGATATTGACAATTTTGGCGCGATATACCGTGCGACCAGTTATCTTGCCGATCTCGGTCATAAGCGCATTGCCTTCATCAATGGTTTTCCCGAACGTAGCTTTGCTGAACACCGTGACCAGGGATTCCGGCAAGTGCATACGGAGCGTGGCATACCGGTCAACGAAGAATTTCTTGGCAATGGGGAATTTACTGACGAGATGGGCTATCGTTTGATGAACGGCTTTCTGGCTTTACCTATCCGTCCCACAGCTTTAATTGCAGGGTCTATGATGTCGGCGCTTGGCGCGATGCGCGCGGTGCGAACAGCTGGTCTAAAACTTGGCAAAGACGTTTCATTGATTGCTCATGACGACGTTTTTTCTTACATCAACGCCGACAACATGGTGCCTACATTATCGACGACGCGGTCGTCCATTCGTGCGGCTGGCGCGCGCATTGGTGAGATGATGTTGCAGCTCTTATCGGGCAAGGAAGTGGCGAAGTTTGAGGAGGTGTGGCCGGTGGAACTGGTTATTCGTGAATCTACCGGCCCTGCGCCAGTTGACTCATAAACTCCGCCGGTATCAGGCCTTCAGTTCGCGGCGCTGTTCGTCTGCTACCATCGCCAGATCAAGCACTTTTTGTAAGTTAGCAGCGTGGCGGAATGTTGGCTCGACATTAGTCCCTGCCCGCACAGCGTCAACAAACCGATCATAGTTTGTTGGCACAGTGCCCGCATCAACATCGTGCCAGACGGCGGTTTCGATGTCGGCACCGGTGCAAGCGCTCAGTGTCGAGCCTTCTGTAGTGTGACGCACTTCAAGCGCGCCCTTTTCGCCATACATGCGCAGTTTCAGCTCATTGAGGTGACCAGTCGCCCAGCGGCTGGAATGTACAACGCCGAGCGCGCCATTTGAAAAATCAACCGCCATCGTAAAGCTGTCATTGGCATCCAACTCATATTCGCCGATCTTGTTGCCCGGCGCTTTATCAAAAGCTTTCAGGCGGCAGAACACGTGGTCGATGTCTAGACCGGAGCCATAGCCCGCGAAATCCAGAATGTGGATGCCCACATCGCCCAGCGTGCCGTTGGAGCCATGCTTCTTAGACAAGCGCCAGAGCCATTGCGATTCGGTGCGCCAATCGCCCCACGCCTTTGAAACCAGCCAGCTTTGCAAATACGATGCTTCGATGTGGCGGATGGTGCCGATCTCGCCAGCCAGCACCATTTCGCGGGCTTTCTGCAGCGGGGCAACGTTGCGATAGGTCAGGTTCACCATGTTGATGACGCCTGCCTTTTCGGCGGCCTCGGTCATTTCCAAGGCTTTGGCGTAATTTTCCGCAAGTGGTTTTTCGCACATGACATGCTTACCCGCTTTTAAGAGCGCCATCGTGGTTGGATGGTGGATTTTGTCTGGCGTCACGTTGGTGGCGGCATCAAACTGTCCCCATGCAATCGCCGCATCAAGCGAGGTAAAGCGATTGGGAATGTTGTGCTTATCAGCGAAGGTATCGACCCGGGTTTGGTCAACATCGACGCCTGCAACCAGCTCAACACCCTCTATTTTCGCAAAATGCTCGGCATGGTGATTGGCCATGCCACCTGTTCCCAAAATCAGCAGACGCATCGAATATTTCCTCCCGGAACAGTAACGCCGCGACCGTTAGAAACGGCCGTTATTTATCTTATTTGTAGCCAGCTTCGCCCGCTTCATGCAGTTTGCCGCCGCGCTCGACCAAGGGTTCGAGAGACTTTTCAACGGGTACATTTGGCGCGTCATGTATGGTTTTCTGCGTGCCCATAGGGTTGTGCGCCCACTTTACGGAGTTGCGCAGAACCTTTTTGACGTTTTCATCATGATAGGTCGGATAGGTTTCATGGCCGGGGCGGAAATAGAAGATATTGCCTGCGCCGCGACGGTAAGTGAGGCCCGAACGGAACACTTCACCGCCTTGAAACCATGAGATAAATACGGTTTCAAGTGGCTCCGGTACTGTGAATTGCTCGCCGTACATTTCTTCATATTCGAGCTCAAAATACTCGCCCAATCCTTCAGCAATCGGATGTCGCGGGTTGATAACCCAGAGGCGCTCGCGTTCACCTGCTTCGCGCCATTTGAGGCCACATGGTGTTCCCATCAGCTTTTTGAAAATCTTAGAATAGTGGCCGGAATGCAGGACGATAAGGCCCATGCCTTCCCAAACGCGCTTGGCAACACGCTCAACAATGGCGTCTTCTACAGCGCCGTGGTCTTTATGGCCCCACCATACCAAAACGTCGGTATCTGCGAGGCGCGCTTCAGAGAGGCCGTGTTCTGGCTCTTGCAAGGTAGCAACAGTCGCAGAAATGGCTTTGTCTTCATTCAGCGCATTGGCGATAGTTTGATGCATGGTCAACGGATAGAGATCTGCCACTACCTTGTTGATACGTTCGTGGATGTTTTCACCCCAGACGATGGTGCGGATTGCCATGATATATCCTTTGCATATTGCCGGTTGGTCTCGCTTCGGTGGCGTCGGTTACTACGCGCGCCAATAATTGAAAGCGGTTTCAAAATTGAAGTTAAACTGCGATTCAAAAATCTGCAAGAGGCAATTTTTGTGGTGAGGCCGCATATTTTTCAAGTCAGAAAACGGTGGCAGGCGATTTAATCAGCCTGTGCGAGTAGTAACCCAATCCGTTTCTTTTCTGCGGCATCAAACTCCAATTGCAGACTGCGATGTTTTTTCTGTATCTTGGCGACGGTCAACTTCACTTGACGGTAAAGTTCATCGCAGCTCTTCTGCTCGGGAATTTGCTTTACGGCTTCTCCCATAGCCATTGCAGCCGCCTCGCCGATACGCACATGGATTTTTTCATGAATCAGTGCATAGTCGGCATAATTGTCAAAACCAGCGCGAAGATCTGCAGTGGCGTTGGACCGATCTTTCCAGCGCGGCAGAATCATTTTGGCATTTATTTTGAACGTCGCGCTACCAATTTTGCATCCCGTTGCCGTCTCTACGGGAAGCACCTTAACTGGCAGGATTTGGATTTCAGTGGCAGCAAAGGCGTGGCCGCCCATGGGCCCCATCTTACTAATGCTGCGATCAAGTGCGTGGTCATCGCTGCCAGTGATGTCATAATAGCCGGTCGTCACCGTCGAGTTGGTCGCACAGCCGGTGGTGGCCAAAATACCCAGTAGGACAGCTAATTTACCCAACATCATTGCAATTTTCCTGTTCGCCTGTTGCTGGTTAGGTGTAAAATGTGGGCCAAGAATGGCAAATAAAAAGGGCCGGGGAAATCCCGACCCTTGATAGAATTTATTTACCGCAATTAGTGCGCGACCGTTGAAACGATATCGTCGGCGGGAACAACGACTGGCGTCGTAGGCTCCGTCCATTCGATAGCCACCGGCATCCGCACGAGTGCGTGTTTGAGCACATCATTAACGTGAGCGACAGGCACAATTTCCATGCCGTTTTTCACATTATCCGGAATATCCGCCAAATCCTTGGCATTTTCTTCCGGAATCAGCACCTTCTTGATGCCACCGCGCAGCGCCGCGAGTAGCTTTTCCTTGAGGCCGCCGATTGGCAGCACCCTGCCCCGCAATGTGACCTCACCAGTCATGGCGATATCAGCACGGATTGGAATGCCTGTCAGAACCGATACGATTGCCGTTGTCATGGCAATACCGGCTGACGGGCCGTCCTTTGGCGTGGCGCCTTCCGGCACGTGAACATGGATATCACGCTTGTCGAACAGGGGCGGTTCGAGGCCAAAATCCAGTGCCCGCGAGCGGACATAAGATGCGGCTGCCGAAATCGATTCCTTCATCACGTCGCGCAGATTGCCCGTCACGGTCATGCGGCCCTTGCCGGGCATCATCACGCTTTCGATGGTGAGCAGTTCGCCGCCGACTTCCGTCCACGCCAAACCAGTGACAACACCAATTTGATCTTCCGCTTCCGCAGAACCAAAGCGATATTTATGCACGCCCAGATAATCGGAGATATTGGCGGCCGTTACTTTGACCGACTTCTTCTTCGATTTCATGATTTCAGTCACGGCCTTGCGGGCCAGCGTCATCAATTCACGCTCGAGCGAACGCACGCCGGCTTCACGGGTGTAAAGCTGGACAATCGCCTGCAAAGCATCATCGGAAACCGAGAACTCTTTCGGCTGCAATGCATGGTCCGCAATTGCCTTTGGCAGCAAATGGCGCTTGGCGATCTCGATCTTTTCATCTTCCGTGTAACCGGCGAGACGAATGATCTCCATGCGATCCATCAGTGCCGGTGGAATGTTCAGCGTGTTGGCAGTGGTCACGAACATCACATCAGAAAGGTTATATTCGACCTCCAAATAGTGATCCATGAAGGCGTGGTTCTGCTCCGGATCCAACACTTCAAGCAATGCGGATGACGGATCGCCGCGGAAATCCTGGCCAAGCTTGTCGATTTCATCCAGCAAGAACAACGGGTTGCTCTTCTTGGCTTTCTTCATCGACTGTATGACTTTGCCGGGCATGGAGCCAATATAGGTACGGCGATGGCCGCGGATTTCGGCCTCATCACGCACGCCACCAAGTGCCATGCGAACATATTCGCGGCCTGTTGCCTTAGCAATGGATTTGGCAAGCGAAGTTTTACCAACGCCAGGAGGTCCGACGAGACATAGGATTGGGCCCTTTAGCTTGGCGGTGCGGGCCTGCACTGCAAGATATTCAACAATTCGATCTTTGACCTTGTCCAAGGCGTAGTGATCGGCGTCGAGCACTTCCTGAGCAAAGCTGAGGTCAGTCTTAATCTTCGAGCGGCGCGACCATGGCAGCGACAAAATCCAATCGAGATAATTGCGCACCACTGTGGCCTCGGCAGCCATAGGGCTCATCTGGCGGAGCTTTTTCAACTCGCCATTGGCCTTATCGCGGGCTTCCTTGGTGAGCTTGGTCTTCTTGATGCGGTCTTCCAGCTCGGCGGCCTCGTCGCGGCCATCTTCGCCGTCGCCAAGTTCCTTCTGGATCGCCTTCATCTGCTCATTGAGATAATATTCGCGCTGTGTCTTTTCCATCTGGCGCTTGACGCGCGAACGGATGCGCTTTTCGACCTGGAGCACGGAAATTTCCGACTCCATAAAGCCCATAGCCTTCTCAAGCCGAGCCTTCACGCTAAGCGTGGCGAGCATTTCTTGCTTCTCAGAAATCTTGATTGCCAAATGCGAGGCAACGGTATCGGCAAGCTTTGAATAGTCTTCGATTTGACCAGTGGCGGCCACAACTTCCGGCGAGACTTTTTTGTTCAGCTTCACGTAGCTTTCAAAATCCGTCACAACGGAGCGAGCCAGTGCTTCGATTTCGACTTTGTCTTCGGCAGGTTCGGCGAGGACCTTGACGTTGGCCTCATGGAAGGCACCGCGGTCAGTGAAATCGGTGATTTCAGCGCGCACCACACCCTCGACCAATACCTTTACTGTGCCATCCGGCAGCTTCAACAATTGCAGTACATTCGCCAGCGTGCCAACGCGGTAAATCGCATCCACACTTGGATCGTCATCAGTGGCGTTCAACTGAGTGACAAGCAAAATCTGCTTATCGGCATTCATCACGTCTTCCAATGCCTTGATGGACTTCTCACGACCAACAAACAGCGGCACGATCATATTCGGGAAGACAACAATATCGCGCAATGGCAGAACTGCATGAAGCCCGTTCTCGCCTTTGCCTAAAGTCTTCTTGTCACTTGTCATAGCATTACCTTTCTTCGGCATTTACCGAACGAACCTTTGTCTCGCCGCCGCATTGGGCCGGTAGATCAAGTTCATAAACTGTATCTGGCGTGACACGCGCGCCACTTCAAGCCACCTAACGAACAATACGCATTGGAACGGTGAAGTATTTTTGGAATCGTAAAGCAATTTGAGCCACTTAGGGCAGAGTTGCAAGGAAAAGCGTTCAAAATGCGAAAAGCGCAGCCAATGACTGCGCTTTTCATCTATTTTATTGACACTCCGTGCAACGCTTTACGCGCTAACCGAGGCTTTTTCGTCTTTGCGGTCTGCATAGATATAGAGCGGACGGGCGTTGCCGTTCACCACTTCATCCGAGATGACCACTTCTGAAACGCCTTCTAAAGTGGGCAGATCAAACATCGTGTCTAGCAGGATGTTTTCCATGATCGAACGAAGGCCGCGAGCACCAGTCTTGCGCTCGATGGCACGCTTGGCAATGGCAGAAAGTGCGGTTTCGTGGAAGGTCAACTCGACATTTTCCATTTCGAACAGGCGCTGATACTGTTTTACCAATGCGTTCTTTGGCTCAACCAAAATTGTAATCAGCGCTGGCTCATCCAAATCTTCCAGTGTCGCCAAGATTGGCAAACGGCCGACAAATTCTGGAATGAGGCCAAAGCGTAGCAAATCTTCCGGCTCTACCATGCGGAACAATTCGCCTGTCTTGCGATCTTCCGGAGAGGCGACATTGGCAGCAAAGCCGATAGAGGTCTTGCGACCACGCTCGGAAATAATCCGATCGAGACCGGCAAAGGCACCGCCGCAGATGAACAGAATGTTTGAGGTATCAACCTGCAAAAATTCCTGCTGCGGATGCTTGCGGCCACCTTGCGGCGGCACGGAAGCGACGGTGCCTTCCATAATCTTCAGCAAAGCCTGCTGTACGCCCTCGCCCGAAACGTCACGGGTGATGGATGGATTATCAGACTTGCGAGAAATCTTGTCGATTTCGTCGATATAAACGATGCCGCGCTGCGCGCGTTCGACATTATAATCGGCCGCCTGCAACAATTTCAGAATGATGTTTTCAACATCTTCACCAACGTAGCCGGCTTCGGTCAAGGTTGTGGCATCCGACATTGTGAAGGGAACGTCGATGATGCGGGCCAGCGTTTGCGCCAGCAGGGTCTTGCCGCAACCAGTCGGGCCAATGAGCAGAATATTGGACTTGGCCAACTCGACATCATTGTTCTTGGTTGCGTGTGCGAGGCGCTTGTAATGGTTATGCACGGCTACCGACAGCACCTTTTTGGCGTGCCGTTGGCCGATGACGTAATCATCCAAAACCTTGATAATTTCCTGCGGTGTTGGCACACCTTCGCGGGATTTTACCATTGAGGTTTTGTTTTCCTCACGAATGATATCCATGCACAGTTCAACGCATTCATCACAGATGAACACGGTTGGTCCTGCAATCAGCTTGCGGACCTCATGTTGGCTCTTGCCGCAAAAAGAACAGTAAAGCGTATTTTTTGAATCGCCACTGCCTGTAACTTTGCTCATCCGTTTTCCCTTTCAGCGCGGCACATTTTGCCGCTTTGCTGGTTCCGGTAGTTTGTAGCTATACCGCCCCTGCCCGCATCACACAAGATTTAGGGCGATAATCCAATATTTAGGTTACTAACCAATTCCGAGGGCGCCTAAAATGGGATCCCTCGCATAAATAACGCGTTGAAACTCAAAAACTACTTAACAGACAGGCTTTTATTCAGAAAAACAATGAAAAGCGCCTATTTGAGGCCTTTGGAAGGCAGATTGGTTTGCCATCCAAAGGTAGAATCGTTGAAAATCTTGCTTAGGCCGCAGGCACATCGCGTGATTCAACGACCTTGTCGATCAAGCCAAAGTCCTTGGCGGTTTGCGCGGTCATGAAATTATCGCGGTCGAGAGCTGATTCGATTTCCTCGTAGCTGCGACCAGTATGGTGCACATAAATCTCATTGAGGCGGCGCTTCATGTTTTCAATTTCGCGTGCTTGGATCAAAATATCAGTGGCCTGACCCTGCGCACCGCCGGATGGCTGGTGAACCATCACGCGGGCGTTTGGCAGCGCAAAGCGCATGTCTTTGTGACCAGCTGCCAGCAAGAGCGAGCCCATTGAAGCGGCCTGACCGAAGCACAGTGTGGAAACCGCAGGACGGATGAACTGCATGGTATCGTAAATCGCCATGCCGGATGTTACGACGCCGCCCGGTGAATTGATGTAAAGATTGATTTCTTTCTTCGGATTTTCCGCTTCGAGAAATAGCAACTGTGCGCACACGAGTGTCGCCATGCCATCCTCAATCGGGCCGGTAATGAAAATGATGCGCTCCTTTAGAAGGCGCGAGAAAATATCATAGGCGCGCTCGCCGCGTGCTGTTTGCTCAACGACCATCGGCACGAGGTTCATTGCGGTTTCGATAGGATGTCTCATGTCAGGTCTCCGGCCATTTCGGCGATAGGCGGCAAGGATTGCCTTGGGAATCAAAAACTCAAATTCAAACTACTAAATAGGGCCGACCCCTAGTCCTGTGCAAGGATGCAGATGCCGGGGAAACTGCCAGAGTCGATTTAAGACCAAGTAAACGTCCGACATCTAAGCCTTGCATTCCAAACGTTGTTCGGGCAGCGGTCGGCCAATATGTACCGTAGTGAAACAGCGATGTGCACATTTACTAATTTGCGAAATTATGTTGTGGAAAACCCTTGATTTGACAGCATTTTATACGTCCGCCCCGGCAGGCTTCATTTCTCTAGTTGTCACAATCATGCCAGAAACTTACTTCAGAAGTGTAGTCGTGCGGTGCGTAGTCTGCTCGGTGTCAAAGCAGTCAGGTTAAAACCAAAGCCATAATGAAATTTGTAGGGCAAAATAATTGTACTAGCATAAAATTTGCGTGGACCAACGGTTTGGTCCCGCGCGGCTTTTTGGTGCGTCTATTATTGTCTATTTTTTTCCTGATAGTCGGTTTGGGTAATGCCTCATATGCTGCCGATCCGGCTGATAACTTTCCCGGCACAACTATCTCCGGCTCGGGTGCGACTTCGGGCGATTCAAACGGAGCCACTGGTGAGACTGGCGAACCAGCCCCTTACACACCGCTCAATAGTCTTTGGTACACCTACACGCCTGCCGCGGCCGGCACGCTCGTAATACAAACTTGTGGTGCGGCTGTTACCTCCTATGACACCACGCTGACAGCCTACACTGGCAATACGCTGGCGACGTTAGTGAACATTCAGCAGAATGACGATACTGCAGGCTGCGCCACCGCGGTGAATGCTGGCTATGGCAGCCGCCTCACGCTGCAAGTGACGGCAGGAACTGCCTATCGTATTCAGTTGGACGGTTATTCCAACGCAGTAGGTACTAGCTCGCTGCAATACGCGTTTACGCCTGCTGCCATCAACACCGCCGTGACAGGAGCCAACGCGACAGAGGGCGGTACCAACGGCGCGTTTACCGTCGTATTGGCTACCGTTCCATCAGCTACCACGACGGTAACGATTAATCCTGATCCGAGTGGGCAGTGTACGTTTGCACCAACGTCGCTTACCTTTACAACCGCAAACTACAATGTCGCGCAAACTGTAACGGTGACGGCTGTAAATGATTTGATTGCGGAGGCGGCGACCACTTGCACGACGGGTGCCATCACGGCGGCTGGCAGTAATTATTCCACTGTAACGGGCACGGCTCCGACAATTAATGTTCTTGATAATGACCAAGGCGTGTTGATTACGAACACTACACCGACTGCGACCGAAGGCGGGGCGACCGGTGCATTTACTGCAAAACTTTCCACGTTGCCCACAGCCAACGTGACAGTCACAATTGCGGCGGATGCTTCCGGGCAATGTACTTTTGCGCCGACCACCCTGACATTCACGACAGCCAACTGGAACGTTGCCCAGACGGTTACTACGACGGCGGTGAATGATGTCATCGTTGAAGGCACACACTCGTGTACGACGGGGGCAATTGTCGGCAACGGTGGCGGTTATGTGAATGTGGCAGGGACTGCACCAACCTTCACAATTACTGACAATGATGTCGGCACGATTACCATCGTCAATACCGTTCCGACCGCTACCGAGGGCGGCGCGACGGGCGCGTTTACCGCGAAACTCGGACTGCAACCATCTGGCACTGTGACTGTTACTGTTGGCGCGGATGCTAGCGGACAATGTACGTTTGCACCGACTACACTCACTTTTACCACGGCAAATTGGAATACCGCGCAGACGGTTACTACGACCGCGGTAAACGATGTTATTGTCGAAGGTACACACTCCTGTACGACTGGGGCGATTTCGGCTTCAGGCGGAAGTTACACGGGCGTGACGGGAACGGCACCAACATTCACAATTACCGATAATGATGTTGGCAATATTACTATCGTCAACACGGTTCCGACGGCTACCGAGGGCGGCGCAACGGGTACGTTGACGGTCGTTTTGGGTCTTCAGCCATCCGGCACCGTGACTGTTACAATTGCCGCTGATGCTTCAGGCCAATGCACCTTCGCGCCAACGACTTTGACGTTCACGACTGCGAATTGGAATACCACTCAAAGCGTAACCACAACGGCGGTCAATGATTTGGTTGTTGAGGGGACGCACTCGTGCACCACCGGCGCAATTTCTGCATCGGGCGGCGGCTATACCGGCGTGACCGGCACAGCGCCAACATTCACGATTACTGACAATGATGTTGGAACGATAACCATCGTCAATACCGTTCCAACCGCTACAGAAGGCGGTGCGACGGGCGCGTTTACAGCGGTATTGGGTCTTCA
>JAYTVD010000119.1:0-19013 GCA_043744175.1 Phyllobacteriaceae bacterium
TGGAAGAAGACTTCCGCCGCATCCATACGCACCTTGATGTGAACCGTGATTTGACGGAGCCGGTAACACTGCTCAACGAAGCCAGACACATCCTGCGGCAGAAATATTTCGATGCTGATGTGGGTGTTACAGGCGCGAATTTTCTCATTGCCGAGACCGGAACCTCCGTCATCGTCACCAATGAGGGCAATGGCGACCTCACGCAAATTCTGCCTAAAATGCACATCGTGATTGCCACGATTGAAAAGATTGTGCCGACGCTTTCGGACGTTTCCAAAATCCTGCGCGTGCTGGCCCGCTCGGCTACTGGTCAGGATATGTCGGTCTACACCACGCTTTCCACCGGCCCGCGCCGCAAGGGCGATCCGGATGGGCCGGAGGCCTATCACGTCGTGATTTTGGATAATGGCCGCACCAAAATGATCGGCACGGAATATCAAGACATGCTGCGCTGCATTCGCTGCGGGGCGTGCATGAACCATTGTCCGGTCTATCATTCCATCGGTGGCCACGCCTATGGCTGGGTCTATCCCGGCCCCATGGGCGCGGTGCTGACACCCTCGCTGATCGGCGTTGCGGAAGCTGGACATTTGCCCAACGCGTCCACATTTTGTGGTCGCTGCGAGAGCGTGTGCCCGATGAAAATTCCCCTACCAAAAATGATGCGGCACTGGCGCGAGCGTGAGTTTGAGCAGCATTTGAACAGCAAAACCGCCCGTTATGGCCTCGGCGTCTGGGCGTTCTTCGCAAAGCGGCCAAAGCTTTATCAATTTGCTATGTCCATCGGCATTCCAGTTTTGTCTGCGCTGGGGCGCAGCAAGGGGCGGTTTAAATCTCTGCCACTGGCAGGTGGCTGGACCAAGTGGCGAGATTTGCCCGCGCCGCAATCGCGCACGTTTCAGCAACTCTGGGCGCAGCGCGAAGCACAAAAGCAGGAGGCGAAGTGATGGCCAATTCTCTTCTTGCCCGCCACACCCCACCCGCCCGTCATTCCGGGGCCGCAACGCGGAACCCGGAATCCAGAGTCGTGAGGGTTGAGATTAACCACGCTGCTTCGGCGCACAAAAACACATCAACATTTGCGCCCAATCACCACCACCACAGCTCTGGATTCCGGTTTCGGCTTCGCCGCCCCGGAATGACGGCCCGTGGGGTGGTAGCGCAAAAGCAGGAGGCGAAGTGATGAACGCTAAGTCGAACATACTCTCCCGCCTGCGCGAAGCGTTGCAAGTTTCGGGCGATGACAAAGTCCGCAAAGCTGCCGTTGCTGCACGCCTAAAATCTGCGCCTGTTGGCATCATCCCCGCCCGCGGACAATTGCCGGACAAGGAGCGCGTCGCGCTGTTTTTGGACCGTGTATCCCGCGTGAATGTCACGGTGGCAAAAGTGAAATCGCTCGATGGCGTGCCCAAGGCCGTGACCGAATATTTGCGCGACCGGAATCTCCCCGCCACCATCATCCACGGCGGCGACAAGCGCCTCGGGGCGATGAACTGGAAGGCGCAAAAGACACTTGACGTGAAGACCGGACCATCGGACGGCAAGGACGAAAACGGCCTGTCATTCGCCTACGGCGGCATTGCCGAAACCGGCACGCTGATGCTGGTTTCCGGCGCGGATAGTCCGACGACCATCAACTTCCTGCCGGAAAATCACATTGTTGTTTTGGAGGCCTCCAGCATTGCGGGCGACCTGGAAACCCTCATGGAGCGCCTGCGCCATACCTACGGCAAAGGCGAAATGCCCCGCACGGTAAACCTCGTCACAGGTCCGTCGCGTTCGGGCGATATTGAGCAGACGATCTTGCTCGGTGCGCATGGGCCACGGGCCGTGCATCTGGTGCTGGTGGGGTAAAATCTGGTTTTCATTGAGTGGTTTTGTGATAGTTCCAACTACACTTGCGCTGCGAGGACTAGCACCGTGAATCAAATTTTGAGCAAAGCCATTACGATCTTTCGGCGCTTTCAGAGGCAGACCAGAACAAAAATGCGCTGGAAATGATTGATTTGGCAGCACGCAAGCGAATTGAGGCGATGTTGCTCCAATCTGAAAAACGTCGCGGCAGAACGCACGCTGATGAGTATTTCAAGGAATTAAGAAGCCGCTATGCCGGCTGATTTGATATGGTCAGACCAAGCCAAAGATGATTTGGATGCAATCCTTGTATTATGATCAGAGCAGATTGCTTGGTGCGCAGCCGCATCTTATGCTACATTCGGCTAAATATTCTTCTTTGCTTACATTTTGCGCTAGGGTTCAATATGAAGGCTGGGTTACCAAATATCATGACCCTTGGGCAGCGCTTTAATTTACCGTCACGTTTTAGTGTCGATTTTGGGGGCCGAAAGCATTTAGGATAGCTAGATTATGACTCAGGTGAGGTGTCTGTTTGAAAAAAAATTTGGGCTCTGTCCGAATTGCAGCTATAGCCGCGTCATTGTTGCAGAGCCGGAATATCCGCCTCAAAAACCAAGGTCAGGAACGACAAAATGAAATACATGATGATGTTTTATGAGAACGAGGCCAAGGTCGCTGCCCAGCGCGACAGCGCTGACCGTACCGGACCCTATTGGGACGCCTGGAACGCCTATATGGGTGCGCTGTACCCGTCAGGCATCGTCGTCGGTGGCGACGCGCTTCTGCCCCCTTCGGCGGCAACCTCGGTACGGCTCGAAGGCGGCAAGCGCATGGTGCAGGATGGACCAGTGGCGGCTACCAAGGAACAGCTGGCCGGTTATGTGGTGATTGAGGTGCCTGATCTCGATACGGCGCTGTCCTGGGCGGCGCGCTGCCCTGCGGCCACCTACGGAGCTGTCGAAGTGCGCCCCGTGCTGGATCTGTCCAATCAGGGCTAAGCGGTGGACGGCAGCATTGAAGAACATGGGCGGCGGGCGGCGGAGAACGCTGCCCGCACCTCTTATGGGCGCCTCCTCGCGTATCTCGCGCGAGCATGGCGCGACGTGGCGGCGGCTGAGGACGCCCTAGCCGATGCGTTTGCCCGGGCGCTCGACATCTGGCCCAAGCAAGGCGTGCCTGCCAACCCCGATGCCTGGCTGATGGTGACGGCGCAAAACCGGCTGCGCGATGGAGCGCGGGCGCGGAAAACACGCGAACAAACGACCAGCAGCCTCCTCGTGCTGGCACCGACACAACCCGAGGAAATACCCCTATTTGCCGACAAACGGCTAGAGCTGATGTTTGTGTGCGGGCACCCGGCGATCAATGCCGCGGCGCGCACGCCGTTGATGTTGCAAACCGTTCTTGGGCTGTCGGCAGAGCGTATCGCATCTTCGTTCCTCGTTTCGCCCGATACGATGGGGCGGAGGCTGAGCCGTGCCAAGGCGCGCATCAAGGACACCGGAATTGCCTTTGAAGTGCCGGGCGAAGACGATCTGGGAGAGCGCATGGGCGATGTGCTCGAGACCATCTATGCAGCCTATGGGCAGGGCTGGGATAGCACCGGTAGCGACGACCAGACGCGCACGGGGCTGACCATCGAGGCGATCTGGCTGGCGCGGGTGCTTGTGGAACTGCGGCCAGAAGACGCCGAGGCACTGGGTCTTCTGGCACTGATGTTGTTTTGCGAAAGCCGCAGCGCCGCGCGGCGGGTGGAGGGCCGCTATGTACCGCTGGCCGAGCAGGATACGGCGCTCTGGAACATGCCGATGGCGCGTGAGGCTGAGGACAAATTGCGAACCGCTGGAGGGCTCAAGCAACCAGGACGTTTCCAGCTGGAGGCGGCGATCCAGTCGGCACTGGTGCAATCGCGCTTGACCGGAGCGGATTTGCGCCTGCCGATGTGGACGCTGCATGGTTTATTGGCGCAGAAGGCACCCACGATCGGCAATCTGGTAGGGCTGGCTGCAGCCACGGCCGAGGTGCATGGCCCTGAAGCGGGACTTCATGAACTGGCACAACTGCCCGAAGCGGTGACTATGGATTATCAGCCGTTCTGGGCGCTCAAGGCGCAATTATTGCAGCAGCTGGGCACTGACCGACAAGCTACTGAAACGGCTTTCCGGCGGGCCATTGGCTTGACGGAGGATGGGGCAGTGCGCGCATATCTCATCGGCAAGTCGACGCAAAAGACTGATAGACCAACGCGATAGTTATGGCCAAGGTCATTGATGGCCCAAGTTATTCCGAGCGAAGTTGCGGGGGCGGCATTGAACGTCTGCTCTGGCGACTTGCTAAATCAGCCCCACCCAAGCCTTGGCAATCCGCCTGCCCACATCGTCCGCTACCGGACCATGTTTTTCGGCCTCACCCGCGAACCTCGATGCCCAGGTTGCGTCTTTTTTCTCGATCACATCAGCGAAGCGCTCGTTCCACTTTGTTACCAGCGGGCGGTCGGCTTCGAAGTGGAACTGGATGCCATAGGCGGCGCGGTGGACGCGGAAGGCTTGGTTTGGTGTGGCGTCATTGGCGGCGAGGCGGACCGCGCCATCCGGCAGCGTGAACGTGTCATCATGCCATTGGAAAATCGGAAAGTTAGACGGCAGCGCGGCCATGACGGGGTCCTTTGCGGCTTCATCTGTCAGCTTGATGTTCTGCCAGCCAAACTCCGGCGCGGTGCCGATGAGGTTTGTTGCGCCAAAAGCGCGGGCTAAAATCTGACTGCCAAGGCAAATGCCGAGCGCCGCCTTATCATGCTCCGCAAAGCAGCGCATGAGACCAGCCAGATGCGGCAAATAGGGGTGAATGTCGTCCGCAACCGCATTTTGCCCGCCGCCGAGCACGACAATCGCATCATGCTGCGAGCAATCATCCGGCAGCGCTTCGCCAAGGTAGGGTTTGCGATAATCCCGCGTCGCGCCCGCGTCATTCAGCGCATCGCAGACTTGGCCGAGGCCGGTGGAATCAAAATTTTGAACAATAAGAACGTGCATGGGGGCTGCTTTTAGAATTCGTCTTGGTGTTGCCTGAGACTGGTCTATAGTCGCCTTATTATGGTTAACAAAGGATAAATTGTGGCGCTGCAAAATCGTGTTAATCCGTTTGGAAGCCTCTGCGCTGTTGCCGCGCGCGGCACGATGATGGGCAATCGCGGCGGGCGCATCCATGATGCCGCCACCAAAACGCTAACCCGCCGCTGGGCATCAAAGCGCTGGATTGGATGCGAGCTGATTTACAAAGACTGGCACCGCCCCGTTATGGGCGCGGGCTACACCGAGCTGTTTTTTCTCGATGAAGTGACCGTGCTCGCCAGCGGGCATCGCCCTTGCGCCTTTTGCCGGCGCGATGATTTCGCGCGATTTTCCGAGCTCTGGTGCGATGCGGTTTCTGACGGCGTGATGCCGAAGGCCGACGACATGGACATTGTGCTGCACCGCCAGCGTGCGATTTCCGGCGTGGGGCCGCAACCAATTTCCCACGATGAAATCGCGCTGCTGCCGAATGGCGCCGTGATCGCCGTTGATAGCAATGCCTATGCGATGAAAAATGGTCTGGCGCTGCGCTGGCATTTTGAGGGCTATGAGAAGGCTAGGCCAATTGAAACAGGTCACGCGCAATTGCTCACGCCCCCTGCCCTCGTCAAAGTCTTGAAAGCAGGCTATCAGCCGCGTTGGCATCTATCTGCGGAGGTCTGATTTGCGCGCGAACTATAAAATGCAGCGGCTTTTTGTTGAAGCCGATTTGAGGGTTGGCGGTGGCGTTGCGGCGAATGCCGAGGAGTTCAACTATCTGGCCAATGTGCTGCGCATGGGTGAAGGCGACCAAGTGTTGCTGTTCAACGGTCGCGACGGCGAATGGCAGGCACGCCTTACGTTCGAGTCAAAGAAGAAGCTGGTACTTACCATTGAGAACCAAACCCGCGAGCAATCAGCGCAGCCGGATTTGCACTTCCTGTTCGCGCCGCTGAAAGTCGGACGGCTGGATTATCTTATCCAGAAATCCGTCGAAATGGGCGCGGGCGTTATCCAACCCGTCATCACCCAGCACACGCAGAACCACCGCGTGAGTGTGGATAAGCTGCAAGCCAACGCCTTGGAGGCTGCCGAGCAATGCGGGATATTGGCGCTGCCGCTGGTTTGCCCGCCGCTGAAGCTGGATATGATTTTGGGCACATGGGACATATCCCGCCGTATCATTTTTTGCGATGAAGATCACACCACGCAAAACCCTATGTCAGTTTTGACTAACATAAAAGAAAAGCACCTTGCCGTGCTTATCGGTCCCGAAGGCGGCTTCTCCGATGATGAGCGCTCGCTGCTGCGCGGCCTGTCCTTCGTCACCGCCATCCCGCTCGGGCCCCGTATTCTCCGCGCGGATACGGCAGCTGTGGCTGCGATGGCTGTGGTGCAGACGCTGATTGGGGATTGGAAGTAGCTGCGCTAGGCATTTTTCACTCCGCACTCACTCTGTATCGTTTCCGCACTGTTTCCGTGCACGCGGCGTATTGAGTCTGGGCGTTTGGCGCACGGTTCCCGACCGCTTCTCGATCCATCATTTTGGCAAGCCTCCAATCAAATAATTTCACTTGAACTTCGCGCGCCGTCACGCCATGTGGTTTGTACAAAACACCGGCGGCCTTGACCCGTCGAGGGGAGAGATCATGGCACGCGACACCACTGACATCACGCCGATTGAAGGCGCGCAGGATTTGATCGACTGGATTGCCGCTGGTGAAAAGCCGAAATCCAAGTGGCGGCTTGGTACCGAGCATGAAAAATTCCCGTTTTATCCAGATGGCAACAAGCCGGTTCCTTATGAAGGACCGCGCGGCATCAAGGCCATTTTGGATGGTATGCAGGCCATGCTGGGCTGGGAGCCCATCATCGACGAAGGCAATATTATTGGCCTTGTAGAACCCACTGGCATGGGCGCAATTTCGCTGGAACCGGGCGGTCAATTTGAGCTTTCCGGTGCGCCACTAGAGACCTTGCACCAGACCTGCCGTGAGGCAAATGCACATTTATCTCAAGTACGGGAAATCGCAGAACCCCTAGGAATCAAGTTCTTAGGCATGGGCGGCAGCCCGAAATGGAGCCTAGAGCAAACACCGCGCATGCCGAAATCGCGCTATAATATTATGTCCAACTATATGCCGAAAGTCGGCACTAAAGGTTTGGACATGATGTACCGGACCTGCACAATTCAGGTGAATTTGGACTTTGCCACTGAAGACGACATGCGCCGCAAGATGCTGACGTCGATCAAATTGCAGCCGCTTTCCACCGCGCTTTTTGCCGCCTCGCCTTTCACCAACGGCAAGCCAAACGGCTTCCAATCCTGGCGCGGCGATATTTGGAGCGACACGGATAATAACCGCTCCGGCGTGCCGACATTCTTGTTCAATAACTCGTTCGGATATGCCGATTATGTCGAATGGGCGCTGGATATACCGATGTATTTCGTGCTGCGCGATGGGCGCTATCACGATGCCACCCATGTCACATTCCGCCAGTTTATGAACGGCGCTTTGCGCCAGGAAGTGCCGGACGGAATGCCCAACATGGGCGACTGGACCAACCATTTGGGCACGCTTTTCCCCGATGTTCGCCTCAAGAGATTCTTAGAAATGCGCGGTGCCGATGGCGGCCCATGGCGCCGGATTACCGCTCTTCCCGCCTTCTGGGTCGGGCTGCTTTATGATGATGATGCGCTGGCGGCGGCGGAAGAACTCACCAAAGACTGGCGCTATGACGATGTAATGCACCAGCGGAAAACCGTTCCTGTTCAAGGGCTTAAGACGCCGTGGCGCGATGGCACGCTGCTTGACGTTGCCCGCGAAGTGGTGAAAATCAGCCGCCAAGGTCTCAAAAACCGCGCCCGACTGAACGCTGATGGTTTTGATGAATCCGTGTTCTTGTCGCCTATGGAAGAGGTCGTGGCGCGTGGCTCAACGCTGGCTGAATTGATGCTCAACGAATATAATTCCGTCTGGGGCCGCAGCGTGGAACCGGCATTTATGACCTATGCTTACTAGGCATTTTCCAAGATCATCTCCGCCGCTTTTTCGGCAATCATAATCGTCGGCGCGTTGGTGTTGCCGCCCACCAAGCGCGGCATGACTGAGGCATCGACGACCCGCAGGCCCGTCAGGCCGCACACTTTCAGATCCGGTCCGACGACGGCGGATTCATCGTCGATCGCTCCCATTTTGCAGGTGCCAACGGGGTGATAAACTGACTCAGTTTTGTTGCGGATAAACTGGATGATGTCATCGCGTGACGTTACATCAGCGCCCGGTTCAATTTCCTTTTTGCGATGCACATCAAAGGCGGGCGCGTTCAAAATCTGGCGCGAAAGGCGGAAGGCCTCAAGCATCATGTCCATATCGCGCTCAGTGCTCAGATAGTTCGGATCAATCAGTGGCGCATCATTTGGATTGCTGGAAGCTAGGCGAATTGTGCCGCGACTCTCGGGATACAAATTGCAGGCGTGCAGCGCGTAGCCATAGCCGAATGCCGTGGTGCGGCCATGGTTTTCAATGCGGGCTGGCAGGAAATGCCATTGAATATCAGGGAGTTGGCCTGCCAGATTGGAGCGGGCAAAGCCGCCTGCCTCTGCCACATTGGAGGCAAAGCCGCCGCGTCCCTTAATTAGATATTTGGGCAATTCCGCGCCCATTTTCAGCATCGCCCAAGGCGCGATTGCGTAGCTATCGCGGGTTTTGGCGGCGACTTGCACGATGATATCCGGATGATCTTGCAGGTTTTCGCCAACGCCTGGCAGGTCCAAAATTTGAGAAATGCTATGCTCTTTGAGATGAGCAGCGGAGCCGACGCCGGACAGCATCAACAATTGCGGTGAGTTTATCGCGCCCACACAAAGCAGGATTTCTTGGCTGGCGGTGATTGTTGTCGTCCCCGCGCCATCCGCGATTTCTACGCCCACTGCCCGTTTGCCATCAAAGACAATGCGCCGCACTTGCGTGCTCGTCAGCGTGGTTAGGTTGGGTCTGGCGCTAACTTCCGCGAAGAAGGTAGCAGCGGTGGAGCCACGACGGCCTTTGCGTGTGGTGGTTTGATAAAGGCCAACGCCGAGTTGGTTTTCGCCATTAAAATCAACGGTTTCTGGCAATTGTACTTGTCTTCCTGCCTCGACAAAAACATGCGAGAGCGGGTTTACGTCCGGGTTATCCGACACTGACAATGGCCCGCCCGCACCATGAAATTCCGACGGCCCGCGCACGTTGCCCTCGGATTTTTTGAACAGCGGCAACACGGATTTCCAGTCCCAGCCACTTGCGCCCATCGCCGCCCACTCGTCGTAGTTTTCGGCCGCGCCGCGAATATAGCACATGGCATTGACGGAACTCGACCCGCCCATCACTTTGCCGCGTGGCCAAAACAGTTTGCGGTTATTGAGGTGCGTTTGCGGAACCGTATCATAATTCCAGTTGATGCCTTTGAGGCGCGCCAATATCGCAAGGCCAAAGGGTATATGAATCAGTGGGTTACGGTCTTTCCTGCCAACCTCTATGACGCACACTGAGACTTTCGGATTGGCGGAAAGCCTGTTGGCGAGCACCAGTCCGGCCGAGCCCGCCCCGATGATGATGTAGTCAAACGCGCGACGTTCAGACATTTTTTTAGCCCCCACTTATGTTCCCATTTTAACACCACTATATGCGCACTTGCGTAAGTGAACAGTCTGTTGTTCGATGCGCAATGAAACCACTTTGAGGAACCAAACCATGTTGTCACTAATTGATATGTTCACACAAGCCGGCGGCGGCAATGCCGTGAACCAGATGGCAAAGCAGTTTGGCCTTTCCCCTGAACAGACGCAGGCGGCGATTGATGCGCTGATGCCTGCACTCTCCATGGGTTTGAAGCAAAATGCCAGCAATAGCGCCGATATGGGCAAGCTGATGCAGGGCATGGTGGCCACTGGCAAAGCCAATTATTTCGACAATATCGCCAAGGCATTTAATCCGGCAGGCGTCTCGGATGGCAATGCAATTCTCGGCAATTTGTTTGGTTCGAAGGAAGTCTCAAAGGCGGTTGCTGCCCAAGCGGCGGCGGCAACGGGCGTAGGGCAAAGCGTGTTGCAGCAAATGCTGCCTGTGCTCGCGTCAACCATGATGAGCGGCATGTTCAAGCAATCTACCGGCCAGATGAATGCCGTTGGCGGCGCGGGCGGCAATGTGTTTGGCGATGTCATCAAAGAAATGATGAAGCAAGCCGGCGGACAACAGGCAGCGCCTAGCGCCAGCGGCAATCCGTGGGGCGATATTCTCAAGGATGTGTTAAGCGGCGGCGCACAACAACAGCAGAGCGCGCCGAGCACTGGTGATAATCCGCTTGGCAATATTTTGAAGGATATTTTGGCAGGCGGCGGCGCGGCCAGTCAGCCACAGGCGGCACCGACTGGTGCCGATAATCCACTTGGCAATATCCTCAAAGACATTCTCGGCGGTGGTGCGGCCGGACAGGCCAACCAACAGGCGGGCAATAATCCACTCGGCGATATTTTGAAGACAATTTTGGCAGGCGGTGCGGGCGGGCAAACGTCAGCGGCACCAACTGGCACTGACAATCCTCTGGGCAATATCCTCAAGGATATTTTGGGCGGCGGGCAAGCCGGGGCTCAGGCCGATGCGCCTGCCGAACCTCAAGCCTCAACACCAGCGGATAATCCTTGGGGCAAGATGTTTGAGACCGGCAAGAAGACGCAGGACAGCTACAACGAGGGTCTTAAGACGATCTTTGACCAATATCTCAATGGCATGAACCGCTAACATTCTGATCTCATTATAAAAAAACCCGGCTGCGGGGGAAGCAGCCGGGCTAGGTGGCAGGCAACCGGGGGTAACCGGAAATAAACGCCTGCGGGAACGAAATTAGTTGACGCAGCGTGCAGCGGCCTCGCGAATATTGCCAGCGGCGAGACGCGAGAGGCGGATCGTCGGGTCCACGGTCGCCGGGCTATCCAGCGCCACGAACAGATCCGAGCGGCGCAGGCCGATGTCTGCCAGTTCAATATCGCTCATCTCGCCAAGCTGATACATTTCGCGGCGATTTTTGAACGCTTGAAACAAGGCGACGACTTTTTCCACGGTGCGGGCTGCGAAATTAGCAATGGCAGTTGGCGCGGATGTTGGCGCTGAAGTGGTTTCCCGGCAATCGATCGTGGTCATGATAGTGATCCTTCTAAGACACCTGCACAAAGACAATGGTTTCCTGCCGCGTGGCGGGAGGGGCCACACGTTTGAGGATTTCTGATGAAGGGCTGACTTTCAGCCGGTTATGCTTTTGCAGTGTCTCCGAACATATAGATTCTCATTGATTTAACAAACGAATGTTTCTAATGGTTATCATCATTATCTGTGATGTTAATTGGAGCGCCCCATGGCCAGTCCGCTTGATCTTGACCAGCTACAGACTTTCGTTGCCATTTCTGACGCGGGCTCGTTTACCCGTGCGGCGGATGAGGTGCATAAAACCCAGTCTGCCGTTTCCATGCAGATGCGCCGCTTGGAGGACCGTATTGGCCGTCCGCTGTTTGAGAAAGACGGGCGCACCAACAGGCTGACGGAAGATGGCGAGCGCCTGCTCAACTTTGCGCGCCGCATGTTGCGACTGAATACCGAAACTGTGGCCGCCTTTGATGACACCAAGCTGGAGGGCCATATTCGCATCGGGATGCCGGATGATTATGCCGACCGTTTCCTGCCCGAAATCATGGCGCGTTTTGCCCGCTCCAATCCGCGCGTGGAACTCTCAATTATTTGCGAACCGACAGTCAATCTGGTTGAGCACATCAATCGCGGTGCGCTGGATTTGGCGCTTATCACCCATGTGCCGGAACAGGGCTATTCCGAAATTGTGCGGCGCGAGCCGCTGCTCTGGGTCACATCCGCCAACCATAATGTGCATGAAGAGCCCGTGCTGCCGCTGGCGTTCGGCCGGCCAAATTGCATCTGGCGGCTTCATGCCACGGAGGCGCTGAGCATCATGAAGCGCGAGCATCGCGTGCTGTTCACCTCATGGTCCGCCACCGTTATTACCGCCAGCGTGCTGGCCGGTTTGGCCGTCTCGATTTTGGCCGAATGTTCGCTGCGCCCCGGAATGCGCGTTTTGGGCGAGGCGGATGGATTTATGAAATTGCCCGACGTAGAAATCGGCCTCATCCGCACCCGAGCCCGCCGCTCCCCCATCGTGGAAGCCATGGCCCAGCATATTTTGGAAAGCCTGGATAATTTATCACAACCGGGCTTTGAGGCGGAGATAAGGGTGAAGAGGAGTGGGAGCGGGTTGCAGCCACGGTGGTGAGGGGGGGATTAATCCAAAAGCAGCGCACGACCTGACGCTATTCGTGGATCACCAAGGATGGCGTCTTCGCCACCTTTGTTTGTATTCGATTCTGAAGCCGCTCTGCCTGCAACCTATAGTTAAGAACATTTTAATGCGAACGAAATACCAAGCGACTTCCATATAAATTTAATCGGTGAAAAAAATGCGAGTATTATTTGGTTTGATATTTTTGTTTGGTGGCCTAATTCTTTTTCTCTTTAATTACATCGGATCTCATTGGGATCATAGCAGCCAAATCGGCATAGAGCAGATACTCATTTTACTGGATGCTTCGATATCGTCCACCTTATCTGTTTTTTTATTGTTCGTTTACACGAGGAATTTTACCCGAGAAGATCGCAAAAATTTCATACTAATATTTAAGAGCATTGCCGTTATCACTGGCGTTCTTATTTTTTACGAGATTTATTCATTCTTTATGCCATCTGATGTCATCGTGCCTCATGACTACTGGGTTATGAGCGCAGTATTTTTGCTCGCCGGGATTTTGATGTCCTTTATCGGTTATGGCCTAGCCAAAAGTACAGAGCCAAAATGACCGTCAAACTAGCGCAACAGCGGCGCGAGGCGCCCCCTTCTGTCCTGTCGGACATCTTCCCAACGAGGGGGAAGATCGGATTGCGCGATGGCTTTCGCCAATCGTCGGCATGGTGGCTTGCGGCCGGCATTTTTGTACATTTTAATGATTGGCAGCGATAATCCGTGCGCGTGATCTTCCCTCCCGGGGGGAAGACGCAGGGTGTCATTCAAGAAATTTGCAGGACAGAAGGGGGTGCGACGGAGAGTGGTCGCGATTGCATGAAATTTGCACCCGCTTTGCGCTCCACCGTGGCACCCCTCTCTGTCCTGTCGGACATCTCTCCCTCAAGGGGAGAGATCCCTGGCGTCACTTTTTTCGCCAATTTCTTATTTGGCACTTGGCATAAACAATTGAAAAATAACAACAAACGGCGGTGCGCCGATCTCTCCCCTTGAGGGAGAGATGTCCGACAGGACAGAGAGGGGTGCCACGGTGGAGCGCAAATCCGGTACAAAATTTGGCTCCAATTCCTCTCCCCAAAGCGCAGCGTGGGGGATGAGGTGACGCCGCGTAGCCGTGACGGTGAGGGGGTGGTTGTGCGCCGCGAGCTTCGGAAATTTGGTTGCGGTTGTGGGGTGCTTTGTGGCGCATCCTTTAGGTTTGAGTCCGGTCGGAACGCCCCCTCATCGTCACGGCTGCGCCGCGCCACTTCTCCCCCACCTTTGGTAGGGGAGAAGAAGGAGCGCGTACCTGCAAAATGAAGACTTATCCCCACGCTTCGTCATTCCGGGGCCGCGTAGCGGAACCCGCGAATCCAGAGATGGATAGTCGCGATTACGCTCACTATTTGGCATTTAACTGTTTGATTTTAGTGAGATTTCGCCGGTAGTGCACTTCACTTTCGTAATCCACGGCTCTGGATCCCCGGTTCCGCTGCGCGGCCCCGGAATGACGACTTTTGCGGTTTTTATCCACGCCACAAAATCCTCACTTACAATAGCACCAGTTTGAATGAGGGAACAAAATGGACTGGCCACTCGTTATAAACCGAAACCGAACCGCGCTCATGACGATCATCGTGGCGCTGATGGGGTCGCTTGGGCTGGTTGGTGGTGGACGGTTAACGACCTTGCCGTTTTTCCTTTATCACCGTGCGCTCGCCATCATCCGCCCCGCTGAATCATCCGCCCCGCTGAATCGGCCCTTCGTCGCCTGATTATGATTGTCGCGCATGAGATGAAATTACGCGGGTTCAAACTGCGTCCGGCGCGGCGCGATGGGCTGGCGGAATTTCTTGTGTTTTCGCGGCCAAACCCGCGCGACGAGCCAGCACTCCCGTCGTTTAATTTGATTGATCCGCTGAAACTATTCGGGCGTGAAGCGCCGGATATGGATGGGTTTTATTCTGGCGAAAATTCTGATGCGCCTGACATGTCGCCCGTTCCTGCCGCCTCGCTGGCTCTTCGCATTCTGGCACTGAAAAATGCGTTGGAAAATCTGCCGCGTCACGCTAGGCGTCTGGCCCGCTGGTACGAACAGCGCGATTTGGCCTATGCGCAAAACTTGGCCCACCGTTTTTCCCCCGTGCGCCCCGGCCCAGCGCCATATTCGCACAAGCGCAAGGATCACGAGGTGGACGAGGTTTTGCTCGAATGCCATTTGCTGGCGCTTTATGCTGGCGAGCGGCAGGATAGTTCGTGACGATTTATCAAATTTTTTGAGCTTGTGGCGCTGATTCCTCACGGGGTCGGCGGGCTTTCGCGCGTCCGGATTTTGGCACAATCTGCTTGACCCCAACGCCAACATATCGGCATTTCAAACCATGAGTGACGAATCGCCCACCAATGCTGCTGAATTTACGGTCTCCGAGATTTCCGGGGCGCTAAAGCGGCTCGTTGAGGATAGTTTTGGCAATGTGCGGGTGCGCGGCGAAATTTCCGGCTATCGCGGGCCGCATTCCTCGGGCCATGCTTATTTTTCCTTAAAAGACGACAAAGCCCGCATCGAGGCTGTTGTCTGGCGCGGCGGCATGTCCAGGCTGAAATTTCAGCCCGAAGAAGGCATGGAAGTGATTGCCACGGGCAAGCTGACGACGTTTCCGGGCTCTTCGAAATATCAAATTGTCATTGAGCAAATGGAGCCTGCGGGCGCTGGCGCGCTGATGGCGCTTTTGGATGAGCGCAAGCGGCGGCTTTCGGCAGAAGGCTTATTTTCAGCCGAAACCAAGCAGCTTTTGCCGTTTATGCCGCGTGTTATTGGCGTCGTTACCTCGCCGACTGGCGCGGTTATTCGCGATATTATTCATCGTATTAATGATCGTTTTCCGCTGCATGTGCTGGTGTGGCCCGTGCGGGTGCAAGGCGAAACCTGCGGGCCGGAAGTGGCGAACGCGGTTGACGGCTTTAACGCTTTGGAGACAAGCTTTCCGCGCCCTGATGTGATTATCGTAGCACGCGGCGGCGGCTCGCTGGAGGATTTGTGGGGCTTTAACGACGAGATCGTCGTGCGGGCGGTGGCCAATTCGCTCATTCCGGTCATCTCAGCTGTCGGCCACGAAACCGACTGGACGCTGATTGATTTCGCCGCCGACGTACGCGCGCCAACGCCAACGGGCGCTGCCGAAATGGCGGTTCCCGTGCGGGCGGATTTGATTGCCCATGTGGCGGGACTTGGCGCGCGTTTGGCAGGAGCGCAATCGCGGCTGTTTGAGCGCAAGCGCCAATCTGTTCGCGCCGCCAGCCGAGCTTTGCCTTCCGTTGATATGCTAATGGCATTGCCGCGCCGCCGGTTTGATGAGGCAGTCACGCGGTTGGAGCGCGGGCTGACGAGCGGTGTCCACGTCAAGCGCGTGCGTTTTAGCGGCGGCGCGGGTGCACGACTGCAGCCGGAATTGCTGCAGCGTATGATCGAGCGGCGGGCACTGACTCTGGTGCAGTTTGGAGAGCGAATTGATCGCGGGGTTGATGCTTCACGCGCTAAGAAAGTGCAGCGGTTTGACAGGCTAGCGGTACGGATTACGCCAACAGCGTTGACCTCAAAAGTGCAGCTTGGCAGGCAGAAGAGTCTAGATTTGATGCTGCGGGCAGAACGCGCACTCGGTTCACGCCTGCTTCGCGGTAATGAGCGACTGCAGTCGGTATGGCGGCTGGCGCAGGGGCTTAGCCATGAGCGCATTTTGGAGCGCGGGTTTGCTTTGGTGCGCGATGAAAATGGCGCGATGGTGCGCTCGAAATCCAAAGTCGCCTCCGGTCAGCACCTGTCATTGCAGTTTCTGGACGGACAAGTTTCTGTTCAGCAAACATCGAGCCCGGCTGCACCGAAACCAAAGGCAAAGCCTGCTTCAACGAAGCAGGGGGCATTGTTTTGAAATTAGCATTAAAAGGAGAAATGGTACGATTGGGCGGGTTCGAACCGTCGACCTCCGGATCCACAATCCGGCGCTCTAACCAACTGAGCTACAATCGCATAGTGTCTGTTTTGACAGTCTATTGCTTGGCAATATCAGCGCTGCATAAGGTCTTATGCCAGAATTTGCAAGCTTCCAATTGTCCAATTTCATAACAAAAAGGCCATGCGGGAGGAGCATGGCCTTCATGAAGTGCCGGGCAATTAACGCACCCGGGCTTGACTGGCATTATCTGTGGGAGGGACAGACCATGCCAGCAACTAGAGCAACAAGGCTAATTAAGCAGCCTTGAATTCTTTAGTAACTTTTTCAAATGCAGCCTTAACCGGTGCAGCAGCCTTTTCAGCAGCCTTGGTGGTAACGTCCTGCAATTCTTTTGCTTGAGCGGTTATTGTTTCGGCTTGCTTGCGGAAGAATGATGTCTGCAATTCAACGAAATCGGAGATCGACTTAACGCCAACCAAAGCTTCGAGGTGTGCAAGGCCAGTTTCGGTGTTAGCGCGAAGAGCCGAAATGGCCTTTAAAGAAACTTCAGAAGCAGCTGACTGCGCAGTCTTAAATGTGTCTTCAACAGCCTTCTGAGCTTCTTCAGTGGCTGTCTTCATCTTGGCATAAGCTTCTTTAGACTGGGCGACGCCCTTATCAGAGAATTCGCGGAACTGTTCGGAAACCTTTGAAGCATCAAAAGTTGGCATTGCGAAAGCATCGGATTCTGTCTTTGGTGTCTTTGACATGGAAAGCTCCTTGTGGCGGCGTTTCATGCCGCGTTGTTCATCTTGTCTCTGATATAGGATAGTTTATTGTGCATTGCAACATAATTTTGCACTGCACCATATTATCCTTATTAACTACCCCGCGCGAAACGCCGCAGGTTGGACGTGCGGTGCATGGACGAACGGACCAAAACCTTTTATTAACAGATTATTAAGGATTTAAGTGAGAAGCAAAAGTTTATGAGTTCGGGGTCTTATCCTTTTATTGATTTGGCCGTTTTAGACGGATTACGCGAACGCTTGTGCGCGGGCGAGCCCGTTGTGCTGCTCGATAATACCCTTGATACAGTGTTGCTGGCCAATGGCAGCGGCGCACGGCTTCTTGGCTTTTCAAGCCCGATTGACCTTGTGGGCAATGACCCTGAGCTTGGCATCAGTGCGCGCCGACAAATCAATTCATTGCAGCTTTTTAATTCCGTTGGCAGCACAGGCAGCTTAGCGCTTCGTCTCGTGAGTGGTGTTGAAAGCCGAATGGTGATGGCAAAGCTCTCATCGATTGCATTGCCGGATGGTGAGTTGGGGCTGGTGCTTTCTACTGCGGTCGAGAACGGTTCGATGGAAAATGCCATTGACGGATTGGCCGGTGACGGCACACATGCTGCGGTTTTGGATGGCGAGGGGTCGCTTATCAATTCCAGCGACGATTTTGGGCGTCTTGGCATTTCGCAGTTTGATTTAGCAACGCTGGTACGTGATACCTCGCGCGCGAGCGACCGCATGGTGAAGCGCCGCCTTCGTGTTGGTGTGCGCACTATTCCGGTCGGCATTGCCCAGCTTTCGCAAGACCCTGCTCGCTATATTGTGCTGGCGATCGGCGATGTGGAGCAAGATTCAACGCCTATTTCTACAAAAATTTATCCTGCAGGCGAGGCAATTATTGCTGACGAAACTGTCGCAGATGCAGTGCCAGCATTGCAAGTCGCGCCAAAAAAGCTTGAAATTGACCTACCTAAAGAACAATTGACAACGCCAGCGCAGCCTGACGAAGCGCTTTTTAATGCCAACTTTGCCTATGATCCAGAAGCCACGCCCACGCGGTTTGTTTGGAAAATTGACGCTGCGGGATATTTCAACTTTGTTTCACCGGAGTTTGGCTCGGCTGTTGGACCACATGCGGCAGACATCGTTGGACGCACGTTCCGCGAAGTTGCACAGGTTTTTGGTCTCGACCCCGGCTCGGAAATTGCCGACCTATTAGAACGCCATGATACATGGTCTGGCCGCAGCGTATTTTGGCCTATTGAGGGTACAGATCTTCGTGCGCCCGTCGATTTGGCGGCGTTACCAGTCTACGATCGCGAGCGCCGGTTTGAAGGCTTTCGTGGATTTGGCATCGTGCGATTGGCTGATGCGGTTATTGACCCTGAGGCAATTGGTCTGGCATTGGCGAAGCCTGCGGAAGCGACGTCGTTGGCGAAAGTTGCGGCCATTGCTGCCGATGATTCGACAATTGCGCCAAACCCTGTTGATTTTAGTTCAGATTCGGACGGTTGTAACACGACAAACGATGAACCAATTGTGGTCGTTCATGACTTGATTGATGATGTTGACGATGAATTTGAGAGTGATCCTTGGCAAGGCGAAGTGCCTGCGCTGGAAATTGTGCCTCCTGCTGCACCTGCGCCATTTGATCAAAATGTTATTCACTTGGAAGAGCGGCGTGCGACGCGCGATCGGGCGAATGATGTTAGCGGTGAAGGCTCACTTTCTCCCGTGGAGCGCAATGCGTTTCGGGAAATTGCCGAGCGCCTGCGCCGCGAAGGGTTGATTACACCCGAGCCAATTGTGCAGGATCATGAACCTTTAGAGCATGTCGGAGAGCCGATTGACGGCAAGATAGAACCTGAAAATACGCAGTCGGATGAAGACGTGTCTATCATATCTGACTTTGCCTACGCCGAGTCTGAAGGCGGGGACTACGAGCTTGATCCAGAAGAGCTTGGTAATCTGGCCAAGTTAGATGATGCGAACATTCTAGACTTTGCAATCAAAGAATACGGCGATGAGCGAGACGCTCCTCACGTTATAAGCACACAGGCCCTAGAAGA
>JAYTVD010000120.1:0-1596 GCA_043744175.1 Phyllobacteriaceae bacterium
ACGGTGGCAATATGCCTGCCAAAATGCCGGTCATGCCGGCAATGCGGCCGTTTAACCACATCAAAAGGACGGCGGAGACGCCGATGAGAATGCCGCCAATGAGCGACAAAAAGGGAGTGAATTGGGTTGCCATGTCTAAACCTTGCGCATGTCTGTGTGATCCCGCCTCTTTATAGGCTGGGCTGACAGCAACAAGTGCAAATTGGCGACAAATAGCCAAGGTAATCGAATCCTGCTTTTCCCATCTGCTGATGCAAATAGTTTCTCAATGCCGCTCGCAGCGCAAAAAATGCACCAGCATAGAAATCAATATGAATATATGAATATGATTGATTAAATGGTCAAGCGGGTTTTTGAGAGTGCGTCAGCTAAATCCACCCGCCGTCCACCGTGAATTCCTGACCTGAACAAAAGCGACTGTCATCCGCGCCGAGGAATAGCACCATGTTGGCGATGTCCTCGGGTTGGATGAGGCCTCGCAAGGCCTGCACTTCATCCAGCATTTTCTGGCCCTCTTCGTTGAACCACAATTCCTTCTGGCGGGCGGTCATCACCCAGCCGGGATAGACGGTGTTGACGCGGATATTATTGCGGCCAAGTTCCATCATAAACGAGCGGGTGAGGCCGTGGATGGCCGCCTTTGCTGTGGTATAGGCAGGCAGGGTTCCCATTTTTAACTTCCACGAGGTGGAGGAAAAATTGATGATGGAGCCTGCATTTTTGGCAATCATATCCGGCGCGACCGCTTGGATGGCGAAGAACATGTGGCGCAGGTTTACCGCCATGCGCTCATCCCAATAGTCAGGCGTCATATCTTGCCATGTATGGCGCTGGTCGTGGGCGGCGTTATTGACCAGAATATCCGAAGCGCCAATTTGAGATTTCAGCGCACTGAGTGCGGATTTGAGCGAGGCGATATCGCGTAGGTCGCAGGCGACCGCATGAGCATTTTGGCCCATGGATTTGATTTTGGAGGCAAGTGCATTGGCTGCGCCTTCATCGATGTCAATGATGCCGACAGTCGTCCCTTGCGCTGCGTATGCAACAGAGACGGCCTCGCCAATGCCGCCTGCACCGCCGGTTATATAGGCCACCTTATTTTTCAGGCTCGGGTAAATGGCTGGCTGCATTTTTCGCTCGTAGTTTGGGATTCTGTTTAGGCACAAATGGACTGTTGTGGATAGAAAAAGCAACCCGAGCCGTTTTCTTTGGTTTGTTACCCAGCGGCAACGAGTGACAATTTTACCAACGCGCTGTCATTTTGACCAATTGGTTGAATTTTTTTGTTTGCAACTGATTAACCTCTTGCCAATCCCTCATAAAGAGTTTTCGATGCCTTCCAGTCCGGAGAGAGGTACCTCCGCACATGGTTCCATAACGAAAGGCAAACAAATGTCGGGAACATTCAAAACACTTTTAGCGGCAACGGCGATGATGTCAGTGATGGCATCGGGCGCTTGGGCTAAGACACTGGTTTATTGCTCGGAGGGCTCGCCAGAGAACTTTACACCATCGATCAATACAACGGGAACAAGCTTGGACGCGGCGCGTCCGGTTTATAACCGTCTGGTGCAGTTTACACCGGGCACGACGGAC
>JAYTVD010000121.1:0-18839 GCA_043744175.1 Phyllobacteriaceae bacterium
GCGTGAAAAAATCCAGATAGAGCGCCTGCGCCAACTCGCGCACGATGCTCATCTTGACCCCGATTTTGCGGAGAAGTTTTTGAACTTCATCATCCGCGAGGTCATCCGCCACCACGAACAAATCAAGGCTGAAACAGCCGCGACGAAATCCAACGCTTAAATCTAAAGGAAAATACCATGTCTCTTAAAATCCGCCTCGCCCGTGCAGGCTCCAAGAAGCGCCCTTACTACCACATCGTTGTGGCTGACGCCCGCGCCCCGCGCGATGGCCGTTTCATCGAAACACTCGGCAAGTGGGATCCAATGCTCGCCAAGGGCGATGCAGGCCGCGTAGCCATTGATGGCGACAAGGCAAAGGAATGGATTGCCAAGGGCGCGCAGCCAACAGACCGCGTTTTGCGCTTCCTTGCTGAGGCTGGCCACGCCACACGCGATGCCCGCAACAACCCGACAAAGGCAGAACTTGGCACAAAGGCCAAGGAACGCATTGCTATGGCTGAAAAGAAGGCCGCTGATGCAGCTGCCGCTATCGAAGCTGAAAAGGCCGCTAAAATCGCCGCTGCTGAAGCTGAAAAAGCTGCTGCTGCTGAAGCCGCCGCTGCCGCCAAGGCCGCTGCAGAAGCTCCTGCCGAAGTTGCCGCTGAAGAAGCGCCATCTGCTGAGTAATCAGTTCGGTTTTGAAATGAATAACAAACGGCGGGATTTTCCCGCCGTTTGCATGTCTGGGCCAAACACTTTGACCTTTGCCCGCAAATCACGATAGCTAACTTTATGTCACAACCCATGCTCCCCAAACGCACAATATCCGTCCTCGGCGCAACAGGCTCCATCGGCGTCAATACGCTGGATGTCATCCGCCATTTGGGCGGTGCGGATGCGTTTGAAGTTGTGGCGCTCACAGGCTCCGCCAACGTCACACTGCTGGCCAAACAAGCCCGCGCGGTGAATGCCAAAATCGCCGTCACGGCCGATGAGCGGCTCTATGGCGCGTTGAAAGACGCGCTGCACGGCACGGGCATCGAAGCCGCCGCTGGCCGTCAAGCCCTCATTGAGGCCGCCGCCATTCCCGCTGACATAACCATGGCGGCAATCGTCGGCATGGCAGGCTTGGAGCCGACTTTAGCTGCCGCCAAAAACGGCGGCACAATAGCGCTCGCCAACAAAGAATGTCTGGTTTCCGCAGGCACGCTTTTCCTCGATGCCATCCACCACTCAGGCGGCAAATTACTGCCTGTAGACAGCGAACACAATGCCATTTTCCAGCTGTTGGATAACGAGGACCACAAAGCGCTAGAGCGCGTCATCCTCACCGCGTCCGGCGGTCCGTTCCGCACCTACTCGCTGGAGCAAATGAAGGCGGTAACAGTCGAAACCGCCCGCGCTCACCCCAATTGGTCCATGGGCCTCAAAATCTCCATCGACAGCGCCTCGATGTTCAACAAAGCGCTGGAAATGATCGAAGCCAAGCATCTGTTCTGCCTTTCGCCCGAACAGATAGAAGTCATCATCCATCCCCAATCCATCGTGCATTCCATGGTGGCCTACCGCGACGGTTCAATATTGGCGCAACTCGGCCCGTCCGATATGCGCGGCGCCATCGGCTATGCCCTATCGCACCCCGCCCGCCAACATCTGCCCATCGAGCGCTTGGATTTTGCTAAACTCTCCAAACTGGAATTTGAAGCCCCCGACGAAACCCGCTTCCCCGCGCTGCGCCTCGCTCGCGAAGTGATGCAAGCAGGCGGCCTTTCCGGCGCAATTTTCAACGGCGCAAAGGAAGCGGCACTGGAAGCCTTTATCGCGGGAAAAATCTCGTTTTTGAAGATGGCAGACGTGGTCGAGGCCGTGCTTAGCGCCACGCCACTGCAATCAAAGCATACGCTGGATGCGGTTTTTGAAGCAGACAAGTCTGCACGCAAACTTGCAGTGCAAATGATTGACAGCAGCAACTAGCCGCCGGTTCCATTGACTTCAATTTTGGCGTGTGATTCATGGGCTGTCATGGATCAGCAAACATTCCACACCCTCATTCATACAGTGTTTGATGCGCTGGCGTGGCTTGTGGCGGCGCTGACGATAGTGGCGCTGCGCCGCACTTGGTTTGCGGAAAATCCCGTCGATCAGCCCAAGCGCTTTGGCTATCTCGCCGCTGTGCTCATTGGCGCGGGAATGGGCGCTTGGTTTTTCGGCACGCTCAATAGCTGGCTATCAGGCCATGAGGGGCTGGCCCGCTCGGTGGAAGGCGCGCTGGCGGGCGCGATCATTTCCATCGAACTCTACAAAAAACTCAACCATATCACCGCTCGCACGGGCGCCATCTATGCCCTGCCCATGGCACTCGGCATCGCCATTGGACGCATCGGCTGTCTCTTGTCTGGGCTAGAAGATTTCACCTATGGCATCCCCACAGGGCAAACATGGGGCTGGGATTTCGGAGACGGCATCTTGCGCCACCCTGTGCAGCTTTACGAAAGCCTCACCATGGCCATATTCGCGCTGGCCTATATGGCCATGCTCACGCGCGGCAATGTGTTCTGGAAACAAAACGGCTTTTACCTAGCCGTCAGCTTCTATGGCGCGCAGCGTTTTGGGCTGGAGTTTTTGAAGCCTTACAGTGCGATTGTCGGGCCTCTTACGGTGTTTCAGCTGCTGTCTGTGGCTTTGTGTATATATGGCGCGGCGATGGTTGAGACGCGGGAGAATATACATCCATGAAACGCTTCCTGCTCAGTCTCCTCTATATGCTGATGCTGCTTCCTGGCCTTATCAGCATTATGATGATCGTGTTTCATGCCGCCCAATATATCGGCGGAGACCTTCAAGAGGGTAGCACGGTGAGCTGGTGGCAATTGCTGCTCTTGTGGATAGTGTGTTTTGTCATAAGCTGGTTTGGCTGGCGGCTGCTGAAGCAGCTTTATGCCAATGCTGATCGCTATTGAGGTGGCTTAAATGAAAGCGCTGCAAATAATCATCGGAATCATCCTACTGTTCCCCGGCCTGTGTGGTACGTTCTTTTTTGCTGGCAACTTGCTTGGTCAAGGCACATCCGCCGAAGCGCGGGCCTATGGCTCTGTATTTAGTGCTATAGCCGTTCCCTCCATCCAGCTTGGTTGCCTTGGCCTGTGGCTATTGGCGAAAGACAGCGCCAGCAGATTATTGCGAACTGCCACCCGCATCGCCGGTATATGTGGCGCGCTAGCCTCGGCCTCGCTGCTCTATTTCGTCATACGACTGGCGTCTGATGGATCATTGGGAAATGCAGACTGGTTCGCTACCATCGGCATCGGCGCAGCGCTGGCCATCATTCCCTTCCTCATTGGCGGCTTGCCCGCACTATTGTTGAAACCAGAACCGGAAGGACGGGCAGAATCATGAGAGCATTTCAAATCATCATCGGCATCATCCTGCTGCTTCCCGGCCTGTGCAGCCTCGCGTTTATGACACAATCGTCAGGGGGCGATTTTGGCGCAGGCGGACTTTGGGGCCTTTGGCTGCCTTGCCTTCTCGTCAGCGCTTTTGGTTTGTGGCTCATCTTTAAGCCCAACAGACAATCGGAAACGAAATATTTTCGAGATGTTGAGCGCGATGGCGACGACAAGGAACAACCATGAGCCACGCCCCGCGCAAATCGAAACCCTATCTGTTCCATGGCGAAACCCGCTCGCTGTGCGAGACGTGCCTGAAAGTGGTTCCGGCAAAAATTCTTATCTCAGGCGATGAGGTGTTTTATGAAAAGCGCTGCCGCGAGCATGGGGTGCAAAAGACGCTGATTTCCAACGACAGCGCTTACTATCTGGCACAGCTTTCGTGGCTGAAGCCGGGTGACCGCCCGCTGGATGTGCAGACCAAGACCGATTATGGCTGCCCCTATGACTGCGGCCTCTGTCCCGATCACGAGCAGCATTCCTGCCTTGCCATCATCGAGGTGAACGAGGCGTGCAATCTCACCTGTCCCGTTTGTTTTGCCGATTCCAGCCAGAAATCCACCAAACACCACAGCCTCGAAACCATCGCCGCCATGATGGATGCGCTTGTGAGAAGCGAGGGCGAGCCGGACCTGTTGCAGCTTTCCGGCGGCGAGCCGACCATCCATCCTGACATTATCCGCATCATCGATATGGCCCGCGAGCGGCCCATCCGCCATTTGATGATTAACACCAACGGTCTACGCATCGCATCCGACCCCGCCTTTGTGGCGGAATTGGCAGCGCGCAAAAAGGGACTGGAAATCTACCTCCAGTTCGACTCGCTGAACCCTGATGCCATCAAAAATCTGCGCGGCGCGGACCTCTCCAAAATCCGCCGCAAGGCACTGGATGCGCTGGAAGCCAATGGCATTTCCACCACGTTGGTGTGCACGGTAAAAAAGGGCGTCAACGACACAGAGATGGCCGCCATCATCGACCATGCGCTGGAGTTCACATGCGTGCGCGGCGTCACCTTTCAGCCCATTCAAGATACCGGCCGCAATGATGGTTTTGACCCGAAGAAAAACCGCGTGCTTCTCTCAGACATCCGCCGCCGTGTGATTGAAGACAGCGGCATTTTCGGGTCCGCGGATATGATACCGCTGCCCTGCAACCCAACTGCCATTTCCATAGGCTACGGCCTGCGCGCAGGCAAAAAGGTCGTGCCTGTCACAGCGATAATTCCGAAATCCGAAATCATCCGCGATATTCCCAATGCCGTGAACTTCGAGCGCTATCCCGCACTGAAAGAGAAGATTATCGACCTGTTCTCGCTTTCCACCATCGAGCCGAACATTGCCCAGCGCGTCGGCGATTTGCTGTGCTGCCTGCCGCAGGTGCCAGTGCCGCAAGGGCTGACATATGAAAACATCTTCCGCGTCGTCATCGTCAATTTCATGGACCGGTTTGATTTTTGCGTCGGCAATGTCAAACGCTCCTGCATTCACTTCGTCACGCCAAACGGCCAGATCATTCCGTTTGAAACCTACAATTTGTTTTACCGCGATGGATCCGTGGAAAAATTCCGCAAACAGATAGATGCCGCCGCGCTTACTTAGGATTTGCCTGAACGCCACATGAACACACGGTTCAGCAACCACTCAGGTCTCGCGATCTAATCTCTTCTCAACGAACGGATTATCTGTTCAACCTGAGGGGACCATCATGTTCACGCTTTACGGCAACGGCTATTCAAACACCATCCACGCCACAAACTACTCCACCACACAGGCCTTCACCATTTATGGCCTTGCCGGCAATGACCAGATTTTCGGTGGCAACTATGCTGACTACATCAACGCCGGCGACGGTAATGATATGGTTGATGGCGGCGCGGGTAGCGACACGATTTATGGTGGCGCTGGCTATGATAGGCTTTACGGCGGTGCGGGTAATGATTGGATCGACGGCGGCATCGGCAATGACTATCTTGATGGCGGCATTGGCAACGACACGCTGCTCGGCGGCGCAGGCAATGACAACATCATCGGCGGCCAAGGCGCAGATTACCTAAATGGCGGCATCGGCAACGACCTTATCAAGGGCGGCTGGGGCAACGATGTCCTCACCGGCGGCGCAGGCTACGATACATTCTTCTTCAACTCCGGCGATGGCAGAGACATAATCACAGACTTCACCTTCGATCAGGATAAAATCCAGCTCCACATCAACGGCGTCCACAACTTCGCCGATGTTGACTGGCACGCCTACCAGGTCGGCGCGGACACAGTGCTCAGCTTCGGTGCGGATACATTGACCATCAAAAACACCTACGCCGATGACTTCATCCCGAGCGATTTCATTCTGGTGTAAGCCTAGCAAAGCAACGCGCCCTCCCGCTTGCTAAACAACACCCGTCAGGAAACTGACAGGTGTTTGTGTTTTGGGTGAGCCCGTACAGGAAGTCTGTTCTAATGGTGCACATTAACAACGCATATCACCCATTCGCCCACCCCCCTTCCTAAATGCACAATTCTACTGTATGGGGTCGCCAACTGAAAACGGCATGGCAAATGCCAAGGCCCCACTAACCTCCCGAGTGACTTTATGAAAATCCGCAATATCGCGATTATCGCGCACGTTGACCATGGCAAAACTACCTTGGTTGATAAGCTTCTCCAGCAATCCGGCGCGTTCCGCGACAACCAGCGCGTGGCAGAACGCGTTATGGATAGCAACGATCTTGAAAAAGAACGCGGCATCACCATTCTTGCCAAGGCAACTTCCGTTGTCTGGGATAATACCCGTATTAACATCGTTGATACGCCAGGCCATGCCGACTTCGGCGGCGAAGTTGAGCGTATTTTGTCGATGGTGGACGGCGTTATCGTTCTGGTGGACGCGGCTGAAGGCCCAATGCCACAGACCAAGTTCGTGGTTGGCAAGGCACTGAAGCTGGGCTTGAAACCAATCGTTGCGATCAATAAGGTTGACCGCCCCGATGCGCGCATCACCGAAGTGGTCAACGAAGTGTTCGACCTGTTCGCAGCGCTCGATGCCAATGACGATCAACTTGATTTCCCATTGCTTTACGGCTCTGGCCGTAACGGCTGGATGGCCGCCACGCAGGATGGTCGTCAAGACGAGGGCATGAAGGCGCTGTTCGAACTGGTCTTGAAGCATGTTCCAGAGCCAACAGTGGCTCCCGGCCCGTTCACGATGATTGGTACCATTTTGGAAGCCAACCCGTTCCTCGGCCGTATTATCACCGGCCGTATCCATTCCGGCTCCATCAAGCCAACGCAGCAGTTCAAGGTTATCGGCCAAGACGGCAAGCTCATCGAGCAGGGCCGCGTGTCGAAAATCCTCGCGTTCCGCGGCATTGAGCGCACCGCCATTGACGAAGGCTTCGCGGGCGACATCGTTGCCATCGCCGGTCTTTCCAAGGGTACAGTGGCCGATACATTCTGCGCCATGGAAGTCACTGAGCCTATGAAGGCACAGCCGATCGATCCACCAACAGTTTCCATGTCCTTCATCGTTAACGATTCTCCGTTGGCAGGTACCGAAGGCGACAAGGTTACCAGCCGCGTTATTCGTGACCGTTTGCTTCGCGAAGCTGAAGGCAATGTGGCGCTGAAAATCGAAGAAGCTGAAGACAAAGATTCGTTCTACGTGTCCGGTCGCGGCGAATTGCAGCTTGCAGTTCTGATTGAGACCATGCGCCGCGAAGGCTTTGAATTGGCCGTCTCGCGTCCACGCGTTGTGTTCAAGAAGGACGAAGTCACCGGCGAGCTACTTGAGCCTGTTGAAGAAGTCGTCATCGACGTTGATGAAGAACATTCCGGCGTTGTCGTTCAGAAAATGAACGAGCGCAAAGCTGAAATGGTTGAATTGCGCCCCTCCGGCGGCAATCGTCTGCGTCTGGTGTTCTACGCGCCAACACGCGGCCTTATCGGCTACCAGTCCGAATTGCTAACCGATACGCGCGGCACAGCGGTGATGAACCGTCTGTTCCATGCCTACCAGCCATATAAGGGCGATATCGCAGGCCGCACAAACGGCGTGCTCATTTCCAATGATGCGGGCGAGTCCGTAGCGTTTGCGATGTGGAACCTCGAAGATCGCGGCCCGATGATTATTGAAGCTGGCGAAAAAGTCTATCAAGGCATGATTATCGGCATCCACACCCGTGATAATGATCTTGAAGTGAACGTGCTTAAGGGCAAGAAGCTCACCAACATTCGTTCCGTGAACAAGGACGAACAGGTAAAGCTAACCACCCCAATTCGTATGACAATGGAACGCGCCTTGGCGTGGATTCAAGACGATGAGTTGATGGAAGTAACACCAAAGTCCATCCGCCTGCGCAAAATGCACCTCGATCCAAACGATCGCAAGCGCGCTGAAAAGTCCGCTAAGGTTGCTCTGGCTTAATTAAACGATTGTTCAAATAAAAAACCCGCTGGAAATATCCGGCGGGTTTTTTGCTTTTTACAGCCCAAATTTGCGCCGCTGCGGCAGTGCCAGCAACAAAAACACCAGTACAATGTCGGTCATAGGGTCGAGGAACCAACCCAAGAAATACCAACTGGCGCTAATATCCTGCGCCCGCACAATATGGCTTTCGTGGGCGGCATCCTCCAGATAACACGCCCCATACTGATTTTCAGAACGTGAAGCGCCGCGTCTATGTCCCGCTGATTTATACGACACATAGGTCCAGCCCTTTTCACTGGCATAAGACTGGCAATCCGGCTTCAGCCGCATCTCGCCCAGTGTTGCGGCAATACCAAAGCCAATCACAAGGCTTATAAGACCGAGTATTGCCAGCCGCTTCAACAAAGGCATTGCCGCCCGCAGCACCGCCAGCTGTTCATCCGATGGTCCACCTTTTGGATTTTCTAAACTCATAATTCTAATTCTCTTTGACGCCTCAGCGCCCCACCGATAATGTATTCGCGTGGGGCTTGAAAGAGCTAGGAAATTTTAAGAAATGAACCAACGCGTGCTCGCCCTGTTGGGCGCTCTCTCTATCTACTCAGCCAATGCATTCGCCGAAGATGCGCTACCCTTTCCCCCGCTCACCAGCCGCCAAGCCACAGCGGAAGACCTGCTCAATGTCTGGCGCAATCAGATCGCCCAATATTCGCACTATACGCCAGGCAAGGCTGAAATTAGAGATTTCCAAATCAAATCCAACCCCGCCTTTCATGATCTTTCAGACAGTGCCTATGTGCGCTTTCGGCCGCTGGGCGATGATGGCAAGGCGGAAAGCTGGAACAAGCTGCACTGCCAAGACATGTTCGGCCATGAGGCCGTCGGCGTGCAAGCGGGGTTTGCCTATGATGAGGTGAAGCAACAGTGGGTTTTCCAAAATGCGCTAAGCTCGCTTGAATGCAGCGATGCCGGGGAAATGACCAAGGCGCAAATCGATGACCTGTTGACTGTCGTCATCCCGCCCGCGCCGCCAAAAATATCGGTGAGTGATGTCTCCACACCCGCCAAAGGCTCCGCGCTGCGGAAGGCTATCCTACTGCCGTTGCATGAAAAACTCGAAGCGGAAATGCACAAGCCGCTGGAATTCGTGATCGAAACCATGAACGTCGGCGGCGGCTTTGCGTGGGTCACAATTTCCGTCAATGAAAAGGGCGGCAAACCAATCGAATGCGTCGAGGATGATTCCCAATCAGAATATTGGATGAAATTGGTCGATGGCAAATGGAAAATCATGGCCGAAAATTATTGCGGTAGCGACACAATCGTCGAGTCCGGCGAGGCCATCGGCGCTCCACCGCAATTGGTCGGCGGTGATAAATGGCCGGTTTAGTACCGTGACCACTTTCACCACTCCCGCAAGGCGGGAGTGGTGAAATCAAATCCTTATGCCGGAATGGCCAGCCCTTTAATCACCGCAGGCCGCGTCGCAAACGCTTGAAGCACACGGTCCACGTTTTTGAAATTTTCATAGCCGACTAAATCACCCGCGCCATAAAAGCCAACAAGCCCGCGAATCCATGGGAAAATTGCAATATCGGCGATGGTGTATTGATCGCCCATCATCCAGTCTTTGCCTTCCAGATGCTTATCCAACACGCCGAGCAGGCGCGTCGTTTCCGCCACATAGCGGTCGCGCGGGCGCTTATCTTCATAGTCTTTGCCGGCAAACTTATGGAAAAAGCCCAACTGGCCCATCATTGGCCCGACGCCGCCGACCTGAAACATCACCCATTGCAGAGTCTGATAGCGGCCCGCCGCATCGGACGGTATCAATTTGCCGGTCTTTTCCGCCAGATACATCAATATCGCGCCGGATTCGAACAGCGCCAGCGGCTTTCCATCCGGACCATTGGGATCAATGATCGCCGGGATCTTATTGTTAGGATTGAGCGATAGAAACTCCGGCGACATTTGGTCATTGGTGCCAAACGAAACCAAATGCGGCTCATAAGGCAGGCCCAGTTCCTCAAGCGCGATGGATACTTTCACGCCGTTGGGTGTGGGTAGCGAATAAAGCTGAATCTGGTCTGGATGTTGGCTCGGCCATTTTGCCGAAATCGGGTGGGTGAATGTCGCGCTCATGAGTTTGTCCCTTCAAAATGCTTATTGCCCAGAAGTAAGCACTCCACGCTGCCTATCAAGGCCCTGCCCAAAATACACTTCCGGCGGTTCTGTGCCAAAGTGAGATTCTTTTTTTCAAATATTCATTTTCAGCGCTTGCGCGAATCTCTGACGCCAGCTTATGGTTAACAAATAATGACTAAATTAGCTTTTGACATTCGCCCGGCGGCACCCTTCGATGCCAGCGCCATCGCCTCCATTCACGAGGCGGCATGGGACAATGCCTATCGCGGTATCATTCCGCACAAAACCTTAAATGGCATGATTGCACGGCGCGGTCCGCAATGGTGGGAAAAGGCGCTCAATGCCTCCAATTCGGTGCTTGTGGCCAATATTGGCGGCAAAATAGCGGGCTATGCCACGCTTGGCCGCAACCGCACCCGTGCGCTTACGCAACAGGGTGAAATTTTTGAGCTTTATATGCGCCCTGAATATCAGGGCTTGGGCTTTGGCAGCCGTTTGTTTTACGCCGCTAAGGCACGCGTCGCCGATTTCGGCCTCAAGGGTCTGGTCGTCTGGGCGCTGGAAGACAATAGCCGCGCCATGGGCTTTTACGAGGCCATCGGCGGCAAAGACATTGCCGAGGGCACCGAAACCTTCGAAGGCCGTCATTTGCGCAAAATCGCATTTGCTTGGAACTGACTGACTTCTTCTATTGCATACAATAATTGCCTCCATTATGCCCAATACAGTCATAATTATTTAGGAGCGCCTTATGCGTATCGAAGCCATTGCCATCGGTAAAAATCCACCGGAAGACGTAAACGTAATCATCGAAGTTCCGGTCGGCGGCGAGCCTATCAAATATGAAATGGACAAGGCCTCCGGCGCGCTCTTCGTGGATCGCTTCCTCTATACGCCGATGCGCTACCCCGGCAATTACGGCTTCATTCCTCACACACTCTCTCTCGATGGCGACCCGATTGACGTGGTGGTTTGCAACACCCGTGCCATCATGCCGGGCGCGGTAATATCCTGCCGCGTTGTCGGTGTACTGGTGATGGAAGATGAAGCTGGCGGCGATGAAAAGCTCATTGCCGTGCCGTCACCAAAAATGACCCGCCGCTATGAAAACGTCCACGAGGTGACTGACCTGCCACAAATCACCCGCGACCAGATCCAGCATTTCTTTGAACACTACAAGGATTTGGAACCCGGCAAATGGGTCAAGGTCATCCGTTGGGACAATGCTGCCGAAGCCAAGAAAATGATCTTGGACGCTATCGAGCGGGCTAAAAAAGACAAAGCCTAATATTTGTATTTACGCATATGCGGGAGACACCTGTTTTTCGCACATGCAGATCATCCCGTTCAGCCCACGGGCGCACTTCGAGCGGCTCCCGTACAGTTTTCGGGCGCCTAGCGTATCGTTTCTGGGCGTTTGGCGTACGCATTCCGGGTGCGCGGCGCGCGCTTTCTGGGCGCTATTTTGGGGACGGGACTAGCCCCTCAAAAGTGGCTATCAGTGTCTCTGAATCACCCTTGATTTTGACCTGTTTGTTACGCGCCGTATGCCCGCCAATAACGCTAACCGCGCTTTTCGAAATACCAAAAACCTTCGCAAGCAGCGCCTCCAACGCCGCATTGGCCTTGCCGTCTTCCGGCACTGCCCGCACCCGCACTTTCAGCCAAACCTTGCCGTCCGCGCTCTCTTCAACGCCGTCCAGCGCGTCCCGTCCGCCCTTTGGCGTCAGGCGTATAAAGAGGATAAGACCACCCTCTTCGCTACGATATGGGATCAAACCAGCGCCGGAATGATTGAAGTCCAAATCAGCTGGCGAATAAAATAAATGATAACAAAAACAACGATAGGTGAGATATCCACCCCACCCAAATCAGGCATAAACCGGCGAATTGGAGCCAGCACTGGCTCGGTCACTTGGTGCAAAACATTGCCAATTGACGCGACCACAGGATTGCGCGTGTTGATAATATTGAACGCATAGAGCCACGAAAAAATGGCCGAAGCGATGATCACCCACACATAAAGATTAAGGGCGTAGTCGATTGTAGAAAACAGCGCAATCATGATAAATCCTTCAAAGTTTATAAGCATTTAGCCATTGTGAGGCTTGGCTACAAGAGGGACTCACGTGCCGCAAAATGTTTGGGTTACCAGCTCGCTTGTAAGCGGTGGTTTTTGATAATCCGCAAACTCGGCAATATCATCAAACGGTCGCTCCAATGCTGCATTAAGTCTATGAAATGGTTCATAATTTTCGAGTAGCGCTGCTGTAATTACCTCTTCAATCCGGTGATTTCGTGGGATGATAATAGGGTTTACAAGCCGCATAATTTCGGCCCGCTCGCCCATTGAAGTCGACTCCAATGCCAGCCGCGCTTTCCACTCATCCTGCCAAAGGTCAAAGGCCTGATGGTCGATAAACAATTCGCGCGCTTTGGTGTCACTTTCGCTCAAATTCCGGAAGCCTATCGTGAAATCTACCGCATTTTTATGCATCAAATTCAATAACTTATCTATCAAGGCTTTGTCGCCATCTTCGGCAATTATTAGACCTAATTTGCGGCGATAAGCCCCTAACCAATGGCCTTCAAACCGACTGGAAAAGCTCTCTAATACTGCCGTCACAACTTCAACCGCGGCCTGCCCATCCTCATCAATCAGCGGCAACAAAGTCTCAGCCAGCCGTGCTAAATTCCATTGCGCAACAAGGGGTTGGTTGGAAAAGGCATAGCGTCCATGCTCGTCAATCGACGAAAAGACCTTGCTCGGATCATAGCTATCCATGAATGCACAGGGGCCGAAATCAATAGTCTCGCCGCTCACAGCCATGTTGTCCGTGTTCATCACCCCATGGATAAAACCAACACTCATCCATTTGGCAATCAAATTGGCCTGCGCCTCCAATATGGCTTCAAACAGGGCCAAATAGGGCTGTGTTGCCTGTTTCGACAATGCATAGTGCCGCTCAATCACATAATCCGCTAATCGTTGCAGCGCCCCAAGATCGCCTCTAGCAGCAAAAAACTGAAACGTTCCGACACGAATATGGCTGGCCGCAACGCGGGTAAAAACTGCCCCCGGCGCAGGCGGCTGGCGATAAACCATATCCCCGCTCAGCACCGCTGCCAGCGCTCTCGTGGCGGGGATGCCAAGCGCATACATGGCCTCCGAAACCAGATACTCGCGCAACACAGGCCCTAGAGCGGCGCGCCCGTCACCGCGTCTTGAGAATGGCGTTGGGCCCGCGCCTTTGATCTGGATATCGCGACGTTTCCCATCAATATCAATGACTTCGCCCAAAAGTATAGCCCGACCATCGCCAAGCTGAGGCACGAAATTACCGAACTGATGGCCCGCATAAGCCATCGCCAACGGCTGCGAGCCATGCGCCAAATCATTGCCCGAAAATAGCGCCGTATCATTATGTAAAGCGTCAACATCCAGACCAAGTTCAGCCGCTAAACGGTCATTAAAGCTAATCATCCGCGGTGCTGAAACCCGCGTCGGCGCAACGCTTAGGTATAAGCCCTCAAGCTCACGATGATAGCTATTGTCGAAGGGAATTTGTGTCACGAAATCAAACCTATTTTGCAGATATTACCGCATCAATCCGGTTTGATATATGGGTTTGAAGCCTGAATTTACGAGGCGACCGGATATTTGTTTGAGCTGAAAATATGGTGGTGTACTTTTCCAGTGAACATTTTCAATAGTTCGCCCGTCACTTCGCGGCTTTCAAAGCGCACAGGTGCCTTCAGGGCTTCACCCACAGCCGCCATATCCGTATAGCTGATAGAAAGTGCCATCGCGTACACTGGCGCTCCGTCATCGCGTTCTAAGCCATCCATAACCCGCACTTCTGTAGCACCCGGAAACTTCGTCCAAAGTGGCACAAGTCGGTCCCTCACAAACCGGCGAAACTCAGCCTCGCGACCCTCATGGATAGTGCCTTCAAATAACGCGTAACGGACAATCATGGCTGGGCTTTCGGTAATAAAATAAGGATCCCGGCGGCGTAAAGCCGCCGAAAATTATGTAATGAATTCAAGCCTGATTCCAAGAATTTGGCTTGATGAGTCAAATAGTGGTGGCATGCGAGCACCGGAGCGGAGCGTACTTAAGTACGTGAGCACCGGCGCACAGCAGGACGTCGCTAGTTGGCCACCAAAGCAAATTCTTATTTGCCCCAGATTTTTTTGTATTCATCGCGATACCCATTGCCCGGGTCGAAGCTGTTGTTCGGGCCGCCATCAAATTCAACATTTGCCGATGTCACAACATGGAGCGGCGACAAGTAGCCGGACCATTTTTCGCCAGCCATGCCACGGTTAAGTTCGTCCACCAGCTGCCAGCCCTGCAGGTTGAGCGGCTCGGCCACTGTCACTGTTTGGAACTGTGCAGAACGGATGCGCTGATAGGCGGATTCCGAACCGTCGCCTGCTGAAACGTTGATTGGCGCATCTGTACCCTTCTTACCGGCAGCGGCAAGCGAAGGGCCCATGAAGTCGAAATAGAGGTCATTGATGGCCAGCGAGTGTGTCCACTTATCGCCGTACTTCTGCAACAGCGATGTCGTCAACTGCGGCATGCGCTGCGATGTTTCAGCAATTGGCGTGTCAACATATTCTAGCACTGTACCACCGAGATCTTCGATCTCTTTCTTCATCCGGTCAGCTTTGGCAATCGCGATTGCGTAAGTTGAGTCAGTGAAGATGATAACGCCGGGCTTGCCCTTAGCATCAATGTAGGCCCAATCAGCGGCGGACTTGGAAACTTCCATCGCATCGGTGCCAACATTAGCAACGATGCCGAGCGCATCATCGGGACCAACAGCTGGGCCTGCATGCCAAGACACCATAGGGATGCCCGCAGCCTTTGCGGCTTCCATCGCTGGCTTTTGCTCAACAGCATCAAAACCAGCGATAACAATACCATCCGGCTTCAACGCCATAGCTTGACCGAAAGCGGCCGTACGGCCACCGATGGAGCCTGCGCCATCGAGCGTCTTTACAGTCCAACCAAGAACAGCTGCAGCTTCCTCAACGCCCTTGGCCGCGCCCAAAATACCGCCATTTTTCATATCGCCGCCAAGAACGATAATCGTCTTACCTTCTGCCCCCTTAGGACCAGTTGTCGGGCCATCCCATTTGTCCTGTTTAGTGGCGTACTTGTCCACAACGGCCTGCGCATCGGCCATAGCGTCTGCGAATGCCGGTGCTGCAATGCTGAGCGCAAGCGCGGCAACGCCGTATTTCAATATATCTCTGCGTAACATGGTAGTCCTCCCGTTAAAGTTCATAGTCAGCCCTGCGCGGTGTCACCGGGCGGGGATTGGGTTGGACGGGGTAGCTTGATAACTGCCCCGCGCTTTCTTTGGGCATAACCTGCTATACCAATGGCAACGAGCAAGGTCACGCCGTTGAATAGCGGCTCAACAAAGAACGAGCCGCCAAATTGTTGAATGCCAGAAATGCCGACAGCCAAGATAATCACGCCAATCATAGTGCCCCAAACATTGACGCGGCCAGGCTTGATAGTGGTGGAGCCAAGGAAGGCGCCGACAAGCGCAGGCAGCAAATATTCAAGACCAACGCTGGCCTGACCGATGCGCAGTTTTGATGCCAGCAAAACACCTGTAAGAGCTGCCAAAAAACCGGACGAAATAAACGCACCCATGACGAATTTTTGTACCGGTATCCCGTTAAGCGCCGCCGCTTTAGGGTTCGCGCCTATGGCATAAAGATAGCGGCCAATAGGCGTATATTCCAAAATAACCCACATGATGAAAGCAATAATCAGGACGTAAAATCCAGTGATTGGCAGACCGAAAACCATCGTGCCATTCAGCGCATAAAAGCCATCGGGCAGCACGCCAACAACTTGCCGCCCGCCTGTGTGCCAGAGCGCCAAAGCATATAGAATCGTGCCTGTTCCAAGTGTTGCAATGAAGGCATCAATCTTGGCCACTTCGACCAGTAGGCCATTGAGGAAGCCCGTGAAACAGCCTAGCATTAGCACAATTAGCACCGCAACCGGCCATGGCAGCCCGTAAACTGTTTGCAGACTAATGGCCAAAATATGCCAAAGCACGATGCCATAGCCGACAGTCAAATCAATTCGACCCGATGCCATAGGTATCATCGCAGCGAGCGATAGCAGCGCGATGATGGCTTTGTCAGAAATAATCGAACGCAGATTTATCAACGTGGGAAAAGTATTCGGTAATAGCACTGAGAACAATATCATCAGCACCACAGTGAGTATCACCAAACCATACACCGGGACAAAGCGCATGATCTTTTGGGCCGTGGAAAGTCCGGCAAGCTCTCCCTTGGTTGGCTCTAAAGCGGTCGATTGGATCGAATTCATAAAATACTCCTCATGCCGCTTCAGAAGCCGAAGCCGCGTGGATTAGTCTGGCAGTTGTTAGTGCCGTACCTGCTAATTCTTGAATGATAGTGCCGCGAGAAAATACCAACGCGCGGTGGCAAATATGGGCGACTTCTTCAAAATCAGTCGACACCACAATCACCGCCAAGCCGACTTCAAGCGCCCGCGCGATCAACCGGTAAATTTCAGCTTTCGCACCCACGTCAACACCCGCAGTCGGGTCTTCGGCAATCAATAATTTGCGCCCCGTCAGCAACCAGCGACCTACAACGACTTTTTGCTGATTGCCACCCGATAGCGCCTCGATCGGCAGCGCGGGGTCATTAGGGCGAAGACCAACATGGCCGCCAACTTCGCGTGCACGTTCGCTCTCCTTGCGTGGTGTCAACAATGAGAACAACCCGCGACCAGACGCACCAGGATTAATAAATGTATTCTCACGGATCGAAATCGACAGAGCAACCGACTCTTCCGTGCGGTCACGGGCGATGAGCCCAACGCCGGATTTCATGGCGCTGATAGTGGACGAAAGGTCTGGTTTATCACCGTTCAAAAGCACTGTACCAGTGAACGGTTCTGCGCCAAACAGTGCGCGGCCAATCAATTCTTGTCCTGCTCCGCGCAAGCCGACAAGGCCAAGCAACTCGCCCTCGCGCAGTGAAAACGACACGGGGCCGGCACCGGAGCAAACCATATTTTTAACAGAAAGCCGCTCGTCACCAACCTTGGTATTAGCTTTGACAAATAGGTCTGAAGCCGGACGGCCGACAATCATTTGCACCAAATCACCCGACGATGTTTCACTGACTTTCTTAGTGCCAACCAATTTACCGTCACGCAACACAGCGACGCGATCGGCAATTTTGAAAATTTCATCCAATCGATGAGAGACGTAAATCATACCAACGCCGCGTGCCTTTAAAGGGCGTAGCGCAGCAAACAACCGCTCCACTTCATCAGCCGGAAGGCTGGCTGTCGGTTCATCCAGCACCAACACGTCGGCCTCAACAGCTAGGGCACGGGCTATGGCCACAAGTGATTTTTCGGTGCGGCTTAAATCCTGCACACGAGTGGTAGGATCAAAGTCACACCCAACCAACTTAAGCGCCGCCTTGGCGCGAACCTCAGTACCGCGCCAATCAATCAAATTGTTTCTAAGCGAAAACCCCTGCGCCAGGCCAACATTTTCAGCCACCGTCATCCATTCAATCAGACCTAAATCCTGGTGAATGAAAGCCACTTTTTGGCGCTCATTGGGCTTTGGCGGACGGTGGGAATAGAGTTCATTCTTGAACAGAATCTGCCCTTCATCGGGCTTGTGGATACCTGCCAGTGTTTTGATCAACGTTGACTTTCCAGCGCCATTTTCGCCCAGCAGAGCCACTATTTCACCGGCGTGCAGATCAAGCGAAACATCACTTAACGCCTTGGTCCCGCCAAAGCGCTTGGTAATTGTTTGAAACTGGATCAACTTGTCTGATGACACCCGATGCTCCTCCCAAAGCCTTTAGACCGAAGACTAAACCTCCGTTATCGATAACATGTTAGCGATAACATTGAATGGGTGTCAACTGGAATTTTTGAAAATACTCAAGCTGTAAAATAGGAAAACACCAAAACCTTACCGCGGCAACGTCATGCCAGTGGAGCCAGCTTACCAACACCAAAACCGGTTAGCCCGGCATCATTGCCTCCCAAGTTTAGATACCAGATGTAGACATCAGACATAATATGGCAAATTCCGCGCCCATAGAAAGTTTTAATTTGGCGTCCGGGAAAGGCGCTCACTAGCCATTATATCATATTTATTTATGACTATTTTGGTATATCGTCGATTGATAGTCAGGGACATTCAAGATGACAATTCCTAAAGACATGGTGGGTGAAGTAACCGGCGACGGCGATATGCTTACGCGGGTTGGCATTCGCATTCCCCACTTGCGCATGATAGTCGCGCTTGATGATTACGGCCAGGTGAGCGCTGCGGCCTCGGTTTTGAACATGTCGCAACCGGCGGCATCGCGTATGGTGGCAGATATTGAGCGGATTCTCGAAGTCCCTATCTATGAACGACTGCCGCGCGGTATCGCACTGACGCCTTATGGCAAAGCGTTTGCGCTTCGCGCCCGCACAATATTACTTGAATTACGCGAAGCCGGGCGCGAGATCTCGGATTTGCGCCATGGCACAGGTGGTTCAGTTTTCATGGGCGCTGTGACTGCGCCAGCCCTGCAGATTGCCCTACCGGCTATCCGCAAGATACGTGAAAAATTCCCCCGGATCACCATCAACATGCAAGTGGAAACCAGCAATATATTGGCTAAAGAGCTTTTAGCATCACGACATGATTTTATAATCGCACGAGTGCCCGATGATTTAAACCCAACGCTGTTTAACAGTCTTGAGATTGGCGTCGAGAAAGCGTGTCTTGTTGTACGCAAGGGACACCCACTGAC
>JAYTVD010000122.1:0-18778 GCA_043744175.1 Phyllobacteriaceae bacterium
TTCTATCGCCAGCGCTTCAAGTTCCGCCACACGACTTTCCGTTGACGGGTGGGTAGAGAAAAGCCCGTCCATGCGCAAGCCCGATAGCGGATTGACGATGAACATATGTGCAGTAGCGGGGTTTCGCTCGGCATCTTGATTGACGGTGTGACTGGCTTCGAGTTTTTTGAGTGCCGATGCCAGCCAGAGCGGATGGCCGCACAGCTGCGCGCCGAGCCTATCGGCAGAATACTCGCGGGTGCGGCTGATGGCCATTTGCACAATCATGGCGGCGAACGGGGCGAGCATGATGGCGATGATGGCACCAAAGCCGCCGAGAGGATTATCGCGATTGCGATTGCCGCCGAACATGAAGGCAAAATTGCCGAGCATGGAAATGGCGCCAGCAAAGGTGGCGGTGATGGTCATGATGAGTGTATCGCGGTTGCGCACATGGGCCAATTCATGCGCGATGACGCCGGAGGCTTCCTCAGTGGTGAGGCGTTTTAGCAATCCGGTCGTGACGGCGATGGCGGCGTGGTTGGGGCTGCGGCCTGTGGCAAAGGCATTCGGCTGGTCATTGTCGATGATGTAGGGCGTGGGCATCGGTAAGTTTGCGCGCTGGGACAAGGCTTGCACGAGGGCGAAATATTCCGGCGCTGACTTTTCATCCACTTCGACGGCACGGTTCATGCGCAGCACGGCTTTGTCTGAACCCCACCATGAAAACAAGTTCGTGCCTGCCGCAAATAGAAGCGCAATCATCATGCCGCCTTGGCCGCCGACGGCATAGCCAACGGTCATAAACAGCGCTGTCATAAAGGCCATAAGCATGGCGGTTTTTATCATGTTCATTGAACAATCCCTTTGTGGAAAATGTCTCTGTTGTTGCCTATATCATGGGGAGCGAACTTATGTCTTTCAATCCGGATACATTATGAGCGAGCCAAAGCCAGTTGAACTTTCTGATGTTGCCAAGCGCGCCTTGGCCGAGGCTGAAGCGCGGCGTGCGGCGGCAAGTGCAAAGCCAGTGTTGCCCAAAGAGCTCGGCGGGCGCGGCGGGGAAGACCCCGTGCGCTATGGGGATTGGGAGAAAGACGGCATAGCTCATGATTTTTAGTCCGCCGCAGGCGCTACCTAACCCTCGCTTTGAATCATAGCTTTGATCTTAACTGCCTTTTCAAAGTGATCTAATTTGTGAGTCTTAATCCACCAAACGGCGGCTTCCATCAAGGTGTCGGGATCGTCATTTTTGTTTTGGAAAAAGGCGTAGAATGACAGGCCGACATGCGGGCCTTTCTGCGCCATTTTCTCATCGCACACGTTAATGATTTTTGTCCGCAATGTTGGTCTCATTGTATCTCCGGCAGATTCGTTTGGGCTGCTCTAACGCGGCTTGGCGCTCAAGACGAGGGAAGCGCGGCACGCTACTGACATGTTAACAGGTTCTAAATTTCGGGGAATGGAAGGCTGAAAGCCGTACCGAAATGGCACAGATTAGTTCGGCTTGTGTGGCGCGGGCGGCATCATGGTGAATGAAGCGTTAAGCTATTTTGCGGGGTGCGAAATCGTTAATTTGTCATTTACCATAAAATCGGCAATTCCTCAATGAAATCAATGGACAATGGTTTGGCCTGACGCCAAATCCGGCTGTTGGCGCACTAATCGCAATGCTTTGGATGAAAACGGCCCGCCCGTTCCATCTGGAGACACATTATGAACGCGCTCACATCATTCAAATCCACCGTATCGCGCTTTGCCAAGGATACCAGCGGCAACTTCGCGCTGATGTTCGCTGCCGCTTCGACGGGCATTGTGCTTTCCGCCGGGTTTGCGATTGATGTGACGCAAATGCTGAGCGCACGTGCCGAGCTTCGCCAAGCTCTGGATGCGGCGATTGTTTCCACCGCTCTGGATATTTCGCGCAACAAGGTCAGCGAAGCAGACGCCAAGACGCGACTTGAACTTTTCTTCCGCTCCAATATTAATACGAAGCGCTTCAACAATGTGACGACAAATCTGGTTGATGTAAAAGTTGATGCCGTAACGAACGTCATTTCAGCATCTGCCGCCACAGACTATCAGCTGGCTTTCCCAGTGTTCGGCGCAGATAAGACGAAGAAAATTTCAACATCATCTGCGGCGCAATATCGCCAGCGTTTGGTTGAGGTGTCTATGGTGCTGGATGTGACAGGCTCGATGGCGGGGCAGAAGATTCAAGATTTGAAGACGGCAGCCAAGGCTGGCGTGAAGGCGTTTCTTGATACGGGCTATGGCAATGCGCGGGTCGCGATTGTTCCTTACTCATTGAGTGTCAATGTTGGCGCGTTGAGCAAGTATGTTGTGGATGAGGCTGGACTGCCAATCAAAGACACGTGTTCGACTGAGCGTCGCGGTGCCGAAATGTTTACTGATGTGGGGCCGACGGTTGCGAAGGTGACGAGAGCTAACGCGTTGAAGGGTTGCCCTAAATCTGACGTTCAACCACTTACCAATAGTTCGATATCGCTTAATAAGACCATTGATGATTTGGAGGCAGTGGGTAACACCGCAGGCCAGATTGGTTTGCAATGGGGCGCCTATATGCTCTCGCCAAAATGGAAGAGTGCATTGCCTGCTGCGTCTGCACCTGCTGCCTACGGAACTCCAGAACTTGATAAGTTTTTGATTCTCATGACGGATGGGCAGTTCAACACTGATTATTCCGGTCTTACCAACGCGCAGATTGCTTCTTATCCCGGAATAACTGCTCCCTCTGGTCGTCTTGCAATGTCTTATTGCAATGAAATCAAAGCGAAGAAGATCAAATTGTTCACTATTGGGTTCCGTCTAGCTGACATTAAACCTGCGGCATCCAAGAATGAAGCAACACGTTTGCTGCAAGACTGCGCATCCACACCAGTTGGCACCGAAACCACATTCTTTAACGCCGATAACGGCGCTGAACTTACAGCCGCCTTTGAAGAAATTGCCAAGCGTGTCGAGCATGTGGCTCTGGTCAACTAAGATCCTGACCGAAAACTCTACTTTGGCGGCCAACTAGTGCGATCTCTCAAGCTTCCGGTGCTCACGTACATTAAGTACGCTCCGCTCCGGTTCTTGAGAAATCGCGCTATTTGACTCACCAAAGCGAGTTTTGGGTCAGGCTCTAAATGCGAAAGGCCGCCGACTTATAACAAGTTGGCGGCCCCGCGATTTAGTAAGGCCCGTCTGGCCATGTGAACTTCAGTAAAACTTGAACTTCTGGTTCACTGTGAGAGAAGCGTCAGTTGGAAGAATGCTCCCGAACATAAGCTACAACACCGGCTAGACATAGACCCATACAATCACTCGACATAGGATCACCTCCTCTCATCTGGTTGAACACACAGGTAAGTTGGGGCGATTTGCGTGATTTGGCAAGAGGGTAAAAAGGGGAAATTTACCCCTTTTTATTTTGCCTGTTTTGAATCAAATCGTCCACCACGGCTGGATCAGCTAGTGTCGAGGTATCGCCCAGCGAGCCAAAATCATCTTCGGCGATTTTGCGCAGGATGCGGCGCATGATTTTGCCGGAGCGGGTTTTGGGAAGGCCGGGTGCGAACTGGATTTTATCCGGCGCGGCGAAGGGTCCGATTTCCTTGCGCACATGGGTGACAAGCTCCTTGCGTAGCTCCTCACTGCCCGCCTGTCCGGCCATCAGCGTGACGTAGCAATAAATGCCTTGTCCTTTAATGTCGTGCGGATAGCCAACGACTGCCGCTTCTGACACCAGATTATGGCTGACAAGCGCCGATTCCACTTCAGCAGTTCCCATGCGGTGGCCGGAGACGTTGATGACATCATCGACGCGGCCCGTAATCCAATAGTAGCCGTCGCCATCGCGCTTGCAGCCGTCGCCTGTGAAATATTTGCCTTTGTATGTGGAGAAGTAGGTTTGGATATAGCGCTCATGGTCGCCGTAGATGGTGCGGGCTTGGCCCGGCCATGAATCTGTGATGCACAGGTTGCCATCGGTCGCGCCTTCCAGCACCGCGCCTTCATTATCCACTAACTGTGGCTGAACGCCGAAGAATGGTCGGGTGGCGGAGCCGGGCTTCAAGTCTGTTGCGCCCGGTAGCGGTGAGATCATGATGCCGCCAGTTTCGGTCTGCCACCATGTGTCCACGATGGGCGATTTCTTGTCGCCAACAACGTTGTAATACCATTCCCATGCTTCGGGATTAATCGGCTCGCCGACTGAACCCAAGAGCTTTAGCGACTTGCGCGATGTCTTTTTCACCTGTTCATCGCCCGCCGCCATAAGCGAACGAATGGCTGTTGGCGCGGTGTAGAAAATATTGACCTTGTGCTTGTCAATAACGTCCCAGAAACGCGAGACGGACGGGTAGTTAGGCACGCCTTCAAACATCAATGTTGTCGCGCCATTGGCGAGCGGGCCATAGACGATGTAGCTGTGGCCTGTGACCCAGCCGACATCTGCCGTGCACCAATAAATATCGCCTTCATGATAATCGAAGACATATTGATGTGTCATGGAGGCGTAAACGAGGTAGCCCGCCGTGGTGTGTAATACGCCCTTTGGCTTGCCTGTGGAGCCTGAGGTATAGAGGATGAACAGCGGGTCTTCCGCCCTCATGGATTCTGGTTTGCATTCTGGTTTGGCCTTGGCCATTTCGTCATGATACCAAAGATCGCGGCCATTGGCCCAGTTGATTTTGCCACCTGTGCGGCGAACGACCAGCACGTTTTTGACGATAAAACCTTGAGAAGCGGCTATATCAATGGCCTTATCGGTGTTGTCTTTGAGCGGAATTGGCTTGCCGCCGCGCAATCCTTCGTCGGCTGTAATCACAAAATCGGACTCGCAATCGACGATGCGCCCCGCCAAAGCATCGGGTGAAAAGCCGCCGAAAACGATGGAGTGAACCGCGCCAATGCGGGTGCAGGCGAGCATGGCATAGGCGGCTTCCGGTATCATCGGCATGTAGAGCGTAACGCGGCTGCCTTTTTTGACGCCATTGGACTTCAAAACATTGGCAAGGCGGTTCACATGGTCGTATAATTCGCGGTAGGTGATTTTCTTGTCATCATATGGATTATCGCCTTCCCAAATGATCGCCACTTGGTTGCCGCGCTTCTTGACATGACGATCCACGCAGTTCCAAGAAACATTAGTTTGGCCGTCTTCATACCATTTTATGCCGACTTTACCGTTAAAAGATGTGTTTTTGACCTTGGTGTAGGGCTTGAACCAATCAATGCGCTTGCCATGCTTGCCCCAAAATTTTTCAGGGTCTTTGATCGAATCCTTGTACCATTTCAGATAAGTCTCATTGTCAATCAGCGCATTTTTCTTGGCTGACGGCAAAATCTTGTAGGTCTTATCGGTCATATTGGTTTTCTCCCAAGGGCAAGCCGCAACCCTCCAGCTACGGCGGCGCAATCAGAGTTGATAGCGCCATTTCGGCTTCGCAATAGCAAGTAAATATCCAATAATAAACTAGACATTCGGTTAGGTTTTTAAGTCGCTTTCAATTTAGGGCTTAAAATTTTGATGCAGCCGAATTGTAACATTGAGTCACAGTGTGTGATGGTGCACTGCACTTTTTCGCCACAATTCACTTTAGAACCGCAACTAACGGGAGGGTTTTTTAACCTTGGTGCTTAGGGGCCTTTGGCTTCGCATTGATCTCTTTAGATCAGCGCCATCCTAAAATTGGGGTTTGTCGTGCGTACCATTTTTGAACTTTCGCGGGTTGCCCGCAGCTTTGCCATGTCGATGTTATCCAGTGCAATCGTTGCAACCACATCAATCAGCATTTCGCAGCCAGCCAGCGCCGGTGCCTTTTTAACTGACAGCCCAAAGCACATTGTTGCTGCGCATGATTTCGGCGAAGAACATGCGTTTTTGGGCGAGTCCATCTACGATAAGATGGATGCGGTCACACTGGCATCGCTTCCGCGCGGCGTTGCGCATATCGCCTATCTTGCGCCGTCGAATTGTGTGCCGTCGGGTCTGAAGGCGGTACTCGGGCAGATTTCCAAGAAATACGGCCCGATTACCGTCAACTCGACGTTTCGCTCGACGGGCAAAAATCGCAATATTGGCGGCAAAGAGCATTCGATGCACCTGTCTTGCCGCGCGGTGGATTTCCGCGTGCATGGTAATAGCGCAGGCCTGATGCGATGGCTCGCTAATAACCACAGCGTCGGCGGCTATAACCGCTATCCGGCTGGTTTTTATCACATTGATAATGGCCCGAAGCGGACTTGGTAGAAGCGAAATGAGAGGGCGCTTAGCCCTCACACCTCATGCAAATAAAGCTGATAGTCCACGTCTGCAATCGTTCTTGCCACGCGCAGGTATTCTGACTCTTTGATGGCCACAAAGGTGCGGTGTAGATCTTCGCCAAGCGCGTCTTTCAGGAAAGCGGACGTCTTCGCCAAAGCGATGGCTGAGCGCCAGTCTGTCGGGATTGTGTTGGCACCTTGCTCCTCGGCATACCCATTGCCTTTGGTCTCGGGACCGGGGTTGATCTTGTTCTTGATCCCATAGCGAATGCCTGCCAGCACCGTTGCAGCCACTAGATAAGGGTTGGCATCGACGCCGGACGGGCGATGCTCGATGCGCCGCGCTTTTTTGGATCCTGCGGGAATGCGCAAGGCAACGGAGCGGTTGTTCACGCCCCAAGTGGGCGAGACGGGCGCATAAGATTGCGAGGTGAAGCGCCGCCATGAGTTGGCGTGCGGGGCGAAGACCAACATGCTCTCAGCCATCGTGTCCTTAAGGCCGCCAAGCGCGTGCAAAATCTCCGGCTTCCAGTTGCCTTCGACTTCTTCGGTAAAAATATTGTTGCCGGACTTATCGCACAGCGAGACATGGAAGTGCATTCCCGAGCCTGCGTAGTCAGCGATTGGCTTGGCCATAAAACAGGCCGTTACGCCGTGGCGGCGGGCTTGCGCGCGGACTAGTCTCTTGAGACGCAAGAGATCGTCGGCGGCCTTCATCACATCTTCGCGGTAGTGCAAGGTCAGCTCATATTGGCCCGGTGCATATTCGGAGATCAACGTCTCGACGGGCAGGCCTTCGAGCTTGGCGGCGGCATAAATATCGGAGAAGAGCGGCTCCATGCCGAGCAGATGATCGACCGAATAGACTTCCGTCTTGCCGCTCTTGCGGCCATCCAAAACGGCGGCGGCGGGCTGCACCTTGCCATTGGCATCGCGCTCATTGGCGAGCAGAAAAAATTCCAGCTCAAACGCGCCCGAGGGATAAAGCCCTTCCTCTGCCATCGCATCGACTTGGCGCTGGAGGGCCAAGCGCGGGTCTGAAGACATGGGCTTGCCGTCCAGATGGAACATGGACATGAGAAACTGCCCGCGCGGCGGGTTTGTGCCGAACAGTGGTGCGATGGTGCCGGGAATGGGCCATGCACGCATATCGCCATCGCCTGAATCCCAAATCAGACCGGTTTCGTGGACATCTTCGCCGGTAATATCGAGGCCTAAAATCGAGATCGGTAAATGGCGGCCGCTTTCATAGAGCGGGATCATTTCATGGCGGCGGATGATTTTGCCACGGCCAATGCCGTTGGCATCGGTCAGCACAATATCAAAGGCTTCGATTTCGGGATGGGCATCAAGAAAGGCTTGCGCTTCGGCAACGGTGGAACCGGATGGGGATGTCATTTTCAAAATACTCTTTAGGAAATCAATTCAAAGGTCACGGCGGCGAAACTGTCGATCAGATGATCGACCTGCCGTTTTCGCGTTTCCGGTGAAATCAGCATCATATTGTGGAAGGGCGCAATCAGCGAGCCACGGTTGAGCAGGCCGACATGCAGCGCAGCCTCAAGCTCTGGCCGATGCGCGGCATAAGCCTCCGCGCCCGTTTTCAGCGGGCCGGGTGCGCAGATGAATTCCACACGTGCACCGACGCGGGCGACATGCCAGGGCAGTTTGCGGGCAGTGATGATCTTGGCAAGACCGGCTTCCAAGTGCCCTGCCAGCTTTTCCATATGTTTATAGTTCTTTGCCGTCATCACCTTGGAAAGGCAGGCGCGCATGGCGGCAAATTGCAATGGATTGGCCGAAAGTGTGGTGCCGATGCCGGAATAGCCGGGCTCGCGGCTGGCGTTATAGACGGCGTAGCGATCGGCCACGGATTGGCTAAGGCCCCACACGGAAGCGGGAACACCGCCAGCCACTGGTTTGCCCAAAACGAAAATATCCGGATCGAGATTGTGCGTCTTGGTGTAGCCGCCAAGGCCGGTAGAAATGGTGTGGGTTTCGTCAATGAGAAGCAGCGTTCCTACGTCGCGCGTCAGCTTGCGCACCGCCTCCATAAAGCCCGGCTGCGGCAGCACCATGCAGGAATTGGTCAGCACCGGCTCGGTTATCACGCAGGCGATGTCTTTGGCGGCGAGGAGTTTCTTCAGGCCTGCCACGTCGTTGAATTCGCAGACGACGGAATTTTCAGTAAGGTCCACCGCTTGGCCAACAAGGCCCAGCTTTGGCGCGGTTTTGCCGTCAATGAGCTTCACATAAGTCTCGTCCACCGCGCCGTGGTAACAGCCGTTGAACACCAGAATTTTGTTGCGCCCAGTGACGGCGCGGGCAACGCGGAGCGCAAAGCGGTTGGCATCGCTGGCCGTGGTAGCAATCTGCCAGCGGAACGGGCCGAAGCGCTCGACCAGCAAATTGCCGACTTCCAGCGCATCTTCTGTCGGCAGCATATAGGTGAGGCCGCGCTTGGCCTGTTTGCGGATGGCTTTGGCGACGGGTTTGGGTGAGTGACCGAACATGGAGCCGGTATCGCCCAAACAAAAATCATCCAGATGGTTGCCGTCTAGATCTACAATCTTCGCGCCGGTGGCTTTTTCAACCAGCATCGGAAAGGGCATCGGCCAATCCAGCATCCAGTGCATCGGCACGCCGGAAATATAGGGCGAGGCATTGGCGCTCAGTGCCTCACGGGTTTTTGCACGGCGGCTGGCGTAAAGTTCGTCTTGTGCTTGTTTGTAAGCGTTGATTTTGGCGAGCGCGATGCCGCCGCTCATGTCTGCGATTGCTGTTTTTGCCATTTTTATTCAGGCGAGATGCGTCCCGTTCTTCTTGGTACATACATTAGCGTGAGATTTAGCGCGATGGCAATCGGGGGCTTCTGCTATTAGTCAGGCAGCTGTTTCAACGTTAGTGGTCTGCAATGGTCTTACCCGTGCGCCAATCACATCGCCGTTCGTCCGTTTAGCGACACGCAGATCATATTCGGATTGCAGGTTCATCCACATCTCGGGCGAAGAGCCGAAAAACGCTGCCAGACGAAGGGCCGTATCAGCCGTGATGGCGCGTTCGCCTTTAACAATTGCCGAAACGCGGCTGACGGGCACATCAATGTCACGAGCCAATTGGTTTTGGCTGATGCCGAGGGGGATGAGAAACTCTTCGAGAAGGATTTCGCCTGGGGTGATTGGTGTGAGCATTTGGGTCATTGAAGGCTCCTAGTGATAGTCCACGATTTCGACTTGGTGGGTATGTCCGTCTTTCCAAATAAAACAGATGCGCCATTGACCGTTGACGCGGATGCTGTGTTGGCCTTGGCGATCGCCTTTCAACAATTCCAATTTGTTGCCAGGCGGTATTTTCAAATCATCCAAAGAAGTTGCAGCGTTTAATAGCAAAAGTTTGCGCCGTGCCTGTTTGTCAAATCCAGAAAACGCTCGGACATAAATGTCGTGAAACAGTTGTTCAGTCTGCTTGTTGGCAAAACTTTGGATCATGTTTCTTTGTATTCCGAAATTAGTATTCCGTCAAACGGAATATTACGCCCCACCACATCAACGGCTGCCAAATATCGCAGACCCCACCCGCACATGGCTCGCCCCGAATGCTATTGCGATTTGATAATCGCCGGACATGCCCATGGACAGCTTCTCCACGCCGCATTCTTTGGCGAGTTTTCTTAAGAGGGCAAAGTGCGGACCGGGGTTTTCTTCCGCTGGCGGGATACACATCAAGCCTTCTATGGTGAGGCCGTGCACTTCGCGGCAGCGGGTTATGAAGGCTCGTGTTTCGCGCGGGTCTATGCCGGCTTTTTGCTCTTCGAGGCCGGTGTTGACCTGCACGTAGAGCTTTGGCGATTTGCCCCGCTTTTTCATCTCGACAGCGAGCGCGGTGGCGATTTTTTCGCGGTCAACGGTTTGGATGACATCAAAAAGGGCGACAGCCTCGGCGGCTTTGTTGGATTGTAGCGGGCCGATAAGGTGTAGCTCGATGCCCTCGTAATCTTCGCGCAATTGCGGCCATTTTCCCATGGCTTCCTGCACGCGGTTTTCGCCGAAAATGCGTTGGCCTGCATCGAGCGCAGGGCGGATTTCATCGGCGTCGAAGGTCTTTGAAACGGCAACGAGCGTGACCGAACCAGCCACGCGTTTGGCGTCGATTGTGGCGGCGGCGATGGATTCGCGTACTCGTGCGAGGCGCTCAGTTATAGATGGCATGGAAGAAATGGTCCTTAAAATAGCAAATCAGCGGCAAAAGGTTGACGGTTCGCCGCAATCATGGTGAAGGTCCGCCAACAAATCAAACGACAATTCATACCAGTTTGCAGAGATTTCATGGCGACCGAACGTTATAACCCGCGCGATGCAGAAACCCGTTGGCAGAAGGCTTGGGATCAAGCCAAGCTGTTTGAAACCAACAATGATGATCCGCGCGATAAATATTACGTCTTAGAGATGTTCCCCTATCCATCGGGCCGTATCCATATGGGCCATGTGCGCAACTATACGATGGGCGATGTTGTGGCCCGCACTAAGCGTGCACGCGGCTATAATGTGCTGCATCCGATGGGCTGGGACGCCTTTGGTATGCCGGCGGAAAACGCCGCGATGCAAAACAAGGTTCACCCCAAGGATTGGACCTATCAGAACATTGATTCCATGCGCCGCCAGCTGAAAAGCATGGGGCTTTCGCTGGATTGGTCGCGCGAGTTTGCGACCTGCGATGTGGAGTATTATCACCGCCAGCAAATGCTGTTCCTGGATTTTATGGATAAAGGCTTGGCCTACCGCAAGCAATCCAAAGTGAACTGGGACCCCGAAGACATGACCGTGCTTGCCAATGAGCAGGTGATTGACGGTCGCGGCTGGCGCTCGGGCGCGTTGGTGGAACAGCGCGATTTGGTGCAGTGGTTCTTCAAGATCACGGATTTTTCCGAAGATTTGCTGGCATCCTTGGACGAGTTACCAAACTGGCCGGAAAAAGTGCGCCTGATGCAGAAGAACTGGATTGGCAAATCCGAAGGTCTGATGCTGCGCTGGGAAGTGGCCGGTGACGCGCCAGTGGGCGAGATTGAGGTTTACACAACGCGGCCTGATACGCTGTTTGGCGCGTCGTTTCTGGCGATTGCGGCGGACCATCCGCTGGCGAAGGCGATGGCTGAAACCAATCCTGAATTGGCAGCGTTTGCCGATAAATGCCGTCAGATGGGCACGTCTGTTGCGGCGCTGGAAACGGCTGAAAAGATCGGTTTTGATACCGGCGTTAAAGTGCGCCATCCGTTTGATGAAAACTGGCTGGTTCCGGTTTATATCGCCAACTTTGTGCTGATGGAATATGGCACGGGCGCGATCTTCGGCTGTCCGGCGCATGACCAGCGCGACTTTGATTTTGCCACGAAATATGGTCTCACAATCGAAACCGTTGTGATGCCTGCGGGCGAAGATGCGGCCACGTTTAAGGTTGGCAATAAGCCTTACGATGGCGATGGCGTGATGATTAACTCGCGCTTTCTTGATGGCATGACGCCGGAGGCTGCGTTTGACGATGTGGCCGCACGGTTGAGTTCACTCAACCTCGGCAATGCGCCTCAAGGCGCGCGCAAAACACAATTCAAATTGCGCGATTGGGGCATTTCCCGCCAGCGCTACTGGGGTTGCCCGATACCGGTCATTCACTGCGAAGTGTGCGGTGTTGTGCCGGTGCCAAAGAAAGATTTGCCGGTAAAGCTGCCGGATGATATTGAGTTTGACCGTCCGGGCAATCCGCTCGATCGTCACCCCACATGGCGTCATGTCAATTGCCCGCAATGCGGCCACGCTGCGCGGCGCGAGACGGACACGATGGATACGTTTGTCGATTCATCCTGGTATTATGCCCGCTTCACCGCGCCGTGGATGAACGAGCCGACCGATGCCAAAGCGGCCGATGCGTGGCTGCCGGTGGATCAATATATTGGCGGCATTGAGCATGCGATTTTGCATTTGCTCTACTCGCGCTTCTTTGCCCGCGCCATGTGCGCGACGGGGCACTTGGGCGTCAAAGAGCCGTTCAAGGGGCTGTTTACCCAAGGCATGGTGGTTCACGAGACTTACCGCAATGCCGCTGGTTGGGTGTTGCCGTCCGATATTATCATCGAGGGCGAGGGCGAAAATCGCAAGGCGCGCCTATTGTCCGATAGTTCGCCCGTGGAAATTGGCGCCATCGAGAAGATGTCGAAGTCGAAGAAGAACACCGTCGATCCGGATGATATTATCGGCTCCTATGGCGCGGACACCGCGCGCTGGTTCGTGCTGTCTGATTCGCCGCCGGAACGCGATGTGATTTGGACTGAAGCGGGTGTTGAAGGTTCGCACAAGTTCGTTCAGCGCATTTGGCGTTTGATTGGCGAGGCCGCTCAGGGGTTAAAGGCTGCGAGTGCTGTTAGCGTTATGGACGGCGAGGCGGGCGCTATTCGCAAGGCGGCGCATAAGACATTGAAGGCCGTTGGCGAAGACATTGATCGTCTGAATTTCAACAAGGCCGTGGCGCGGCTTTATGAGCTGGTGAATGCGCTTTATCCGGCCCTGACAGCGGTTGCTGCTGGCACGGCTGATGCCAATATTGCCGGGGCGACTAAAGAGGCGGCGAATATTCTGGTGCAGCTAATCGCGCCGATGATGCCGCATTTGGCGGAAGAGTGCTGGCAGGTGTTGGGCAACACAGGGATGGTGGCGGATACGCCTTGGCCTGTGTTTGATCCTGCGCTAATCGTCGAAAACACCGTGACCATGCCAGTACAGATCAACGGCAAGCGACGAGGTGATTTGACAATTGCCCGCGATGCGGACCAAGCTACTGTCGAAGCGGCTGTGCTTGCATTAGACTTTGTGCAAGCCGCGCTTTCTGGTAATGCACCAAAGAAGATTATCGTTGTGCCGCAGAGGATTGTGAACCTTGTTGTCTAATCGCACCCTGACACTCTCTGTCGCGGCTTTCGCGTTAGTGCTTGGCGGTTGCCAAGTGCGGCCGCTTTATTCTGACGCATCGCCAAGCGCTTCTGGCATATCAACGTCCGCGGCTTTGAAGTCCATTGCCGTGAACGAGGTGGATTCGCGCTATGCGCAGGAAGTGCGTAATCAGCTGATATTCCTCTTGAATGGCGGTGCTGGTGAACCTGCCAGCCCGCAGTATAAATTGGATTTGGGTGTTACGTCGCAGGGCATTTCTACGGCGGCTGTCGCTGTGGATGCGACCAGTGCGGGGCAGCCGAGTGCGGGCGGCGTGGTGCTGACTTCGCTCTATGTTTTGACCAATGCCACCAATGGCGAGGTTATTACGACCGGCAAGCGCTCGGTTACGGCTTCGTTTGACCGTCCCGCCCAACAGTTCGCCTCGCTTCGTGCTCAGCGTGACGCCGAAAACCGTGCGGCTCGTGAGCTCGCAGAACTGGTGCGTTTGGCGCTGGCAGCGGATTTGTCGAAATAAGTTTCGTTATTTGTAGCACTTTCGCATTTGCCTTTTCTTTGCCGCTGGTTCGCTGCAAGGTCGCGCAACGATGAGCCAAGATTCGCAACCCCGCAAGATTGTTCCCGTGCTGGTGCCTATGCCGGCTGAGCGGGCCTATAGCTATGCGCTGCCGGAGGGCGTGGATGCGCCTGTGGGTGCGATTGTGCAGGTGCCGCTCGGGCCCCGCCAAGTGTTTGGCGTAGTGTGGGATGGTCCGGCGGACCAAATTGATTCCAAGAAAATTAAAAGCATCACCCAGGTTTTCGACTGCCCGCCGCTGACGGGCGATATGCGCAGGTTTATTGAATGGGTGGCGGAATATACTTTGTCACCGCCCGGGCTGGTGGCGCGGATGGCGCTGCGCGCGCCTGCCGCTTTTGACCCCGAGCCTCCGGTTCCGGCATTGGTTTTTACAGGGCATAGGCCGGAGCGGATGACGGTGGCGCGAAGCCGCGTGCTGGAGTTGGCGCAGGACGGGCTGGCGTGGACCAGATTGGGCCTTGCCCATGCCGCTGGTGTATCGGGTACAGTTATTGACGGGCTGCACGATCAGGGAGTGTTTGAATCCACACATTTGCCCGCCCAGCCGGTGGTGGCAGCGCCGGACACGGCTTATGCCAGCGCAACGCTTTCGCCGGACCAGCAAGCGGCGGCGGATGCGCTGTGCGCGACGGTTGGCGCTGGCGGATTTTCAGTCACGCTGATTGATGGCATTACGGGTTCGGGCAAAACTGAGGTCTATTTTGAAGGCATTGCCACGGCGCTGGATGCGGGCAAACAGGTGATGATCCTGTTGCCGGAAATTGCGCTGACACATGCGTTTTTGGAACGGTTTCAAAATCGCTTTGGCGTGAAGCCCGCCGAGTGGCATTCGGACCTTGCGCCCAAAACCCGTGAGCGGGTGTGGCGGCAGGTGGCGGAGGGTTCCGTGCGCGTGGTCGCGGGTGCGCGCTCGGCGCTGTTTTTGCCGTTCAAAGAGCTTGGCCTCATTGTTGTTGATGAAGAGCATGATCCGGCATTTAAGCAGGAAGACCGGGTGTTTTATAACGCCCGCGATATGGCCGTGGTGCGGGGTAATTTGGGCGGGTTTCCGGTCGTCCTGTCGTCGGCCACGCCCTCCATCGAAAGCCGTGTTAACGCCGACATGGGGCGCTATAAGCGCGTGGTGCTGGCCTCGCGTTTTGCGGATGCCAGTCTGCCGAGCCTCAAGGCGATTGATATGCGCCGCCACCCGCCTGCGCGTGGCGGGTTTTTATCTCCCGTACTGCTCAGTGAAATTCGCACGACATTGGCACGCGAAGAGCAATCGCTGCTGTTTCTCAATCGTCGCGGCTATGCGCCGCTGACGCTGTGCCGTGTATGCGGGCATCGGTTTCAATGTCCGGATTGTTCGAGCTGGCTGGTGGAGCACCGCTTTCGCGGCAAGATCGTTTGTCATCAGTGCGGGCATGACGAAAAGAAGCCGGAGGCTTGCCCTGAGTGCGGCACGCTCGATCATTTGGTGGCGTGCGGGCCGGGCATTGAGCGCATTGCCGAGGAAGTGGCGGCGCATTTTCCTGATGCCAGAATCATCGTGCTGTCGTCCGATATGATCGGCGGCGTGCGGCGTTTGCGGCTGGAGCTGGAGGCAATTACCAATGGCGATGCGGATATTGTTATCGGCACGCAGTTGGTGGCCAAGGGACATAATTTTCCCAATATGACGCTGGTGGGCGTGGTGGATGCTGACCTTGGCCTCGCCAATGGCGACCCGCGCGCGGCGGAGCGGACGTTTCAATTGCTGAGCCAAGTGACAGGCCGCGCGGGGCGCACGGGCAAGGAAAGCGTCGGGCTTATCCAGACCTATCAGCCGGAGCATCCGGTCATGCGGGCGATGATTTCCGGCGATGCCGAAGCCTTCTATGCCCGCGAAACCCGCGAGCGCGAAAGTGCCGGCTTGCCGCCGTTCGGGCGTCTGGCGGGCATCATTGTTTCGGCCAATAGCCGCCAAGAAGCGGAAGTTCATGCGCGGGGCCTGCGGCAAGTCGCGCCGGATACCAAGGGCATTGATGTGCTCGGCCCCGCCGAAGCGCCGCTGGCAATGATCCGTGGCCGCCATCGCTTCCGGCTGGTTATCCGCGCAGAGCGAAAAGCGGATATTCAAGGGTTTATTAAAACCATGCTGGTGACGGGGCCGAAAGTGCGCGGCTCGGTGATGGTGCAAGTGGATATTGATCCGCAGAGCTTTTTGTGAGGGTGGACAAGTTAATTTGCTTTCGACGCGATCTCACCAACGCTTTTATGCTTCATCGATTCCAGAACCCTCGCAATATTTTTCCCTAGCGAGATTTGTGGGTCTGAGTGTGTCAACTTCTGCTCAGCTTCCCACTCGTTGATTAAGTCTCGCGCAATCTTGAATGCTTGAGGAAGGGAGTCTGTCTTCTTAAGTGCATGATTGAATAATGCGTCACCGAAATAGGTCCAATCGCGTTCATTGGAGCAACCAAACGATGTTTTTTCGGCGCTTGCTGCGGTCATAATTAAAGTGTCGTCATTGGCGAGCGTTGGGATAAAGCTACCTGAATAACATGCCGAAATTATTATGACCCGATTCTTGATTTTGGACCTTATAAGCGCTCTTTGTAGCAGCTCTGGCTTAATTTCATTCAGCGGGAAGCCTGGTAAGGACACTGAGATTAAACCGGCGCTGCCATGCGATGTGACGAACAGCGCAAGCACATCTTTTTCAGGGCGCATAATTTTGGCTATTCCGGAAAGTGCGAGGTCAAGATTTGAAACACTGGCGAGCGGATAGGCCATTAAAGTGTCTTCACTATTGATGATCGACAGTGAATGACCTTTGGTATCGAGCTGCGTTTCAAATGTAGCCTGCGCGCCCAACACTTCGCTTTTGAAAACTGTCTGCGCCGAACTTGGTGCCATACCTAAGAAATAGAATTGCGGTGCAGCGCCAGCAGGTGGCCTAATTCCCGATAGTGCCTTTTCGACCATGGCAGGCTGCTGGTAAAACGTTGTTTCATAATCAACGATTGGGCCACTCGCCTCGGTGGTTTCTGATGCACTGGACGAGTAAAAACCGTCTCGAGCGAAATACCAAATGTCATTGCGACTCCAATCCGTGTTAGGCCCATCATAAAGACTTGAACGAGGGATGAGTAACGCCGGAATCATGGCTGCAATGGCAAACCGAGCGCCCGGAAATCGTATGGGAGCCCGCCACAGTCTATTACCTGTTCTCCACAAAGTGATTAACGACCATAGTCCAACGCACCCCATGGCCCCATACCAAATGTTTTGAATTGGAAAGCCCTTATCGGAAAGTTCTCTCGCAAATAACTTCCAACAAATATGCATTGTTAGAAGAAGTAGCGAATTGACTAACGCAACCCCGGCAAGATCATTGACCGCTTGGCTTAGGGGCACAGGTGCTTTCCTGTCGCTTACCAGTGCAATCATGAGTGTAAATACAGCCCATGCAGCCAAGATGGATGCAAGGCCCCACTCATTGAAGTAAGGATCTGGCCCGGCGGCAACGTAGTTAACAAGCGCTTTCGCTGATAAGGAGGCACAGAGCATAACAAGTAGCACGGCAGGACTAACATTATGTCCACCCAAAGAGACTTTTTTGAAGCAGCGTAGCCAAAAGACTCGCTTTAGGTTTATGAGCAGTTCTAACAAAAACCTATTCATTCAAATTTCCTTGTTGGACTTATCTATTTTAGTTATCACTACTCTTAACAATCGATGGTAAATTCCTGACCTAATTGCTCGACAAACGGGAATAATGGTAAATGCCTCCTGAAGCTGGTTAGAACTTCCCCCATCTCGACCACCCCGCATTTCTTTGATAGCACTGGTCCCAAAGTTTACTTCGGGGGATTATTATGTTTGAATTTTATTGGCCTGCCAGCAGCGGGGAGTGGGTGGCTTGGACTAGCGCGCTGATTACGATTGGCTTCGGGTTGCTGTTATTATTCGCGCCGGGGATTTCGTTTCGTATTTTGCGCTTGCAGACCCATCCGGATCATCCGGAGGCTCTTGCTGAGGGGCGGGGCACGATGGCGGGGTTTTATTTGGGGCTTGGCATTTGTTGTGTGTTGTTTGCCCAGCCGCTGTTGTGGGTGGCGCTGGGTGTCTGCTGGGGATTTACGGCGTTTGGCCGTCTGATTTCGATGCTATCTGACAGTGGCAACACGCTTTATAACTGGATTTCAATCGTCATTGAGGTGATTTTAGCCGCCATGCCGCTGGCATTTGCCTTTGGATTCGTTATTTAGGGGAATTTAAGGCAAATCTATCTTGCAACTGCGGCAAATGTGTCGCAAAAATGGCTCACATGGCAGGTTGCCGAACTGAAAAGCCTATGCTAGACGCCAATCACAAATCGGGGGGAAACGCTGTATATTAGCGGCTCCAGACGGTAAAATTCAATCAACCCAATGGGTTAGCATTACTACGGTTGGTAGTGCAGGCCTTGTCGGGATTACACACAAGAGAACCATAGACCCGTGGCACAATCTGCGTCTCCTGTTTCTGGTGTTGCCGAGCGTTATGCTGGATCGCTTTTTGATCTCGCGCTCGAGACAAAATCTATTGCCGCTGTGGAAAAAGACCTCGGCCGCGTGGAAGCGTTGATTAACGGATCTGAGGATCTGGCGCGCTTTGTAAAAAGCCCTGTATTTTCTGCTGATGACCAAGTGAAGGCCATCAGCGCTGTGACAGCCAAGGCCAAAATTTCCGGTCTGGTTGGTAATTTTCTGGCGGTTGCTGCCCGTAACCGTCGCCTGTTCGCTGTTCCTGGTATGATTGAGGCGTTCCGCCAAATATCTACCGCGCATCGCGGAGAGGCCACTGCCGATGTCACCAGCGCAACCGCGCTGACACCGGCGCAGGTAAAAGAACTAAAGGACACGTTAAAGAGCGTGGCCGGCAAGGATGTTGCTTTTAATGTGACGGTTGATCCGTCATTGCTCGGCGGCCTCATCGTTAAGATGGGTTCCCGCCAAATCGACACCTCGCTTCGCACCAAATTGTCTTCGCTCAAGCTAGC